>CP073759.1:337596-675192 GCA_018398995.1 Methylophilaceae bacterium | reverse complement strand
GCAGGTAACGATTTATATGATTTTTGGGGTGATGAACTCACCAACGCATTAATCGCAGAACCAGCATTTGCCGATAAAGTGTTGATTAATCTAGCCTCTAATGAATATTTTAAAGCCATCAAAACCAAACAACTCAACGCGAGAATCATTACCCCAATCTTCAAAGATGCTAAAAACGACCAATATAAAATCATCAGCTTCTATGCCAAAAAAGCACGCGGTTTAATGAGCCGCTATATTATTGATCACAAAATTACCGAGCCTGAAGCGATTAAAGGGTTTGATCGGGAAGGGTATTATTTTAGTGCGGAGCAGTCAAAAGGGGATGATTGGGTGTTTTTGCGAGAATCTTTGTAAGCTTAGGCTAATTTTCTACCAAGTCGCTTTTCGCGCGACGGCGACCCTATTTCTTTTGCTTGTCCAAAAGAAATAGGGGAAAGAAAAAGACACCCCGTCGCCTCGACCGCAAGGGTCGTCCCCAACCTCGCTAGGCGCTAAAGCGCCAAGTCGGTTGAGACGCCCTTCGGTTTCCCTGCGCTACTCAGCAAGCAAGGCGTCTGCGGAACTCGCTACGCTCAAACAGTCCTCGACGAAACCTCCTTGCTTACTTCCGTTGCTCGGCGTGGCTAAAGGGGGCGGAAACTTCGTGAGGTTTCACTATTGCATCACTGAACAAACATCAAACACAGTCATTCCCGCGAAGGCGGGAATCCATGTTGTGCTTTTTAAATTCAAAATGGATTCCCATTTACATGGGAATGACGACTTTCTACGTTGGTTTTGACTTACATCCCTTTTATCAAGCTGAGTAGCGCAGACAAAATAAGACGAAGGCGAGGACTGTTTGAGCTCCGCGACAGACTACGTTTTGTGTAGTCTGTTAGGGCGAGTTCCGCAGCCGCTTATTTTGTTGAGCAACGCAAGGGAGGCGTAGCCCTTGATAGCAGGGTGTGTATTTCTTTGGTTACTTTCTTTGGCACAAGCAAAAGAAAGTGAGTCGCCTAGAGGCGAAACAGAATGTAACTTAATTGAGATGCATACGGCGCAATGCGCTATCGCTTATTGTCGCCCTACTTATTACGCGCTACGCTTGCTACGATTGTTAACGTTCGAGATAAGGGGCGCCGTTAGGCGTCCCGCTTGATGGATGGGTTAGCGTGATGCTTTTGGTTGTGACAACCATTGTCTAAACCCAACAATACTAAGAACTATGCCGATTACTAAGGATAAAGCGCCCATAATAAACCATAGTTTTTTCATAAACTCATAGTGCTTGGTTAATTCAAAATGTTTTTTGTATTGAATTAACGCGTCATTCATTTCTTTTTCTAATTGTCTAGCTTCTGGCTCCCGCTTAAAAAAATCCTGTGCTGCCTTCCTAAGTTGCTCTACTGACACATTAGGTTTCTTTAAGCCATTTGAATCAAAGGTACGGCTCATTATGGCTTTTTCTTCTTTCACCTTCTGCGCAAAGCGTAGTTGAGCAAACTTTGTTTCATCCGTTTTTTCTAATGCATTAATTCGTGCCAGCTCCGACTCGTTATACTTTTCTATTGGATAAGTAACACCAATAAGTATCAATGCAACTCCTGCAATTGCAATAAATTTATGAAGTCGGTCAGTCGGAGGAGTTATCATGGCGCTAACGTAAAGTAGTCATCTTAAATGACGCAAAACTTTGCGTCATTGATGCTTGTTTGATGGTGTTAATTTTCATTATTTTTATTTATTTGAGTTAGTTAATCTTTTTTAGTCCATCCTGAAAAATAGACCAAATATGTTAAATGTAGGCTTGCTTATTCGATGAATTATTTTATACCTAATGCGCTCTTGTGTTGAGAGATTTTAATGCGCCCCTTCCCAATTCCCACTAACTCCAACCTCCGCCAACAACGGCACATCCAACTTAGCGACATTCTGCATCAACTCAGGAAGCTTTTGCTTCACCAATTCCAACTCATTATCAGGCACTTCCAATACCAATTCATCATGTACCTGCATAATCAATTTTGATTGTAAGCGCTCACTAACAAGCCAATTTTGCACAGCAATCATAGCGAGTTTAATCAAATCTGCGGCGGTGCCTTGCATCGGCGCATTAATCGCAGCACGTTCTGCGCCTGCGCGACGGTTACCGTTTGGACTGTTGATTTCTGGTACCCATAATCGTCGGCCAAAGTAGGTTTCTACATAGCCTTTTTGTTTAGCCAGTTCGCGCGTGTCATCCATATATTGGCGCACGCCTGGGTAGCGGGCAAAGTAGCGTTCAATATAGTTTTGGGCGGCGCTGCGTTCGATGTTGAGGTTTTGGGCTAAGCCGAAGGCGCTCATGCCATAAATCAAACCGAAGTTAATGACTTTGGCAAAACGGCGTTGCTCACTATCGACATGGTCTTTTTCTATGCCAAACACTTCGGCGGCGGTGGCGCGGTGGATGTCTTCATTATTGGCAAAGGCTTTGAGCATGCCTTCATCTTTAGATAAATGCGCCATGATGCGTAGCTCAATTTGTGAGTAATCGGCAGAGACAATCTGTGAGCCTGCTGGTGCAATAAACGCTTCACGAATGCGCCGACCTTCGGCTGTTCGGACGGGAATATTTTGCAAGTTAGGGTCGGAGCTGGCGAGTCGGCCGGTAATTGCCACAGCTTGGTTGTAACTGGTGTGCACACGACCGGTATGCGGGTTAATCATTTTTGGCAGTTTGTCGGTATAGGTTGATTTCAGTTTAGCTAGCCCACGATACTCTAATAACACTTTTGGTAATGGATAATCTAAAGCCAACTCTTGTAGCACATCTTCATCCGTACTTGGTGCGCCACTGGGGGTTTTTTTAAGCGGTTTAATGCCTAATTTATCAAACAAAATTTCTTGTAATTGTTTGGGTGAGCCTAAGTTAAATTGTTGCCCAGCCAGTTCATAAGCCTTGTTTTCTAGCTCAACTAAACGCAGGCCAAGCTCATGGCTTTGCTTATTCAGCATGTTGGCATCAATCAACACACCATTTCTCTCAATGGTGTATAAAATCTCCATGGAGGGCATTTCGATATTGCTATAAATAAAGTTGAGTTTGTCATCTTGGGCAATATGCGGCATTAACGTTTGGTGAATTTGCAAGGTGATATCCGCATCTTCTGCCGCATATTCGCTTGCCGTTTCAACCGTCACTTCATTAAACTTCACTTGCTTTGCGCCTTTGCCAGCCACATCTTCAAAGTGAATGGTTGTTAAGCCAAGATGGCGCATGGCAAGGTCATCCATATTGTGGGTGCGATGACTTTCTAATACATACGATTGCAACAAGGTATCGTGAGCGATGCCGTTTAAAACAATGTCATGGTTTGCCAGAATATGTTTGTCATATTTTAAATTTTGCCCTACTTTTTTAATGGCAGGGTTTTCTAGAATCGGTTTTACTTTGGACAATGTTTCTTTAAACGGTAGTTGTGAAGGCGCGTCGAAGTAATCATGCGTCAATGGTAAATATGCGGCTTTGCCGGCCTCTACACTAAACGACATGCCGACAATTTGCGCTTGCATCGGCTGTAAACTCGTGGTTTCGGTATCAAAGCAAATCAGCTCGGCTTTGCTTATTTTGTCTAGCCAAAGATCTAAATCAGCAGTAGTGAGGATGGTAGTATATTCGCGCGCTGTATTAACAGATGCGGCAAATAAATCGGTTGTGATTTGTTTGGCTTCATAAGTCGCTTGTGATACAGGCGCTTGGCTAATGCCTGTTGGCACAATGCCATTTTCATCCATTTTTTCTAAATCGCGTTTCCAGCTTCGCAATTCAAAACGATCAAATAAGGTGATTAGTTTGGCTTTGTTTAATGCGCGCGGTGCAAGGTCGGTTAAATTCTCTTGCATACCGATATCACAACGGATGGTAATTAGTGCTTTAGCGGTTGGCAACCACGTTAAAGCTGCACGTAAATGCTCACCCACTTTGCCAGTGATATTGTCTGCATTTTTAATAATGCCATCTAAAGAGCCATATTCTTGTAGCCATTTAACGGCTGTTTTAGGGCCGACTTTTTCTACGCCTGGCACGTTATCCACTTTATCGCCAATCAAGGTTAAATAATCAATGATTAAGCTGGGTGGAATGCCAAATTTCTTTTCTACGCCAGCAATATCTAACACATCATCGGTTCTTCTAAATGCATCGCGCATGGTATTGACCACGGTAATGTGATCATTCACCAATTGTGCAATATCTTTATCCCCCGTTGAAATAATGGTTCTGATGCCTTCGCTTTCGGCTTGTTTAGCCAGCGCGCCTATCACATCATCTGCCTCCACGCCTTCTATCATAATCAGCGGCCAACCAAGCGCAACAATCGCTTCGTGCAATGGTTCTATTTGTGGACATAAATCATCGGGCATCGGCGCTCGATTGGCTTTATATTCAGGATAAATATCGTCACGGAAGGTTTTGCCTTTGGCATCAAATACACAAGCACAATAATCGGCTGGATAATCTTTATGCAAACGGCGCAACATATTCAATACACCATGAATAGCGCCAGTGGGTTCGTTAGCCGCATTACGCAAGTCTGGCATCGCATGAAAGGCGCGATATAAATAAGACGAGCCATCAACAAGTAATAAGGTTTTCATATCAAAATCTCTGGTTTTCCGATTTGTTTTATGTGGTATTTTCCCATATGTCACCCTGCTTTATGTAATATCATTGCTACATTAACCAAACAGGGCGAATAAAAAAGGAAATAAAATGGCAACGAATAAGTTACCACAAATGACAACACCAGAGCTATTGCATGGCGATGCTGAGGGTAATGAATCTTGGCATGCATTTGAAATTGTGTCTGAATATGTAAGAGCAACTGAAACATTAAAAAGAGTGATGCCCGCTGTTTCAATTTTTGGTAGTGCGCGAATAAAATCTGACCATCCATATTACAAGCTGACTGAAAGAGTGGCTCGTTTGTTATCAGATTCAGGTTTTACCGTTATCTCTGGCGGCGGGCCTGGGATTATGGAAGCTGCTAATAAAGGAGCATTTGCTGGTGTCGGACCCAGTGTAGGTTTAAATATCGAATTGCCATTTGAGCAATCGGGTAATGGTTATCAAGATATTGGCATTACTTTTAAAACGTTTTTTATGCGTAAGGTCATGTTTGTTAAATATGCATCGGCTTATGTGGTCATGCCAGGTGGATTTGGTACCTTGGATGAGTTGATGGAGGCCTTGACGCTGGTGCAAACAGGCAAATCGCATAAAATTCCCATTATTTTGGTTTGCTCAGCTTTTTGGGCAGGATTATTAGATTGGTTAAAAAATACCTTGATTGCTGAAGGGATGGCATCCCCAAACGACATGGATTTGATTCAAGTGATTGATGAACCCGAAGCAGTTGTTGCGGCTATATTTAAATATTACGAATCCAGAGGATTTCAATTAACCGCAGAAGACAAGAAAAATCAGCTTAATTTGTAATGAATTAACGAATCTAATCGTGCTTTTTGTTAGAATGAAAGCATAATGTAAATTGTGAATAGGTGGTTTGAGATGCATAAAAAATTATTGTTAAGCTTGTTAGGAACCGCATTACTTTGCTTGATGCCTCAACTGCTTTTTGCCGCAACGCCAGCTGACGCAGAAATGTTAGAGCAAGTCGAACCACCGCCTAAGGTAAAAGAGGGCGAGCCTTTAGAAGATGCGCCAGAAGTCACTATCCGTAAAGAGGGTGGAAAAACGATTCAAGAGTATCGTATTCATGGCGAGCTCTATATGATGAAAGTGACCCCCGCTCACGGCGTTCCCTATTATCTGTATAAAGAAGATCAGCAAAGTGATTGGGTCAATGTTGGGCCTAACCCGCCTTTGGCTGTGCCTAAATGGACGCTTTTTAGATTCTAATTTTAATCAATATGGGCTGGTTTCGTCACTGGGCCTTTTTAACCATTAAGTAAGCTTTATGTCAGTTTTTACCACCTTAACACTTGAAGAAGTGCAAGCGTATTTGCAGAATTTTTCTATAGGGGAGATTACTGCACTCAAAGGTATCGCAGCAGGTATTACCAATACCAATTATTTTGTAATCACCGAAACATCGCGTTATGTGTTAACGATATTTGAAGCAAGCAGCATGCGTGATCTACCTTATTTTGTTGCACTCATGACGCATTTGGCAGCACATGATATTCCTTGCCCTGCGCCAATCGCTGATAACAATGGGGTTGCATTACATTTGATTAAAGACAAGCCAGCGCTGTTGGTGAGCTGTCTGAAGGGCAGTGATGTCGATAGCCCAGATGAGCTTCAGTGCGCACAAGTTGGCCGAGTATTGGCAAAAATGCATGTGGCAGGAGCAACATTCCAACAAATATCGCACAATCAAAGAGATGCCGTTTGGCGTGCAAACACCGCGCAAAAAGTCATGAGTCAATTATCAGCGGACGATCAGTCCTTGCTAAAGCAAGCCCTTGTTTTTCAAGAAAACTTGGATCTGACGAGTTTACCAAAAGGCGTCATCCATGGCGATTTGTTCCGTGATAATGTGTTGTTTGACGGGGCGGCATTGGGTGGGTTTATTGATTTTTATTATGCCTGTCATGATGTGCTGGCTTATGATGTGGCGATTGCAGTCAATGATTGGTGTTTAACTGATACGGGTGAATTTGATGAGCCACGTTTGAATGCTTTTATGCAGGCTTATACAGAAGTGCGACCTTTTAATGAGCTTGAACAGCAAGCTTGGCAAGGATTGTTATGTATCGCGGCAGTACGGTTTTGGTTATCTAGATTGCATGATTTATACTTTCCTGCAGAAGGAGAGTTGACCCATGCAAAAGACCCAAATTACTTTAAGAACATTTTGTTAAAACGAGCAACGCCAAGTGCGTTATAGGTTGAACTAAACATGGCAATATTAGCATCACGAACTAAAACAGGTATTAGCTGGATGACTGAGAGTATTGCACTTTTCAAACTAGCGCCGAGACAGTGGCTACTATTGGCACTTGCTTACCTTGGTATTTTTATATTGATTCCTTCTTTTCCTGGTGTACAGCTATTCGCATTTGTCACGATTTTGATTTGGCCTATTTTTATCGCCATTGCCATCCGTATGTATCGCAATGCAGAGTATCAAAAGCAAGAGCATTTTTCACTGATGATGCAATTAATTCAGCCGAAAATAAGAAGATTATTGGCATTAGGTTTGGTGAATCTTGGCTATTTTATGGTGGTGAGTATGCTATTAAATACAGACATGCAAACACTCATAGCAGTCATGAATAACCAACAGCAAATGAGCGAACAGGAAATGGTGTTGGCCATGCAAAAGATGACGCCTATTTTTGTGAAACTTATTTTGCTTTTTATTCCATTGATGATGGCAACTTGGTTTGCGCCCATGCTAATTGCGTTCAATCATTACAGTGTAATCAAGTCATTAAAGTCGAGTATCGCAGGATCGTTGCAATACCTAGTGGCACTGATAGCTGGGTGGCTATTATTGACAGCTGGCATCATGTTATTCATGCTAGCGGCAAGTATATTATCTGGTTTATTTGCGTTTATTCATCTTGCTTTTGCACAATCGTTAATGACTGTTTTAATATTTGGGGTGACATTGGTAAGCATTGCCCTAACGTTGGCTTTTCAATATGTGAGCTACCGCGATATTTTTCGTGCCGCACCTATTGCTTAAGCCTCAAGGCTTTAAAACTATGCTTAAGGCGGGTGTTTAGTTAGGCCACACTTAAATGGCAGTCAATTTGGCAAATTCTAGAGCAAGCCATTTTAGGCCGTGATGGCTAAAATTCACTTGCACCCGCATATCATTGGCAGCACCTTCATAACTCACCACTACGCCATTACCAAATTTAGCATGTGCAACGCTTTGTCCAACTTTCCAGGGCATGGCATTCTTTTGTTCTTGGCTTTTATGTCCTGTCATCACATGCGGCATTTCTTGATAGTTGTAGTTGGATAATGTAGCCGCTGGCTTGCTATTGAGTCGCTTAATCAGCTCTTCTGGAATTTCATCTAAAAATCGAGAAGCAATGCCATAACGTACTTTACCGTGCAACATGCGGCTTTGCGCATAACTCAAATATAAACGTTGTCTTGCACGCGTAACGGCCACATACATTAATCGACGCTCTTCTTCCAAGCCGTTGTGTTCATACAGGCTTTGTTCATGCGGACACAGACCTTCTTCTAAACCGCTAATAAATACCGTTCTAAACTCTAAGCCTTTAGCTGCGTGTACCGTCATTAATTGAAGCGCATCATGGCCAACTTCTGCTTGATGTTCGCCCGCTTCTAAGCTGGCGTGACTTAAAAATTGTGTTAACAAATCTTGTTCAGTTTCACCATCGACATTGTTGTGGTTACCAAAATCTTGGTTGGTAAAAGCAACGGCTGCTGTGACAAGTTCTTCCAAGTTAGCAATGCGGTCTTCACTATCTTTGGTATTTTCGTAATGTGCTTTTAAGCCAGACATGGTCGTGACTAATTCTGCTACTTCTGCCAAGGTAACGCCATAAGCTTGATCAGTCATTACACGAATTAAATGGACAAAATCAGCAATTTTCCCAGTCGCTTGGCAAGCCGCGGCCCATAAGCTACAGTCTTGTTGACGCGCGATTTCTTGTAACTGCTCTAGACTACGCGTACCAATACCGCGGGCAGGAAAATTAATCACGCGCAACAGCGCCGTATCGTCATTAGCATTGGCCATTAGCCGCATATAAGCCAATGCATGTTTAATTTCAGCACGCTCAAAAAAGCGCAAACCGCCATACACACGATAAGGCAAATTGGCTGAAAATAATGCATGCTCCAAAATACGTGATTGTGCATTGCTACGATACAGCAATGCCATTGCGCTTAAGTTAATACCTTCTGCATGTAGCATTTTTATTTCATCGACAATAAATGCTGCTTCGTCAGTATCGTTGTAAGCTTCGTAAATGCGCACTGGCTCGCCTTTGCCGGCAGATGTCCATAAGTTTTTACCTAGGCGATTTTTATTATGCGAAATAATCGCATTCGCCGCGTCTAAAATATTGCTATGTGAACGGTAGTTTTCTTCTAATTTAACAATATTTTTGACATTAAAATCTTTTTCAAAATCTTGCATATTGCCAACACGCGCACCACGAAAACCATAGATAGATTGATCATCATCGCCAACAGCAAACAGGCAGTTTTCTTTACCGGCCAACAACTTCAACCATAAATATTGCAAGCGGTTAGTGTCTTGAAACTCATCAACCAAAATATATTTAAAACGATTTTGGTAATGGTTACGGATATGCGCGTCACGTTCTAATAATTCATAACAACGTAATAATAGCTCTGAAAAATCAGCGACACCTTCACGGTTACATTGCTTATCATACTCAGCATAAATCTCTCTTAAACGTTGTGAGTGCGCATCATAAGCATCGACTTTATCAGCACGCAAACCTTCCTCTTTGCATGAGTTGATATAGCCTTGCACTTGCTTGGGCACAAACTTTTCATCATCCACATTCATCAGCTTAAGCAGCCGTTTGATGCTGGATAATTGATCCGCTGTATCTAAAATTTGGAAGGTGCTTGGTAAGCCTGCTTCACGATGATGGGCGCGTAATAAACGATTACACAAACCATGAAATGTGCCGACCCACATGCCTCGTGTATTAATTGGCATCATTGTGGTTAAGCGCGTCAGCATTTCTTTAGCGGCTTTATTGGTAAACGTGACCGCCATTAATCCCATGGGTGAAATTTGGCCAGTTTGAATCAGCCATGCAATACGCGTCGTGAGCACACGTGTTTTACCACTACCCGCGCCAGCTAAAATTAAAGACGATTGGTGCGGTAATGTTACAGCCTCGAGCTGTTTATTGTTTAACCCAGACAGTAGGGGGTCGCTAGCTATATTCGGAATATCCATGGCGTTATTATAGCGCCTGAACTGAGTTAATGCTGTAGTGTTTAGCTTAGTGTTTACCACAGTGGAGGCAGCCTTTAGGGTGCTTGTATGTGAGGGGTTATCTATCGTGGTAATTGTATTGGGTGTGGGTAATGCATCAACCGTTTAATCTGCATATACACGATCGTATTTGACAAGCCGCACACATTCGCTGGTGATAAATCAAACTTAATCAATCGTTGTGTACGTTGGGATTTACAATTGGTTACAAAAAATTGCGCACATGGGATGAACTTCATTAATGATGCTTAGTCCTATTTTGCATGGTAATAAAATGTTTGTGTTTTGTTACCGTTCCGCTTTTTTCCTCCCTGAGCGGAAGCCTTCCAAAAAAGGCACTTAACCCCAGCCGGCCCCTTGGTTGGGGTTTTTTTTGTCTATCATTTGATTAAATAAAGTGCATTGTCACAGAAGCCAACACCGTCCCAATAACGACTAGTAATGGAGATAATCGCCATTTGGCTAGCAAGAAAAGAGCAATGCCACTAATGATGAAATCGATAGTTGAGACAATGCTGGAAATGGCAATTGGATGAATCAATGCTGCCGCTAAAATACCGACAACGACAGCGTTAATGCCACTAATTGCCTTGGTGGCTAAAGGATTGGCTGATACTGATTGCCATAGCGGTAATGCAGCGCTAATCAATAGAAGGCCTGGCAAAAACATACACAGCAAAGCAAGTAATGCACTGCCAAAATTGATACTGTGACTGTCTGGGATAATGGCACCTAAGTAGGCTGAAAAAGCAAACATGGGGCCTGGAATGGCCTGTGATGCACCGTATCCAGCCAGAAAGTGCGCATTGCTAATCCAGCCTGTATCGACAACAGCCTGTTCTAATAACGGCAATACAACATGTCCACCACCAAAGACAAGAGCGCCAGCTTGATAAAAGGCTTGACCAACCGCAATGAATCCTGGTTCGTGATTGGGTATCAATGAAGCGAGCAACAGCACAATAAATAGACTGAATAACAGCCATGCAAAACGTTTGTTGATATTGAGTAACGGCATGGCATTGCTTGAGGGTGTTGGACGGCATAGCAACAGGCCAATCACAGCACCAATGATAATCACAAGCATGTGTGCCCAAGCAACTTGTATGATCAGTAGCGCAATAGCCGCTACTAATGCAATGATACGACGGGTGTGATCGGGGCACAGTTTTTTCGCCATTGCCCATACGGCATCTGCAACCACAACAACAGCGACTAATTTTAAGCTGTGAATTAAGGCCACGCCAAGTGCGTTAGACAGCAGCGGCAACAGTGAAGCAAAGCCAACAAGCAACAAAGCAGACGGTAAAGTAAAGGCAATAAAAGCAGCCAATGCCCCTGGCCATCCTGCACGAATAAAGCCAAGTGCAAATCCTAATTGACTGCTAGCAGGACCCGGCAAAAACTGACAAATTGCCAGTAACTGACTGAATTGATGCTCATTGGTCCATTGTTGTTTTTCAATCAGCTCTTTGCGGAAATAAGCGATATGTGCAATAGGTCCACCAAATGCGGTGAGCCCAAGTTTTAAAAAAGTAATCAATACATTAGCAAGGCGGGATTTATGCATTATTTGATGGCGGTAACGACAATCAATCACAGTCGCTGCAATATGGTTAGTGGATCTGCTTCATGCATTCAGTGTTTACGATCTAGCCTATTACTGTCTGGATAGTGTCCACAAATCTTCCCCAGCATAAACACCATTACTGTAATAAGATCTTGAAACAATCAGTGCGTGATTCTGCAAGATTACGTGATAAATCGTTTCGGTCATGCGGCTAAACCTTGTTGCACGCGCGATTGTTTGCGTCGAGTTTAAAGTGTTATTTTTTGTCTTAGGGTCTGGTTGCGGAGTTGGCTGGTTGATTCTTCTGTATTTTTCTGAAAACGTTAGGTGATTATCGTCAACAAATGCAAGGTCGAATACAGGGCTGTTACCCAGTAATAAAAGTGACTCCGATTTTCTGACACGCGCTTTAATCAATTGTTTGTTCGCTTGCATCGATAAGCCTATCTGGTTGTTGATATGCACATTGGCATCCAATGTTGCATCGTGAACGATCCTTTGCGGCGCTCTATCTGGGCCTCTACATTCTATTGCGCTCGCATGACCTCTCCATTTGCCGACCAACTTGCTAAAGAAAGCGTTGATTCTGTTTTTTTCGGGGTCAGACAATACGCTGGTGTTTTCTAAATCATAATAGGCATTACCTAATGTCGCTAGGCTGGGTGAAGTTTGGTAACACACTTCACTATTGGCATAAGCAAGATTACTGATGAATGATAGCAGTGCAATCATCATGATTCGTTGACAATACATGCGGCGTTCCTTCGCTGATTGATAAAATACAGATTGATAATACAGTATCTATTGTGTGCATTATATGCCATCACGGCATTCTTACTATAGTTGCCAATCGATTGGCGCTTGCCCATGTTGTTGCAAGTATTGGTTGATTTGCGAAAATTGGTGATTACCAAAAAAACCACGATGGGCTGATAAAGGTGAGGGATGAACAGACTGCAATACCAAATGCCTAGTACTATCAATCGCCTTGCCTTTTTTCTGCGCATAACTTCCCCATAGCACAAAGACAAGATTATTGCGTTGCGTGTTTAATGCTGCAATTGCCGCATCGGTAAATGTTTCCCAGCCACGATGTTGATGCGAGCCTGCAATAGACTGTTCCACAGTTAATGTTGCATTTAATAATAAAACGCCTTGTGCAGCCCACGGCGATAAATCACCTTTACCACTCATGCCAATACCAAGATCGGCCGTTATTTCTTTAAAAATATTCATCAAAGACGGCGGTGGTTTTATGCCATCAGGTACAGAAAAACTCAAGCCATGTGCTTGTGGCCTGCCATTATCTTGTCCATGATATGGGTCTTGTCCAATAATCACCACGCGTACCGATTCAAACGGTGTGTGATTAAACGCGTTAAAAATCAATTCACTAGGCGGGTAAATGATTTTACCAGCTGCTTTTTCTTGCTTTAAAAAAGCACCTAAGTTTTGCATATAGGTTTGATTAAACGCTTGCCCAATAACTGCTTGCCATGAGGGGTGAAGTTGACCTAGCTTTTCAGTTGGCATGGCAGTATTGTCTCAGTTGAAAAGTGAGCATTATGTTCGTTGAAGCACAAAAGCGTCAATAAGCAAGTGTGTTGCTAGCCATGTGTGCTAGATAGGTGAATCGTCTGGTTGATGCAGAAATTCTGCCACTGTTTCGATAAATGCCTGTGGTTGTTCAGCATGTACCCAATGCCCGGTTGGCAAACTAACAAATTGTGATTGTGTAAAATGGATTTTAATCTGCTCAACATCTTTATCTTGCACATAATCACTACGTTCACCTCGGATAAATAGACTTGGTTTGTCAAACGGTATTGGTAGATTTAGTGCTTGGCGAATTGCAGGATAGTTGGCTTTTAACGCCGATAAATGAATCCGCCATGCCAAATTGCCATTGTGATTGATAAGATTCATTAATAAAAATTGGCGCACTCTTGGATTGTCAATGGTGCTGCTGAGTGCTTGATCAACATCGCGGCGATGGCGCATCACTGAGAGATCAACTGCCATCATGGCATCAATGAGATAGGTTTGCACATCGGCATAGCTGCGTATGGCCATATCAACAATAACCAGTTGATCAACGCGCTTAGGATATTGCGCAGCAAACTGCATCGCTACTTTTCCGCCCATTGAATGGCCTAGTAACAGGGTAGCATCTAAATTGAGTGCATCACATAGTTCAAGCAGATCCTCTGCCATAAGCGTATAGTCTTGTCTGTCATGGTGGGGCGATCTACCATGATTGCGCAAATCTACGCTAATCACTTGGTAGTATGTTGAAAAATGTTTAGCAACAACACCCCAATTGTCGGCAGAACCAAATAAGCCGTGTAGTAAAATAAGTGGCTGGCCTTGACCAACGCTTTGATAGTGTAATTGCATGTGCAGTATTTTAGTCCTTTCACCGTAATTTGTATGCGCTATGTGAAGATGAGACTGCACTTTATTAAACCCATCAGGTCATACAAAGCTAACTGTAGAAAACGCACGCCATGACAAAAAACAACACACCAATCAACAAACAAATACCATCATCAAAACGCATCGTCTCCTTAAAAGACTTATGGCCATTTTTAAAACCATATCGCTTACAAATGGCAATTGCCTTTGTATTATTAAGTCTGGCTTCAGTGGCTTTATTGCTAGTACCATTGGCCTTTCGTGATTTGATTGATGTCGGTTTTGGCAGCAGTCAAGGCACAACACCAACAGTGAATATTGATACCAAGTTTGGCATACTATTTGGGTTGGCCGCTTTTTGGGCGCTGATGGTGGCTTCACGCTACTACATGGTTTCATGGATAGGAGAGCGTGTAACAGTCGATTTGCGTAGTGCAGTATATGCCAGTGTGCTGAAGCAATCACCACAGTTTTTTGAAACCTTACAAACAGGCGAAGTGCTTTCTCGACTAACGGGAGATACCACGCTGATTCAAACAGTGGTCGGTAGCTCTGCATCCATGGGTTTGCGTAGCCTATTTCAATTTGCTGGTGGTATGGTTATGCTGGCAGTGACCAGTTTTTACTTATTTTCAATTAATATTGGTTTGATGGTTTGCCTGATATTCCCCATCGTATTAATCGGTCGTTCAGTCAAAAAACTATCACGCGAATCGCAAGACCGCATTGCCGATAGCTCCGCCATGGCAGGTGAAATTTTAAATGCCATGCCAACCGTACAATCGTATACCCAAGAGAAACGTGAAACGCATCGTTTTGCCAACAGCGCGCAGCTAAGCTTTATCACTGCCATTAGGCGTGTCAAAGTACGGGCATTATTAACCGCTGTGATTATTACCGCCGTGATGGGCACTATTATTTTTGTGTTATGGCTGGGTGCGCGACAAGTCAGTCAAGGGGTTATGACTGGGGGTGAGTTAGCTTCGTTTGTTTTATATGCCGCCATGGTTGCAGGTAGCGTGAGCACAATCGCGCAAGTATGGGGCGATATTATGCGTGCTGCTGGCGCTACAGAACGATTGCTCGAGTTACTGCATACAGAAACAGTGATTATCGAGACGGATAAGCCATTGGCATTGGCCAGTGAAACGGAAGCCAATATCCAGTTTAATAATGTGCAATTTCACTATCCATCAAGGCCATTAACACCAGCATTAAACAACGTGAATTTGGCCATTAAAGCAGGCGAAACCGTGGCTTTTGTTGGACCATCCGGCGCAGGTAAAACCACCCTGTTTCAATTATTGTTACGCTTCTATGATGCGCAAACTGGCATTATCACCATTAATGATCAAAACATTAATCATATTCGTCTGCATGATTTGCGCCGTCTCATTGCCATCGTGCCGCAAGACCCGATTATTTTTTCTGCCAATGTTCTAGAAAATATTCGCTACGGCAAGCCAGAGGCAAGTGATGAAGCTGTTATTGCCGCTGCTCATGCCGCGCAAGTGGCGCAATTTGTGCCGCAATTGCCAGATGGCTATCACACATTTTTAGGTGAGCGCGGCACGCGTTTATCCGGTGGGCAAAGACAACGCATTGCTATTGCACGCGCCATGTTAAAAGACGCCCCTATTTTACTATTAGATGAGGCGACTAGCGCACTAGATGCAGAATCTGAAACGCTGGTGCAAGCAGGACTCAATGCAGCCATGCTTGGCAGAACAACCTTGATTATTGCCCATCGATTAGCCACTGTACAAAAAGCCGATAAAATTGTTGTGATGGAAAATGGACAGATTGTCGAGATAGGTGATGCCGCTAAATTACGTAAAAAAGGGGGTTTATATGCAAGGCTTGCAGCATTGCAATTTGCTGGCGACTTACCAATCGCCCCTTAAAGTGAGCATACTAGTGATTAGTTGGGCTTAATTAACAGATATCAAGTCAATAAAGTCTAATTCACCAGCCTTCATATCTGGCACCATTAAATAGCGTTCGTCTTTGGTTAAGGCAATATCAGCGGCGGCTTGGTATTGTGGGCCTATGGTCGTTACCTCACCAGTGATGCTGATAGCAAATACTTTCCCATTTTTCCAATCACTCACATACATGGTACCGCTGGAGTGATGCACAAGACCATCACCACCACCAAAGCCTGCTTCAATATCAGTAAGTTCGGCAGTTTCGGTATTTAAGGTATATAAAACACCAGAAGTAAAATCGACAAATAGTAAAAACTTGCCCGTATTATCAGCCAGTAATCCGTTCGGTGCGATAACCAATGGATTGTCTGCGCCATCCACCAACACAGCTACTTCACCGTTAGCATTAACTTTATAAATCGCACCACCTTTGCCTGTGCCCATAATATCGCCACTATCCGACACATATAAATTGCCTTGTGGGTCGGCTTCTAGGTCATTCAAAAATTGAGGCACTTTTGGGAAAGCGCTTGCCGGCACGAAGATTTCTTTTTTTGTTGCATCGGCTAAATGGATTTTTAAAATTTGGGTTTTATCTGCAACATACAGTGAATCGCCAATGATGACTAAGCCTTTGGGATCATCTAAACCATCTGCAAATACCCTTAATTGGCCATTTTCTATCACGCTAATCTGACCATCACCATCTTGTCCAAATACATTAATTTCAGACACATAAATCTTACCATCATTAGCCTGTACAACCGATTCGGGCGACTTTAAGCCTGTCACTTTTGTGAATACAACTGCAACTGGTGGGTCAGGCTCTTGTTTTTGGCAGGCAATTAGGCTTGCACAAACAAGAGCAGTTAAAAATATCGTTTTTAATGAGTAGGTAATTGATTGGTTACACAACATCGTATCCTCAATGGATTAGTAATAATGGTTATTCACATTTGACACACCCAATAGGGCATGATTATTGCAATAAATCACAAACAAGTGTGCGCTACACTGGCTGTTTTTGTCAATGATCGTTTTGCATAAAGACATGGAGTTTCGCTCAAAGCCACTGTATGATTTTAATTAAACCACCAGTTTAAGACAGGAATGATATGAAAAAAAGACATCTGACTGCACTAGGATTATTGTTAATCACCACCAATATGATTGCACTTGCTGCAGAAGCAAATGGTGATCTGATGCAAGCAGACACCAATCATGACGGAAAAGTCAGCTTCGAAGAATTTAAAGCCGCACACGAAGCTGCCATGCTAGAACGCTTTAAAAGTAAAGACGTAAATAAAGACGGTTTTATTGATTTAGAAGAAAAAGTAGTAGCGCAAGCAAAACAAAAAGTTGAAGAGCAAGCAAAAGAAGAAGCTGAAGCAAAAACTTCAAGAGAAAAATACGAGCAAGAAAGAGAAACGCGCAAAAAACATTTTTTTAAATATAAATAGTACTTAATGGCTTTTAACCACACTGCGTAATAAATGCATGCGTTATGCCAACTGAAATTAAAAAAGGCAACCCAATGGTTGCCTTTTGTTTTGCTTGCTTACTCGGAGATTTTTTTTAAGTTAGTTAAACCAGATTCCAAAATACTCTCTACAGTAGCTTTCGCTGCCGCATCATCTTGACCTTCAGCACCAGGATTGGCTGGGTCTTTGCGTTTAAACATGGTGCGCCATGTCACCACAGTTTTATCACCAGCGGCCTCCACTTTGATCGTTGCACCAAACTCACGTAAAGGCAACACACTCTCAGTGATTTCAAATTTCATTATCCTACTTTCGGCATCGAAAGAAGTCAGTGTTTCATGCACATTTCCACCGTCTTGCAACGTGAGTACGCGCTTTGCCCCCACTTCATCCGCTTTGCCCTCAGTAAGCTCAGTTTTAGCAATCCCTGGTAACCAGCTCGCATCACCAAAATTACCTACTGTTGCCCACACTTTATCTGCGGGTGCGTTAATTTCAATGCTCTGTTTAACGCGAATTGTTTCATCAATCGCCGCATTTGCCACTAAAGAAAAACCTAATCCTGCTGCTAATAAAGCAGCTAACCACTTATTCATAATCACCTTTCTATGTAATCCGTTCAAACGCCCAAAATAGGCCTGCCTACTATACTGCACAACACCCATTGTGGCTAGCACACGGCAACATTTGATACGGCTTTATTGGCTTTGAAGAGAATTAAGTTAAGCAACAGAATAAAAAATAAAAGAAAAAT
This sequence comes from Methylophilaceae bacterium, assembly GCA_018398995.1. Lineage (NCBI taxonomy): Bacteria > Pseudomonadati > Pseudomonadota > Betaproteobacteria > Nitrosomonadales > Methylophilaceae > Methylophilaceae bacterium. Next base: position 657,085 of record CP073759.1, on the reverse strand, counting down.
AGGTGGTCGGATAGACCATTTTGGAGGGCATCAATCAGCAAAGCGTATTGCGTCGTATGGGATTTTTTGTGAGTTGGTTAAAAGCCCATACGGCGGGTTGCAATCCGCCCTACGCTGGCTGATATGTATAAACTTCTTAACACCATAGATTCGTTTTTAGGTTAATTTAAAATCTAATTTCTGCAGTCTTTGAATAAGTATCGTCAATAAAAATTGGTAGATAAAACAAAACCCGCCTAAGCGGGTTTTGTTTTAATACTAGGTCAGCATAGTTTTTAGCAAGTATAAGAGGCTAGTGCAATGCGCATTTTCGTAGACAATACATTGAGTATGACAAGAAAATGCAACGCCGCAATCGCTGCTTATACGAAGCTAAAAATTACATCATGCCACCCATACCGCCCATTCCGCCCATACCACCCATATCAGGCATTGCTGGTGCGTCTGCTTTTGGTGCTTCTGCAATCATGCAGTCTGTTGTTAGCATTAAGCCAGCAATAGAAGCTGCGTTTTGTAGTGCTGAGCGTGTTACTTTTGTTGGGTCTAAGATACCCATTTCTAGCATGTCGCCGTATGTTTCGTTTGCCGCGTTGTAGCCGTAGTTGCCTTTGCCGCCTGCTACGTTGCTAACTACTACTGAAGGCTCAGCGCCTGCGTTTGCAACGATTTGGCGTAGAGGCTCTTCAACCGCGCGTAGAACAATTTTAATACCAGCTTCTTGCTCTAGGTTATCGCCTTTTACTTTAGCGATTGCGTCACGTGCGCGAATCAATGCAACGCCACCACCAGCAACAATACCTTCTTCTACTGCTGCGCGTGTTGCGTGTAAGGCATCTTCTACACGGGCTTTTTTCTCTTTCATTTCTACTTCTGTTGCCGCACCCACTTTAATCACTGCAACACCGCCTGCTAATTTAGCCACGCGCTCTTGTAGTTTTTCGCGATCGTAATCGCTGCTTGATGCTTCAACTTCTGCTTTGATTTGTGTAATACGTGATTTGATATTGGCTTCTTGGCCAGCGCCGTCAATGATGATGGTGTTTTCTTTACCAATTTCAATGCGTTTCGCTGAACCTAAGTTTTCTAATTTAACATCTTCTAGTTTGAGGCCAACTTCTTCTGCAATCACAGTGCCGCCAGTAAGCACAGCAATATCTTCTAACATGGCTTTACGACGATCGCCAAAGCCAGGTGCTTTAACAGCTACTGTTTTCAAGATGCCGCGAATGTTGTTGACCACCAATGTCGCTAGTGCTTCACCGTCAATATCTTCAGCGACAATTAAAAGTGGACGGCCTTCTTTAGCCACTTGCTCTAGTGTTGGTAATAAATCACGGATGTTTGAGATTTTTTTGTCGTGTAATAACACGTATGGATTTTCTAGTAATGCGATTTGACGCTCTTGATTGTTGATGAAGTAGGGTGATAAGTAACCACGGTCAAACTGCATACCTTCAACCACGTCTAATTCATTGCTTAAACCAGAACCATCTTCAACCGTAATGACACCTTCTTTACCGACTTTTTCCATTGCATCAGCAATGATTTGACCAACTGATTCATCTGAGTTGGCTGAGATAGAACCAACTTGTGCGATTTCTTTGCTGGTTGTACATGGTTTTGATTGTTTTTTTAGCTCTTCAATTGCCGCTTCAACTGCTTTATCGATGCCGCGTTTTAAGTCCATTGGGTTCATGCCCGCTGCAACAGATTTCATGCCTTCACGGATAATTGCTTGTGCTAACACGGTTGCTGTTGTTGTACCGTCACCTGCGATGTCATTGGTTTTAGAAGCAACTTCTTTCACCATTTGTGCGCCCATGTTTTCAAATTTGTCTTGTAGTTCGATTTCTTTTGCTACAGAAACACCATCTTTAGTGATGGTTGGCGCGCCAAATGAGCGCTCTAGCACTACGTTACGGCCTTTAGGGCCTAGAGTAACACGCACTGCGTTTGCTAATACGTTGACACCAGTTACCATTTTTTGACGAACGTCATCGCCGAATCTTACGTCTTTTGCTGCCATTTAAAATTCTCCTAAATGCATTAATTATTCAATTTATTCGATTAATCATCTGTCGAAATTATTCGACTTATTAATCTCGTCGAAATTATTCGACTTAATATCCCGTCGAAATTATTCGACGATAGCCATGATGTCTGACTCAGTCATCACTAATAGTTCTTCGCCGTCTACTTTTACTGTTTGACCTGCGTATTTGCCGAATAATACTTTGTCGCCAACTTTAACGTCTAAGGCAATCACTTTGCCATTGTCGTCTTTTTTGCCGTTACCAATTGCAACAACAGTACCTTGGTCTGGTTTTTCAGTTGCTGAGTCTGGAATAACAATACCTGATGCGGTTGTGCGCTCTTCTTCAGAACGTTTAATTACAACGCGATCATGCAATGGACGAATTTTCATTAGATTTCTCCTTGGGTTATGCTTAAACTGTTAAATATAAATTAAAAATTGCAATGCGAGAGAGTTTAGCACTCTCACTGCTAGATTGCTAATTTGGGGCGATTGTTGTGATTTCAAGAGGCGATATTAAAAAAATTTGTTAAGGAGTATGAAGCGTTGGTAGAAGATGATGCATCAGTAGAAAAAGTGCAAGAACTTGGTATTCAGCAATTGAATTTCAGCTACGATAAAAGGCAAGATCGTTTATTGTTTCGTGTTGGCCTGACTGACGAAACAGAAATTGCGTTGTGGTTTACTTATCGGTTTTCAAGAAAGTTATGGGCTGCTTTAAATCAAGAGGCGCATTTGCCAGAACCTAAGTCTTTTGCCAATGCAGGGGTGACGCATGCTATTTCGCAATTTAAGCAAGAGCTTGAGGCGACAGAGGCATTGAAGAAAATGGATTTTGCAACCGAATATACGCCGCGTGAAGTATCACGTACTGCAGGTAATTTGTTGGCGGTGAGCTTTACTTTATCGGATGATGCCAAGCAATTAGAAGTGACTTGTTTAGAAGATATCGCGGTTAATTTTAATTTAACACCAGAGTTGATATTGGCTATTTGTAGCATGTTGCAAATGGCTGCCAAAGAAGCGGCTTGGCAAATCACCAGTGCAGTCCCTGCAATGATCATTGATGAGGCATCAATGTCTAAGGTGCTGCATTAAGAGTCAGTTGATATGAAAAACGTTAATCATGAGAAGGTCTTGAATTGATAGAAACAACCACATTAGGAAATACCGATATTGCCGTCTCAAAAGTGTGTTTAGGCACCATGACATTTGGCGATCAAAATACACAAACGGATGCCAATGCACAGCTTGATTATGCGTTGGCACAAGGCATTAATTTTATCGATACGGCAGAGATGTACCCCGTGCCGCCTAAAGCCGAAACGTTTACTCGCACGGAAACCATGATTGGTCATTGGTTAAAAAATCAAGCACGAGACAAGATTGTGTTGGGCAGTAAAGTGTCAGGGCGTAATCGTAATTTATCTTGGATACGCAATGGCGATGATGCATTAACACCAACCAATATTCGATCTGCGATTGAAGGATCGCTAAAGCGATTACAGACTGATTATCTCGATTTATACCAAATTCATTGGCCTGAGCGTAATGTGCCATTATTTGGACAATATCAGTTTGATCCCGCACTTGAGTTTGATGAAACGGGCGCAGAAAAAGCGTGGGTGAGTATTCAGACCCAATTAGAAACCTTGGCTGACATGGTCAAACAGGGCAAAGTGCGAGCGATTGGCGTTTCTAATGAAACACCTTATGGCGTAATGGAATTTTGCCGTATTGCTGATGTCTATCATTTGCCGCGGATTGCGACCATTCAAAATGGCTACAACTTGATAAACCGCGGTATGGAGTTTGGATTAACTGAGATTTTATATCGCGAGAATATTAGTCTGCTAGCCTATTCGCCATTGGCATTTGGTCATTTGAGTGCAAAATATATCGACAATCCGCAAGCAAAAGGACGTGTGACGCAATTTCGTGGTTATGCACAGCGCTATACTAAGCCGAGTGTGGCGCCTGCAGTCAGTGCTTATGCCCAGTTAGCACGTGCGAATGGATTAACGCCAACACAAATGGCGCTCAGCTTTGTGTATCATCGTTGGTTTGTGAGTAGTACCATTATTGGTGCCACCAATATGACACAACTCAAAGACAATATAGCGGCTTATCAAACCGTGCTGAGTGATGATTTGTTGCATGCGATTGAGCAAATTCATTTAAGCATGATGAATCCTGCACCTTAGTTAATGGCGGGATGTGCCTCTTGATGGATATCTATCTACAGCTTCTTTTAACGCAACTATTTTAGAAAAACACCCACAATTTCACTCATGACCAATCAAGATTTACTCAATAGAAGCCTACAGTCAGTTTGGCATCCATGCACGCAAATGAAGCAGCATGAACAATTGCCGTTAATTCCGATTAGCAGTGGCGAGGGCATGTGGTTGATCGACGTGGAAGGCAAGCGCTACTTGGATGCGGTGAGCTCGTGGTGGGTGAATTTGTTTGGGCATAACAATCCTCGTATTAAAGAAGCGATTAAACAACAGCTCGATGCTTTAGAGCATGTGATGTTGGCAGGGTTTACCCACGAACCCGTGGTAGCTTTGTCAGAAAAGTTATCGCATTTAACTGGTTTGGGTCATGCTTTTTATGCGAGTGATGGCGCAAGTGCAACTGAAATTGCCTTGAAAATGAGCTTTCATTATTGGCGCAATCATGGCAAGGCAAGTAAAAATAAATTTATTAGTTTGCAAAATAGTTATCACGGCGAAACATTGGGTGCACTTGGTGTGACTGATGTGGCTATTTTTAAAGATACCTATGCACCTTTGTTGATGCAGTCGGCCCAGATGCCTAGCCCAGATGCTCGATTAGCGGAAGCTGGCGAAAGTGCCGAGGCATTTGCCTTGCGTTGCGCGCAGGCTTTAGAAACCTATGTCGCGCAACATCATGCTGAGTTGGCTGCTTTTATTATTGAACCGCTGATACAGTGTGCGGCAGGAATGGGTATGTATGATGCGATTTATATCAAACGTGCGCGTGAGATTTGTGATCAATATCATGTGCATTTAATTGCGGATGAAATTGCAGTCGGTTTTGGACGAACAGGCACCATGTTTGCCTGTGAACAAGCGCAAATTACACCCGATTTTATTTGTTTGTCAAAAGGCATTACTGGAGGCTATTTGCCTTTATCGGCGGTGCTAACAACAGATGAAGTATATGCCGCGTTTTATGATGACAGTGCTATCAAAGGTTTTTTGCACAGCCATAGTTATACGGGTAATCCGTTGGCTTGTCGTGCGGCATTGGCAACATTGGCAATCTTTGAAACGGATGATGTGATTCGGGTTAATCAGCAAAAATCAGCGATATTAAACCAGAAAATGCAAGCACTTACTCACCTTCCTATTAAGCATTTGCGCAATAAAGGTATGATATGGGCATTTGATGTCGATACCAAGCATACGGCGTTTGCAACAGCTTGCTATCAACAAGCATTGCAACACGGCCTATTACTAAGACCTATTGGTAAGACCGTTTACTTGATGCCGCCTTATATCATTAACGAAGCTGAGATGGATATGATGGTGCAAGCGACACTGACTTGTCTGGCGCAAGGCTTGTATTAAAGATGATGAATAGACTCGTCATTTTTTTTAGTTTGATGCTGGGGGCAAACATGGTCTTTGCTGGCTTGCCAGTAGAGATTGGTAATGCACTAAAAAAAGCCGGCATACCTGAATCGGGGACTGCTATTTTTGTGCAAGCCATTGATGATGATAAGCCAATAATTAGTCTCAATGGTGATCAGCCAATGCATCCAGCCTCGGTGATGAAGTTGGTCACAACTTACGCTGCGCTAGAAATACTAAAACCATCATTTCATTGGAAAACAGAAGTGTATCGAGATGCCGTTATCGACCATGGTGTTTTACATGGCAATCTGATTATTAAGGGCTATGGCGATCCAAGTTTTAAAGAGGATGACTTTAGGCAGTTATTGTTGCGTTTGCGTCAGCAAGGCCTTGCAACAATTGAAGGCGATTTGGTAATTGATAAAAGTTATTTCGCCAATAGTATTGCCAATCATAAAGTGTTTGATAATGAAATATGGCGCGCTTATAACGCTTTGCCAAGTGCATTTTTAGTCAATGGACGGCATACGAGTTTCAAATTGATGGCGCATAAGGATGCCGTTAATATTGCGCAAGAGGTGCCATTGCCCGAAGTAGAGATTGTCAATAACATGAAATTAATAAAAGGCGGTTGTGGGAGTTGGCGTGATCGCTTGCGCTACGATGTAGATGCAAGTAAAACAAAAGCAATAGTGACATTTACCGGCCGATTTTCTGCTGAATGTGGCGAAAAATATTTGGAGTTGAGTGTATTTGATGATGAACAGTACGCTTTTTTTATGTTTCGTAAGCTATGGCGTGAACTGGGTGGAACGTTTAATGGCAATGTGAGAAGTCAAAATGAAATGCCATTGCAAGTAATTAAATTAGCCGAGCAAGCTTCTCAGCCCTTAGCAAATGTGGTGCGAGACATTAATAAATGGAGCAATAATGTGATGGCTAAGCAGCTATTGCTAACAATAGGCGCAGAACAGCAAGGACAGCCTGCAAGTGAAGTAAGTGGCATGTTGGCGGTTAAATCTTGGCTGATGGATAAAGGGAGAAATGTCGATAAGCTAGTGATAGAAAACGGTTCTGGATTGTCTCGTGTTGAGCGTGTTGCCGTCAACAACTTAGGCCAGATGTTGATTGATGCTTATCAAGGGCCCACTATGCCAGAACTGCTGTCATCCTTACCTATTCTTTCATTGGATGGTACATTAATCAATCGATTAAAAGGCACGCAAGTCAGTGCTAGAGCGCATATGAAAACAGGCTCTATCAATGGTGTTAGTGCTATTGCGGGCTATGTATTAGATGCAAAAAACCGGCGCAATGTAGTGGTGATGATTGTGAACGACATCAAAGCATCTTCTAGTAAAAATGCGCAAGATGCATTGATTAAATGGGTATATGAACGCCCTTGATTGCATGGTTCTTTAGAACTTAAATGATTATGCAGTATCATATTGACTTCTTTTAAATGATCGTTGAGTGACCATGATGAACCAATTAAAACCAATTATTTTAGCCGCATGCTTGTTATCATTATTAAATGCGTGCCAGGCAGAGTCTAACCATCTTACAAATGACAATAAGGAAACAACAGGCATGACACAAACAATAACTGAACTAATGAAAAATGATACCGTTGTTGGTGATGGACGTGAAGCGGAGCCAGGCTTTATGGTATCTGTCCATTATACAGGCTGGCTATATGACGAAAACGCACCAGACAAGAAAGGTGAAAAATTTGATAGTTCAGTGGATAGAGGTCAACCATTTGAGTTTGCTTTAGGAGCTGGACAGGTCATTCAGGGTTGGGATCAAGGCTTTGCGGGGATGAAAATTGGCGGTAAACGTACATTAATTATTCCATCTGAAATGGGCTATGGTGCACGCGGCGCTGGCGGTGTGATACCGCCAAATGCAACTTTAGTATTTGATGTTGAACTACTGGATGTGAAGTAAATGCAGGTCCGCATTAAATGGATTGAGGATGTCGCCTTTATTGGTGAATCTGAAACTGGGCATGCTGTTGTGATGGATGGCGCACCTGAAAATGGTGGCCGTAACATCGGCATGCGCCCAATGGAGATGTTATTAATTGGTATGGGTGGATGTACCTCATTTGATGTTGTGACCATCCTTAAAAAGTCTCGTCAAGCGGTGACAGATTGCGTGGCAGAAATTACTGCAGAGCGCGCTGCTGATGTCCCCAAAGTATTTACCAAGATTCATGTCCATTTTGTGGTGACTGGGCGTGATTTAAACGATAAACAAGTTCAGCGTGCAGTGTCTTTATCAGCAGAGAAATATTGCTCTGCATCTATTATGCTGAGCAAAAGTGTAGTCATTACGCATGATTATGAAATTAAAGCAGTGGAGGTTATTCAAGCATGATTCAGCCTGATGGCATGATTGGGATTCGGCATATTGCACTGTTTGTGAAGGAATTGGAAACTGCAATTGATTTTTATACCCGCATCATGGGAATGCAGATTGAATGGCAGCCAGACGCTGATAATGTATATTTAACCAATCAAGGTGATGTATTTGCGCTGCATCGCGTAGATTACACGCCTGATGCAAGGCAGCGACTCGATCACATTGGGTTTGTACTGGATCGACCAGAAGCCGTAGATGACTGGTACGATTATTTTGTTAAGGAAGGTGTACGAATAACAGAGAAGCCTAAAACCCACCGGGATGGTTCACGTGGGTTCTATTGCTTGGATGCGGTCGGTCATTTGCTCGAGCTTATTTATCATCCGCCTATTGCGCGACTATCAGCATAAGCTACGCATAGACTAGCAGACTAGCAGACTAGCTATCTTGGGCATAAATAATCTTTACTGTTAATGGATCTTGGTCTTCGATAACATTAAATAATCGATCAATATTAGGATGTTTGCCAGGATTGTCTTCCGCATCTGCCGTATGCTCTGCGTATAACGACAAGCCTTCTACTGCTGCATCAATATTAATGCTTCCAAACGTTTTGTATAAGTGATTAAACACTTTTACTGAGCCAGCACTACCTGGTCTATTGTGAATAACGCCTGCCGATTCACCATCCTCATAATACAGTTCAATGCGAAGCACATCGTCCGCATCGTCTAAATCCAGTAATACATCTTTAAACTTATCCATTTCAACCCTTTAAACGTAATACGCAGTTGTTGTCATTACTTTTGATGAAGTTCTCATGACTTTTTTGATAGAAGCGGGAAGTTCAGCTGCGCCTAAATTAACCGCTTCTTGTGCGTGAGATATTTCATCAATATGCATTTGCTCAATTATTGCCCTTGTTTTTTTATCGTGATTAGGTAATTGTGCTAAGTGGCTAGCTAGGTGAGCACTCACTTGTTGCTCGGTTTCTGCTAAAAAGCCTAAATTCCATTTATCACCAATTGCGCCAGCTATAGCGCCTATTGTAAAACTGCCCATGTACCATAGTGGGTTGAGAAAGCTTTTTCTGCCTCCCAACGCATTTATTCGAGATTCACACCATGCAAGATGGTCTGTTTCCTCTTTGGCAGCATGTTCTAGCGCTGCTACTACTTCTGGATTGCGTGAGGTCAATGCTTGGCCACTATACAAAGCTTGTGCACAGACTTCACCAACATGATTGACGCGCATTAAGCCAATCACTTTTCGTTTTTCATTCGACGTTATTTCATCATCTTCAATTGCGGCGTCTGGGTGTGCGCGCGTTGCTTTTGCTTCTGCAAAAACAGTACGTAATGCCGTATCAAATGTCTTAATAAATCTATCCATCAACATGGAGCCAGTTTAATTTAAATTGTTATTAAAGCAACTAATTTTATGTGTTTTTTTGTAACAAAAAACCCTGTAGCAGCTATCACTACAGGGTTTGCTTTAAATACGTGATTAGGTTACTTTTTATCTGTTTTTTTATTGTCAGTTTGTTTGGTATTTACTGCATTCTCTGCTGATTTTTCTTTCTCTTTTGGTATAGATTCAACAGGCAGTCCTTTTAATACATTCATCGCTTGTACAAATTGAAAGTCATCTTTAGTCGCTGGTTCAATAGGACCTTTTGGCTCTGCAAATTTCTCTTCCTTGGCTTTTATCATTGCCTCTTCTTTTTGTTTGCTTACCTCGTCAGTCGGTTTAACGTTACCTCCATCTTGTAAACTATCTTTAGGATTGGATAAATGGCCCGTTAAGTCTGCTTCATGTACTTTTAATGAATCGTCGGAACCATCACCAACTTGAATATCGGGCTCAATACCTTTTGCTTGGATAGAGCGTCCATTTGGTGTGAAATAACGTGCAGTTGTGAGCTTAATTGCACTGCCATTATTCATTGGTAAAATGGTTTGTACAGAGCCCTTACCAAAACTGGTGACACCTAAAATGGTTGCACGTTTATGGTCTTGCAGTGCGCCAGCAACGATTTCAGATGCTGATGCAGAGCCTGCATTTAACAAAACAACAATTGGCGTTGTTTTATAATCTTCAGGCACTGTTTTAAGATAATCTGATTTGCCACGGCGTGCATAATCTCTCGGATTGGCTGTTAAATTCATTTTTGAATCTTCTATTCTGCCTTCCGTATATACAACTAATTTGTCTTTTGGCAAGAATGCTGCTGATACTCCTACGGCAGCATCTAATAGACCACCAGGATTATTGCGCAAATCTAATACCAAACCCTTGAGTGGCTTCTTGTTTTCTTTTTGCAATGATATCAATGCCTTAGCTAAATCTTCACCTGTGTGCTCTTGGAATTGTGTAATGCGAACATAACCATAATCCTGTTCTAAATATTTATTTTTGACGCTTTGCGATTTGATGGTGTCTCGTGTAATCGTGAATGTCAGTGGTTTATCGACATTTTTACGCAAAATGGTTAAGTTGATTTTTGTGCCTGGTGCACCACGCATAATTTTAACGGCATCGTTTAATGTCATGCCTCTTACTTGCTTGTCGTCTAGCTTCATCACCAAATCGCCAGCTTGTAAACCAACTTTGTAAGCTGGACTGTCTTCAATAGGCGTTACAACTTTAACCAGGCCATCTTCCATACTCACTTCAATACCCAAGCCGCCAAACTCACCTTGCGTACCTGCTTGTAAATCTTTATAGGCGTCTTTATCCATATAGGCTGAATGTGGATCTAAACCTTGTAGCATGCCAGATAGCGCTTCATCAATCAGCTTTTTATCTTCAACAGATTCTACATAGTCAGTTTTAACCTTGCCAAAAACTTCAGCAAAAATACGTAAATCATCGATGGGTAGATCGGTTCCGCCAACTTTTTCAGCTAGCGCGCTTAAGTTGAGACTAATCAGTAAACCAATTAAGATACCTGATAGGATTAGGCCAAATTTTTTAAATATTGCGTGCATGTATTGCCTTTGTTATTAAGATGAAATTTATAATGATCAGTGTATAAGAATACTGAATAATATAATAGTTTCATTTTCCCGTTAATTTAAATACATTATATCGCTTGATTGCAAAAAACGGTTAACAGGAGAATGTAGTGAATCATAGATATTATGTTGAGATTGAATACTGTACCCAATGTCGATGGTTATTAAGAGCCGCTTGGATAGCGCAGGAACTGTTGACAACGTTTGAAGCGGATTTGCAAGCGGTTGCTTTGGTACCTGGCACCGGCGGTAATTTTATCGTGAGGTTGAATGCGATGGTGTTGTTTGATAGAAAAGTGGCTGGACGCTTTCCTGAGTCAAAAGAGCTGAAGCAACTGATACGAGATAATGTTGATCCAGAACGTGACTTAGGCCACAGTGATAAACGATCTGATTCATAATGGATATCTTTACTTTGCTGCAATTGCGTCTATGCGTTTAGCGCCATTAAAGTGCTGTTGCCAATAACCTGATGCCATATTTTCAATAGTGACTGTTTTACCTGCACGTGGTGCGTGAATAAAATCACCATCACCGATGTAAATCCCAACATGGGAATAGGCGCTGCTTCTTGTATTGAAAAAAACCAAATCACCCGGTTGTAATTCATTTGGCGCTACCGACTGACCAACTCTGCTCAAGCCGCCTGTCGTGCGCGGTAATTCGACATTTGCTGCTTGATTGAACACGTAGTTTACAAATCCGCTGCAGTCAAATCCTGTCTCAGGTGAGTTGCCGCCGAGTTTATATCGGCTACCTTCTAGGCTCATTGCCTGTATGAGTACATTTTGCGATAGGGTTTGCGTGGCGCCAATTGAGTTGTCATCATCAAAAAAAGTGAGCGTAACGCCTTCTATGTTTTTTGTACTGAAATTAGCGAAGACGAGGTTTGGTGGCGCCAAACTTACAGTCAAAAAAATATAAAAAATAAAGCGTTTCATCGTATTCACTTAAAGCTTGTGCCTTTTTTGTTAGCACAGTAATGATACCTTAATTTAACCAAAATCCAGTAGCCGTCGCACCTTATTTAAGACATCCAGCCATCAAGAGATTAATTTGATTCAATTTGTTGCATTGCGTGCATCAAAGTCGATTCATGGGATAATTGACGATATGTCTGAGCAAGCCAACCACAATACAGTATTGAGCCATATTTTTGCTACGCAAGGGCCGTTGGCTAAGGCAATTAACGGATATTCTGAGCGCGCTGAGCAGTTAACAATGGCAGAAGCGATTGCCGATGCCATCGCACAAAACAAACAGCTGGTCGCCGAAGCGGGAACTGGTACTGGCAAAACGTTTGCTTATTTGGTGCCTGCCTTACTTTCTGGCGGTAAAGTAATTATTTCCACCGGTACTAAAACCTTGCAAGATCAATTGTTTAATCGAGATTTACCCAATGTGCGCGATGCACTCAAAGTGCCAGTCACAGTCAGCATGCTAAAAGGGCGGGCTAATTATGTGTGTCATTATCATTTGGAGCGCGCAGAGCAAGATGGACGATTTGCTTCGCGAGAAGATGCTAAATATATACACTTGATTAAAAGCTTTGCTGAACATAGTAAAACGGGCGATAAAAGCGAATTGGTTGCAGTGCCAGAAAACGCAACAGTTTGGTCTAATGTCACCTCTACCCGTGAGAATTGCCTAGGTCAAGAATGCGGTTTTTACAAAGATTGTTTTGTCATGGAAGCGCGTAAAAAGGCATTGGCTGCTGATGTGGTGGTGGTCAATCACCATTTATTTTTTGCTGATGTGATGTTGCGCGATGAAGGGGTAGCTGAATTGTTGCCTAGCGCCAATACTGTCATATTTGATGAGGCACATCAATTGCCAGAAGTTGCAGGTTTGTTTTTTGGCGAAGATGTATCAACTAATCAGTTATTAGAATTATGTCGCGACAGCACTTCAGCGTACCTTACTTTAGCAAAAGATTGTATTGCTTTGAGTGAAGCTGTGCCGCCACTCGAAAAAGCGGTCAAAGATTTTAGGTTAATCTTTGCTTATGAAGGCGCGCGCATGCCTGTCCAAAAAGCGTTAGCGTTGAAAGGATTCGAAGATGCTTACAATCAGATGCAAACACAATTGGTTTCGTTAACAAAGGTGTTAGAGAGTCAAGCGGCACGTGACCCAATGCTCGAAAAATGTTGGCAACGTGGCGAAGCGTTATTCATACAATTGAAACGTTGGCACACAGCAGAAAATAGCAATTTAGTGCGTTGGGTGGAAGTATTTACCCAATCAGTGCAATTGCATGCCACACCCCTCAGTATCGCTGATGGCTTTGGTAAACAACTCAATGCCGAGCCACGTACCTGGATTTTTACCTCTGCCACTTTGGCAGTAAAAAGTGATTTTAGTCACTATCAAGCGCAAATGGGGTTATTGCAGGCAGAAACTTTATACTTGCAAAGTCCATTCGATTACGCGCAACAGGCGTTGCTCTATGCGCCTGCCAATATGCCCGACCCGAATAGCCCAAATTATATAACGGCGGTTGCGGAGGCGGCATTGCCTGTGATACAAGCCAGCCAGGGCCGTGCATTTATGCTATGTACATCGTTACGTGCCATGCGAGAAATCTATGCATTACTAAAAGAATCGTTTGCTAACAACGGGATGGAATATCCTTTGTTATTGCAGGGCGACAGCACGCGCACAGAATTATTGGATCGATTCCGTGCGCATGGCAATGCCGTGCTTGTCGGCTCGCAAAGTTTTTGGGAGGGTGTGGATGTGCGTGGTGAAGCCTTAAGTGTGGTTATTATCGACAAACTACCATTTGCCCCGCCGGATGACCCAGTCTTATCCGCGCGCATAGATAAGCTAAATACAGAAGGCAAAAATGCTTTTATGGAATACCAATTGCCCTACTCTGTCATCACATTAAAACAAGGCGCAGGCCGCTTAATCCGAGATGAAACCGATAGAGGCGTATTAATGATTTGCGATCCGCGACTCATTACTAAATCATATGGCAAACGGATTTGGCAAAGTTTGCCGCCTTTTAAAAGAACAAAAGTATTGGCAGAAGTGGAAGCATTTTTTAATGAGGCGCAGCGTTAGCGATGTTGCAAATTGGTGAAGCAGACTATGTTTTAACTGCCGTACGTGCGCAAGGTGCTGGTGGACAGAATGTCAATAAAGTGTCGAGTGCGATTCATTTGCGGTTTGATATTGTTGCTTCCAGTTTAAGCGATACCTTAAAAGCAAGGCTATTGAGTAGCAAAGATAAGCGTATTACGTCTGCAGGTGTGCTCATCATTAAAGCACAACAATTTCGCACGCAAGAGGCGAATAAAAAAGAAGCGATTAAGCGCTTACATGCGATTGTGAATGCGGCCAATCATGTGCATCCAACCCGATATTTGACCCGGCCAACTAATGGTTCTCAGAAGCGTCGATTAGAAAGTAAAACGCAGCGTGGGCGTGTGAAAGCATTGCGAGGACGTATTGCTGATGAGTGAAGTGATTATTTAGAGCGGATATGCCGTTTTAATGTCAAAATAATACCTATGAAATTATTGGCTTTTGATGCCTCGACTGCATTGTTGTCGATTGCTTTACAAATAGATGAACAGCTTGAAACAGTTGATATTCAAGCAGGGCAAGCTGCTTCTCAATTGATTTTGCCGCAGATTCAATTGCTATTGGATAAAGCAAAGTTAAATTTAAGCGATTTAGATGGCATTGCTTTTGGTGCAGGCCCCGGCTCGTTTACTGGTGTGCGCATTGCGTGTGGAGTGGCGCAGGGCTTGGCTTTTGGCGCCAATCTGCCTGTCGTTGGTGTGAATGTTTTAATGGCATTGGCCGAAGCCAGCGGTGCTGAACGCGTAATTGCGGCATCGGATGCGCGGATGGCAGAGGTGTATCATGCCGTCTATATACGTGAAGATGGCGAGTGGTGTGAAGTGCAGGCGGCTGGTGTTTATAAACCACAACAAGTGCCTGCAGTTGAAGGTGGTGATTGGGTTGGCGTGGGCACTGCTTGGAAAGTATATGGCGAAAGTTTGCGAGAGCAATATCAACAACAGCTGGTAAACACCTTGCCCGAAATGACACCAAAAGCAGAGGCGATTTTGCGCTTGGCTTTGCCAATATTTGCACGTGGTGAGGCGGTTTGCGCCAGCGAAGCGAAACCGATTTACATCCGTAACCGGGTTGCATTAACATCAAAAGAGCGTGAGCAAGGTTTGCGATTATGAGTGCTGTATTAAAACCAAACTATGCATTTAGGTTGATGCAAGAGGTTGATTTAGATGCCGTGATGCATATTGAGCCAACAATTTATTCTCATCCATGGACGCGCGGCAACTTTAATGATTCGCTGAAATCGCGTCATGACGCTTGGGTGTTGACGCAACAGGACGAAGTCGTTGGCTATGCATTGATGATGATTGTGTTAGATGAAGCGCATTTACTCAATATTAGTGTCGCTAAACCGCATCAACAGCAAGGTTTAGGTCGCATGCTGTTAACACATATGATAGACCGTGCGCGAGCGCTTGATACATTGAACATGTTTTTAGAAGTAAGAGCGAGCAATATTGCCGCGATTACTTTGTACGAAGACGTTGGCTTTGTTGAAATGAGTATACGCCGTGGCTATTATCCTGCCAAAAAAGGGCGAGAAGATGCCGTTTTAATGGGATTGGTATTATGATGAACCGTGAAGATATCTTACGTGAATTGGAATTATTGCCAGTGTGGCAATTGCGTAATCCGCCTGTCACAGATAAAAAAACAGAGATTTTGCCCTCAGCGCCATTGATTGAGCAGGCGCGTCAAGACCATCAAGCTGAACCGCATGTATCGCGAGGTTTGACATGTAGGCTCATTGTAAGTGAAGATGGTCAATGGTTGTTTGCACTAAAACAGCAGCATCAAGACGAAGCAGAAACGCTACTCCAAAATATGTTAAAAGCAATTGCGGTGAAAATTGGGCACGATATCAATGCAGCGCAACTAACAGCAATGGCAGATTTTAAGCCGAAGGTGATGGTAGTGATGGGGGAATTGGTGGCGCAACAGCTATTAGCGCTTGACTTACCATTGGTGAAATTACGTGGCGCAGTGCATAGGTTAAACGAAATGCCAGTGATTGTGACTTATGCGCCAGATGACTTGTTGCAACATGTCAAGGACAAAGCAAATGCTTGGGAAGACTTGTGTTTAGCAAGATTGACCCTGGCTCACTTGTAATACTTCCAACAAGCACAATATAGATGTATGCAATGCGTTCATTTGTTTAACCATCCCTTATTTTGAAGGAAAACCATGAAAAACCTATTTCAGAAATGTGTGGTAGTGATGGCTTTGTTGACACTATCGGGTTGTGGCTATAATCAGTTTCAAGCCTTAGATGAAGAAGCGAAAGCCAGTTGGGCTGAGGTGCTGAATCAGTACCAGCGCCGCGCTGATTTAGTACCTAATTTGGTGAGTACGGTTAAAGGTTATGCGGCCCATGAGAAAGAAGTATTGACCGATGTGACCAATGCACGTGCGAGTGTTGGCAGTATCCAAATGACGCCAGCGTTGCTCAATGACCCGGCCGCGATGGCTAAGTTTCAAGCAGCGCAAGGGCAAATGACCAGTGCGCTATCACGTCTTATGTTGGTTGCTGAGAATTATCCTAATTTGAAAGCGGATCAAGGGTTTAGAGACTTGCAAGCGCAATTGGAAGGTACTGAAAATCGGGTAACCGTTGCGCGTAATCGCTTCATTCAGACTATTAAAAACTATAACGTAGTGGTGCGAAGCTTTCCAACCAATTTAACTGCAATGATGATGGGCTATGAAACAAAGCCATCATTTACGGTTGAAAATGAAGCAACCATTTCAGCGCCACCTAAAGTTGAGTTTTAATCGTTAAGCATAGGCAAATACCGTTGTCTTTTAAAGCAGGTTTATCAACCTTATTAGCGGCTTTCCTGTTTGCGTCGCAATTGACGCTAGCAGCGTTAGTAGATGTGCCCGTATTTTCTGGGCATGTAGTAGATTTGACCAAAACATTATCCGCTTCTCAACAATCTGAACTTGCGGAAAAGTTAAGCAATTACCAAGAAACGAAAGGCAGCCAAATAGCCGTATTATTGGTGCCAACTACACAGCCAGAAGCCATTGAACAATATGCCATTCGCGTGGTGGATGCATGGAAGGTTGGCCGTAAAATGATTGACGATGGCATATTGGTTTTGATT
Organism: Methylophilaceae bacterium; assembly: GCA_018398995.1. Classification (NCBI taxonomy): domain Bacteria; kingdom Pseudomonadati; phylum Pseudomonadota; class Betaproteobacteria; order Nitrosomonadales; family Methylophilaceae; species Methylophilaceae bacterium. Next base: position 639,861 of record CP073759.1, on the reverse strand, counting down.
GCAAAAGATGATCGCAATATGCGGATTGAAGTGGGTTATGGCTTAGAAGGTGCGGTGACGGATTTATACGCCAAGCGCATTGTTAGTGAAATAATGACACCTTATTTTAAGCAAGGTGACTTTGCTGGCGGCATTGATGCGGCAACCAATCAATTAATCGGTTTGATTGATGGTGAACCACTGCCTGCACCAACAAAGCAACATGGTAATACTGACCAATTAGAGGGCATGATGCCGCTGTTGTTATTTGGAGGACTCATTTCAGGCATGATGTTGCGTGCTGTATTTGGGACATTTTTTGGTAGTGCATTAAATGGCGGCTTAGTAGGCGCTATTGTTTTCTTTGTTGGTCTATCAATCGTAGGTGCTGGCGTGCTAGGTGTCATTGCTTTTTTCTTTACCATCATGATGGGCAATCGCGGTGTTAATGGTTATGGTGGCTACCCAATGGGTGGTGGTTTTGGCGGTGGATTAGGCGGTGGGCTAGGCGGTGGTTTTGGCGGCGGCATGGGTGGCGGTTTTGGTGGCGGTGGCGCTTCGGGGAGTTGGTAATGTTTACACATACAATGCGATTTTTTAGACATTTATTCAGCAACCCTTGGCAGGTAAAAAGGCATTTTTCTGCGCAAGCTTTGCAACATATAGAAGCGGCAATTACCGCTAGCGAGTCCAAGCACACAGGTGAAATTCGCTTTGTGGTGGAGGCGGGTTTGCATCCTTATGAAATATTATCCAAAAAGACGCCCAGAAATCGGGCTATTGAATTATTTTCGCTGCTCAATATATGGGATACCGAACAGAATAATGGGGTTTTGATTTATTTGTTGCTGGCTGACCGCGATGTTGAAATAGTCGCAGACCGGGGCATTGATCGGCATATTGGCTATGATCAATGGGAGATGAGTTGTCATGAAATGGAAGTGATGTTTCGGCGAGGCGAATTTGAGCAGGGCGTGATGCAGGGCTTACAGTTAGTAAGTAAGGCGCTAGAACAACACTTTGGCATAGACAGTATCAAAAATAATCGTAAAAAAGCCATACAGCGTAAAACAAATGAGTTACCAGATAAGCCACTTATTTTATAGTGCTGCTAGCATATGCTCAGTTTTAACGGGTTAAATAGCAGACTAAGCGTAAGCTATTAGCTGACTTAAACGATGTTTCGCGCTAAAATCCACCACTTTCAACCATAGGCAAGATGATGCGTAGCTCTCAATTTTTTATCTCGACTCAAAAAGAAGCCCCAGCCGATGCGGAGCTAATCAGCCATCAGTTGATGGTGCGTGCAGGCTTAATCAAAAGACTGGGCAGTGGCTTATATAGTTGGATGCCATTAGGCTTGCGCGTCCTGCGCAAAGTCGAAGCGATTGTGCGTGATGAAATGAATAAGGCCGGCGCATTGGAATTGCTAATGCCAGCGGTGCAACCCAGAGAGTTATGGGAAGAAACAGGACGTTGGTCGGTATTTGGCCCGCAGATGTTAAAGATACAAGATCGACATGAGCGCGAGTTTTGTTTTGGCCCAACCCACGAAGAAGTGATTACCGATATTGCACGAAAAGAAATCAATAGTTACAAACAGTTACCGCTCAATTTTTATCAAATTCAAACTAAATTCCGTGATGAAATTCGCCCACGTTTTGGTGTGATGCGCGCACGTGAGTTTTTGATGAAAGATGCTTATTCTTTTCATGCCAGCCAAGAATCCTTAGTGCATACCTACAATCAAATGCATCAAGCCTATAGCAATATTTTTACCCGCTTGGGCTTAAAGTTTCGTGCGGTAAAAGCAGATTCTGGTGCCATTGGTGGCGATGGCTCACAAGAGTTTCATGTATTAGCGGATAGTGGCGAAGATGGATTAGCGTATTGTGAACACTCCGATTATGCGGCTAATGTGGAATTGGCGGAAGCCATTGCAATTGGTGAACGTGCTACACCAACTGAACCCATGCAAACAGTTGACACGCCTAAACAAACCGCTTGTGAAGAAGTAGCCAAACTGTTGGAGATTGGCGTAGAACGCACAGTAAAAGCCATTGCGTTAATGGCAGATAAACAATTCTATTTGGTATTGTTACGCGGCGATCATCATTTAAACGAAGTGAAATTAACCAAAATTGCCGGTTTAAACGATTTTAGATTTGCAACGGAAGAAGAGATTCGTATGCATCTGAACTGTCCGCCAGGCTTTATCGGACCAGTAGGCGTGGCGGAAAATGTGAAATTGATTGCTGATAAAACAGTGGCAATCATGAGTGATTTTGTCTGTGGTGCGAATAAGCCTAAGATGCATTTAACAGGCGTTAATTTTGGACGTGATTTGCCCGAACCAATGATTGTTGCTGATGTGCGTAATGTAGTTGAAGGAGATGCCAGCCCGGATGGTAAAGGTAAACTTTCACTTTGCCGCGGGATTGAGGTCGGACATATTTTTCAGCTAGGGGCTAAGTATTCACAAGCAATGAATGCAACGTATCTCGATGAGGAGGGTAAAAGCCAAGTGATGCAAATGGGTTGCTATGGCATTGGTGTGTCACGTATTGTTGGTGCGGCCATTGAGCAGGGTAATGATGATAAAGGCATTATATTTCCACTGAGTATGGCACCATTTGCTGTGGTTATTTGCCCGATTGGCTTGCATAAAAGTGACGCAGTAAAAGAAGCTTCCAACCAGCTTTATCAGGATTTATTACAAGCAGGTATTGATGTATTGTTGGATGACCGTGCCGAGCGTCCAGGTGTAATGTTTGCAGAGAGTGATTTGATGGGTATTCCGCATCGCATTGTGGTGGGTGAGCGTGGCTTGGCTGACGGGCAGGTTGAATATAAGGCGCGTCAACAGTCTGAGGCTGAAAATCTTAGTTTAGCTGAGATTAAGCAGCATATATTGATGCAATTAAATGGATAACAATCTGACCATTTTTTGGTGCGTATGATTAAACAATTGTTGTTAATAGGCCTGTTGTTTTGGGCAATGCAGCTTGAAGCGGGCGAGCAAAAAGAAGAAGCGCTTTCCAACAGTGTTAAGGCGGTGATGCAAAAGTCGGTGACTGATGTGGCTGCACCTAGATTGATGTTTGCAGACCCGGTGGAAGGACAAGCTTGGCTGACAGAAATGTCACAACGCTTACAAAAAAAGCTGCCCGATAAGGCTTACAGAGAAGATTTCTTAATCTCAGTGCATTACGAGGCAACAAGGGCGGGCTTAGATCCGCAGTTGGTTTTGGCGTTAATACAAGTAGAAAGCGCCTTTAAAAAATATGCAGTTTCAAGTGCAGGCGCCCGCGGTTATATGCAAGTCATGCCGTTTTGGGTTCAATCAATAGGCAGTTCTGACCATAATTTATTTAATTTGCGACTTAATTTACGGTATGGATGCACCATTTTAAGGCATTATTTGGATATCGAACGAGGGAATTTGTTTCGTGCGCTAGGCCGATATAATGGTAGTTTAGGACGTGAAAAATATCCCAATTTAGTGATTGATAAACAACGTAAGTACTGGGATTATAAAGGTAATTTGGATAAATCGAGTTAAGATAAAAATAGTTATTTTGCCAATAAAATCGCTGTAATATTATTTAACATCAACAAAAAAGTTGCATATCGCACCAAAATAGGCATACCATGCACTGTCAATTGGATTTGTAATGGTGCATTTTCTAAGACATCAGATACCAATTGGTAGCAGTTCTCGTCATATTATTTTTTTATTAAGAAGTAATTTTTTCAGGGAGAGTTGAGTATGTCGAAGTTAACAGCATTAGCAGTAAGTATCGCAGTTCTTGGTGGTGTATGGGCTTATATTGCTTTGGGACCCTTCGGTATGGGTGACGGAGATGCCGAATTACTTGTTTGGGTTGGTTTTATCGCTTGGGCATGTTATTTCCATACAGGTGCAGACAACGCGGCATTACAAAAGACAATCGCAGGCATGATTTATGGTGCAGTCATCGCAGGGGTCGCCTTATTTTTGGTCGGTATGAATCCATTAGGCTTGCCCGGTGCAGTTGGACCTGCCATTTATGTTGCTGCAACAGTCTTTTTATTAGTCATTGTCGCAGGTAACACTTTGCTGTCTGTTGTGCCTGCAAATGTATACGGCTATGCGGCTACTGCAGGCTATGCCTTACAAACAGCCGGCGCAGGAAGTGTAACAAGCCCAGATCTGACAAACCCAGTACTGCTTGTCGCCTTGTCAGTTGTTGTGGGTGCATTATTTGCTATGGCTTCGGGAAAATTAGCAGGTAAATTAGCTAAATAATGTTGCCTTAACTAAAAACCGCGCTATAGCGCGGTTTTTTAATAGATGCCACAGACTTATTGAATGACTTGGTAACCATGATAAGTACCAAACTCACCTTCTTTTTCGTTGTATAAAAAGAACATGTCATTTGCATAACCAAGACCATTGTAATAACTTTTTGCACGTAGGCTAATGGTGTCAGGTAATGTGCTTTTCGCAACAAACTTTCCAGATAAATCAAATATTAAGATGGCTTTATGGTCCAAATCTAATAAGGCAAGCTCTTCACCTTTTGCGCCAGTGTAAGCAATAAAGCTGTCACTAATATCGTCAAATTTTGCACCAGCCGTTGTGATATCTAATGTAATTTCACCCAATGGTTCACTCTCTTTGATGCTGACAATACGCACTTTATTACTGCGACTCTGTTTCGCAAAATAGCGATCATGTTCAGCGTCATAAGATGGCATGGTGAAGGAATCACCAAACGCTTTATGAAATTGTATGATTTCCTTAGAGGAGTCTTTTATTTTGCCAGTCTCTGATATATCCAGCGCGTACATACCAGTATTTGGGGCAAAACCAAACGCACTTGAAATATTGTAAGTAATGGTTTCAATATTAGCAGTATTCGCATTGTAATAAATAGAGCGATTATCGTAGCCGGGGCTTGCAGAGTTGACATACTTTCCTTCAGCGTCAAAGGCATGTACTTGCGATTTGGATATCGGCGCCTCCCACTCGCTACCCATGGGTGCCAACCCACCATCTGCCACATAATAATGCATCAAGGCAGGCTGGTAGGCGACAGTCATTGGGCGTGTTGTGGGGGCTTTTGCCATCGGTATTTTGAGTAATAACTTAGCCTCAGGTAATACAGCAGCCTGCAAAGAGCAGACAAAAAACAAGCTGATTAACAAGGTGCCTATTTTTAATTTACGTTGGTGTTGGTTCAATTTAATCATCTCCAATTGTTTTGCTACTATTCATACTGACTCACCGTCATCTTAAGATTTCTTTTCTAATAACATTGCATCGCCATAACTAAAGAAACGATATTCTTTTTCAACTGCATGCGCATAGGCTTTTTTGATTGGTTCAAAACCAGCAAAAGCAGACACCAACATCAGCAAAGTACTTTTAGGCAAATGAAAGTTTGTTAGCAAGCGATCAACGACTTTAAACTCAAAGCCAGGCGTAATGAAAATATTGGTTTCTTGACTACCAGCATTTAATTGCCCAGCATGCGCCGCACTTTCTAATGCTCTTAACACCGTAGTCCCAACAGCAGTCACTTTTTTACCAGACATTCTCGCTTGTTCGATACCCTGCACAGTCGTCTCTGGAATGTGATAGACCTCGCTATGCATTTTATGTTCAGCAATGTTATCAACATTGACTGGTTTAAAAGTACCCGCGCCGACGTGAAGCGTAATGTAAGCAATATTGACTCCACTGTTTTGCAGCTGGTTAATCATCTCGTCATCAAAGTGCAAACCAGCGGTGGGTGCAGCAACCGCGCCTGCATGCTTCGCATAAACGGTTTGGTAACGGGTTTCATCTGTGCTAGTGGCCTCATGCGTAATATAAGGCGGTAAAGGCAAACTGCCAAATGTTTCTAATAAATCTAAAACAGGTGTTTGGGACAGAAATTTTAGATGGAATAAATCATCATCACGCCCCAGCACCTCAACCTCAATTGCATTAGCTAATATTAGTTTGGCGCCAGCTTTTGGGCTGCGCGAAGCACGAATTAAAGCGTATGCGTGATGATCATCTAAAATGCGTTCGACCAGTAACTCGACATTACCACCTGTCACTTTTTGTCCAAATAATCGCGCCTTCATGACACGGGTGTCGTTAAAAATTAACAGATCACCTTTGGATAAGTAATGGGGTAAATCTAAAAAAACACTGTCAATTAGTTTGTCAGAATCGCTATTTAAGTAAAGCAAACGACTAGCACTACGCTGTGCCGGCGGATGCTGCGCGATTAAGTGTTTGGGTAATTTAAAGTTAAAATCTTCAGTTTTCATAAATATGATTTAATTGTGAATATTTGATTTCGTAATTGATAAGAGCTTGTTATAATTGCGCCGTCACGATTATACAGCAATGTATAATACGAATAAGCCGGGATGGCGGAATTGGTAGACGCACGGGACTCAAAATCCCGCGCTGGTAACAGCGTGAGAGTTCGATTCTCTCTCCCGGCACCAAGTAAAACAAGCACTTAACGAAAAGTTAGTGCTTTTTTTATGTCTGCGCACTTTACTCAACACTTTTTTATTCACCGTAAATAATTGGCCCCTTAGTAATAAAAGCGCATGATTTTAGTGGGCGTAGGTTTTAGGCTAGAAAACTCTTTTAAACGACTTTTATTATTTTCCTTTTGTTCAAAAATTTTAGTGTTGGCTGGCTATAGCTTGCGAAGCTAATCTTTGATCTTGGGGATATGGTTGGTAAACAGGAGTTTGTTACTGAGTTAACTAAAGTTTTCGCAATATTTAAGAAATTTGCCCAGATTACTAACCACGATCTTTTTGTTGATTATTTGATTCTAATTTTTCAATTAATTTGTTCAGCTCATCAGCACTAAGTTCTTCAGGTTTTATCGATCTCGAATGCATATGTAAATTACTGCCGCAATGTTTACACTTGATTGCATCTTCGTTTATCAATTCAGCACAATAGGGGCATTTCTTAGTATTTTCTGGTGATGTGGAGTTGATGAAACTAAAAATTGCCAACGAAATACCTATGAAAATTGATAATCCAGAAATGATTAAAAAATTCTGTTGTCTTTGCATCAAACCGATATTGTGAACTCTTGTATCAGCGTTCACGCTAACTGAAGTATCCATAAATAAAGTCGCCACAAGTGCTATCACGCCAATCAATAAAATGATTAGCCCAGCAGTCATTAGCGTTTCTAAATCTTTTTTTGACATATCTCTTCGATTCTTAGCACATGATCAGATTTTACTTATAACCAGTTTTCTAATTCTACGCTTATTCTAGGCATATTATTTAAATTAAAGCGTCCAGTAAAGCGACGGATTAGCTTTGGTTGTGAAAGTCGTTTAAAACGACTTTTGCTGTTGAATCTTGAATATATAAGCAACTCAATTCTTAATTATGTGATAACGGAAATTGGTCATTTTGGGGTCACGTTTGGTCATTATGCTGAAAGATTTTGCAGCCGTTGGTTGTAAGTTTTCACCTGATACTACAAAGGTATAATCTGTATCAAGAATTGTTCCATTTTTATCTAGATATTCGACTCCAACCTTAATGAAGCTCAAGGCTTCTGTACCATTATTGCGAACTTTGCCCTTCCGTTTAGAACCGCGTCTTAAGGCCGCGGGCATTTCACTGGTGTGGCGCGTTCAACATATACCCACTCTCGATTGGCTTGATTCACAAAGTGCATTGCACATTTTACGCATACTTCAAGAGGCTATTGCTAATGTAATTAAACATACCAATTCCTCTGAAGTTTGTATTTCCACTAGCGTTAAAGGTGGTTGTGTCCATATTACGGTTGCCGATAATGGGCAAGGTTTTGATGTGCAAAAAGTCTTAAGCGGTAAAGGAAAAGGGTTGTCTGGACAAATCAATCGTGCTGCAGCAATTCGGGGAAACATTAAGTGGGACTCTGATCAGTTTGGAACACGTGTGAGGCTAATACTGCCGTTATAAACAACTATATTTTTGAACGGATGAAATAAAAGTTTATGGCTGCGCTCAGTAAAGACTTTTGACGTTATTTATGATTATTGTATGCCGCTTTTATACTATTTTCGCTAGCATAAATTCAACATTTCCATGTTAACCAGATGGCTGGCGAACTATCCCGATATTCGTAAAATAATGTAACTATATTGTTACATTTTTCTTGATTAGCACAAGCGCGTGTGCTAAATTAAGCGAAATTTTGAATTTGGCACAATGCGTGTAATCAGTACTTGATTTAAATCAAAATATTGAAAGTAAAAAATAAAATAGGTCACATTATTTGTGATGGCAAGTTAGTTGTTAGCAGGGTATGTGGTAAAAGGCATTGTTTATTTTTACCTTTATTATTAAGTCGTTCACATTTTTTTTGAGGTGGATTCAGTTATGAACAAGAGAACAATTCTCTCTTTATTGGCTACATTTTTATCATTGTTTGCTGTCAATTCCAATGCTGCATATGGATTAAATTTAAAAACACCAGCAACTGAGATAGCGGGTCAGATATATGATCTACATATGCTTATTTTGTGGGTTTGTGTTGCCATATTTGTTGTAGTTTTTAGTTTGATGTTTTACTCGATCGTTAAGCATCGTAAATCAGTTGGTCACAAAGCAGCACAGTTCCATGAAAATCATTGGCTTGAAGTGATTTGGACTATTATTCCAGTCATTATTTTGGTTTGTATGGCATATCCTGCAACTAAAACAATTCTTGCAATGAAAGATACCAGTGCTGAAGACATGAGTATTAAAGTAACAGGCTCACAGTGGAAATGGGCTTATGACTATTTAGACCAAGATCTTAAATTTATTAGCACCTTATCTACACCAGAAGATCAGATTCACAACAAAGCTGAAAAAGGCGAAAACTACTTATTGGAAGTTGATAATCCAATGGTTGTTCCAGTGGGTAAAAAAGTTAAATTACTCATTACATCACAAGATGTGAATCATGCGTGGTGGATTCCAGAGTTTGGTGTTAAGCAAGATGCTATTCCAGGTTTTGTAAAAGAAGTTTGGATTCGTGTTGAACAACCTGGGGTATATCGTGGTCAATGTGCTGAGCTTTGCGGTAAAGCGCATGGTTATATGCCAATTGTAGTAGAGGCGAAACCAGAAGCTGAGTACCTAACTTGGGTTGCCTCGCAACAAGAGGCTGCTGCATCAGCAAATGCCGGCGCCGACAAAGAGTGGGCTATGGATGATTTGGTTGCTGCAGGTAAAGCAGTTTATGATAGAAACTGTTCTGTTTGTCATGGTGCTACTGGTGCCGGTATTCCGCCAGCATTTCCAGCAATGACAGGTAGTGCTATTGCAACAGGGCCATTGGAAGGCCATTTGGATATTATTTTGAATGGTAAGAACATCATGCCAGCTTGGAAAGATGTACTGAATGATGTTGATATTGCTGCAGTGATTGCTTATGAGCGTAATGCTTTGGGTAATAGTACGGGTGATTTTATTCAGCCATCAGCAGTTAAAGCAGCACGGTAATATAGACTAGGTATCATTTTAATTTTTTAGAAATAACAGAATTAAGCTTTAGTTTTTAGGAGAAACTGATGAGTACAACTACTGCAACACATCACGATGATCACGCTCATCCAACTGGCATAATGCGCTGGGTTGCATCAACGAATCACAAGGACATTGGAACGCTATATCTTTGGTTTAGCTTCTTTATGTTCTTGTTTGCAGGGGCATTGGCATTGGGTATTCGTGCTGAACTATTTCAGCCGGGATTGCAATTTTTAGAGCCAGAAAACTTTAATAGGCTGACAACATTGCACGGACTGATTATGATTTTTGGTGCGATTATGCCTGCATTTGTTGGCTTTGCTAACTGGATGATTCCATTGATGATTGGTACATCTGACTTGGCGTTTCCAAGATTAAATAATATGAGTTTTTGGTTGATGATACCAGCCGCCATTCTGCTTGTTGGCTCTATCTTTGTGCCTGGTGGTGCGATGGCGGGTGGTTGGACAATGTATCCACCTTTGTCTGTGCAAAATCCTTCTATGGGTGTTGATATGTCAATATTGGCATTGCACATTCTTGGTGTTTCATCCATTGTTGGTTCTATTAACATTATTACTACCATCTTAAACATGCGCGCGCCTGGCATGACATTGATGAAAATGCCATTGTTTGTATGGACATGGTTAATTACTGCTTTCTTATTGATTGCTTCAATGCCAGTTCTAGCAGGTGCGTTGACTATGTTATTAACTGATCGTCACTTTGGCACCTCTTTCTTTGATGCTGCAGGTGGTGGTGATCCAGTATTGTTCCAACATGTATTCTGGTTCTTCGGGCACCCAGAAGTGTATATTATGATTTTGCCGGCTTTTGGTTTAATTTCAACGATTATTCCTACGTTTGCACGTAAGCCACTATTTGGTTATGCCTCAATGGTGTATGCAACAGCAGCTATTGCTTTGCTTTCTTTTGTGGTATGGGCGCACCATATGTTTACCACTGGTATGCCAGTAGCAGGTCAGTTATTCTTTATGTATAGCACCATGTTGATTTCAATTCCAACTGGCGTAAAAGTGTTTAACTGGGTTGCAACAATGTGGAGAGGGTCAATGACTTTTGAAACACCAATGTTGTTTTCAATTGCGGTTGTATTCTTATTCACACTGGGTGGTTTTAGTGGATTAGTTTGTTCAATTTTACCTGTTGATATTCAAGTCCAAGATACTTACTACGTTGTTGCGCATTTCCATTATGTCTTATTTTCTGGTGCTGCTATGTCGATCATGGGCGCTGTTTATTATTGGTTGCCAAAATGGACAGGTTATATGTATGACGAAACACTAGGTAAATGGCACTTTTGGTTAACAACTATTGCTTTTAATATCACATTCTTCCCTATGCATTTTACAGGTTTAGCTGGTATGCCACGTCGTATTCCTGACTATGCCTTACAGTTTGCTGAATTTAATATGATTTCATCGATTGGTGCATTTGCATTAGGTATTAGCCAGCTACTGTTCTTGTATGTTGTGATTAAATGTATTAAAGGCGGGCAAAAAGCCAGTGCTAGCCCATGGGAAAGTGCTGAAGGCCTTGAGTGGACAGTGCCATCACCAGCGCCGTTCCATACGTTTGAAATACCTCCTACAGTAAAATAATTGCGCTGTTTGAGATCATTAGAGATAGAGATAGGGAGATAAAATGAGTCAGAATACTAATAATTATTACCTGCCAGCACCTTCGCTCTGGCCGTTAATTGCTTCAATTGCATTATTCTTAATGGCAGGTGGGTTTGCGATGCAAATGAATAATGTCGCAACGGGTGACTATGTGTTGATTGCAGGTGTTTTGGTGTTTGTATACTTGCTGTACGGCTGGTTTAGAGATGTCATTAAAGAAAGTGTTTCTGGCTTTTATAATAATCAAGTTGACATCTCTTTCCGCTGGAGCATGGGTTGGTTCATTTTCTCAGAAGTCATGTTTTTTGCTGGTTTCTTTGGAGCGTTGTTCTACATTCGTACATTTGCACTAGAGTGGATAAGCGATTCCACCTTAGTTTGGCCAGATTTTGTAGCAACATGGCCAACCTCTGGTCCAGCGGCAACCCAAGCGCTTGAGGCAATGGGTCCATGGGGATTGCCAGCCATTAATACCTTAATCTTGCTTGTGTCAGGCGCTACATTGACTTACGCACATTGGGGTTTAATGAAAGACAATCGTAAACAAGTGACGATTGGTTTGATTCTGACTATTGCATTGGGCTCAATTTTCTTATATTTGCAAGCACATGAGTATGCAGAAGCTGCTTTTACAATGGACTCTGGTATCTACGGATCAACATTTTATCTGTTCACCGGCTTCCATGGTTTACATGTGGCAATGGGTACAATTATGCTGGCAGTGATTCTTTTTAGAATATTGAAGGGCCATTTCAGCTCACACAATCATTTTGGTTTCGAAGCCGTTGCTTGGTATTGGCATTTCGTTGATGTGGTTTGGTTGTTTTTGTTTGTATTTGTGTACTGGCTATAATTTAAATTTACATACACAAATAACGCCACTTGGTGCTGTCGCCAGTGGCGTTATTTTTTACATAAAGATGTGATGAGAACTATCGTAATCATTGTTATGTCTATATTACTTTGAAATGAAATACTGATAAATGTTGGGTAGAAAAATGGTTGATGAGAAAAAACGCGCGCGGGTTAGTAAAATCATTGGTTTGGTAATTGGGCTGATTGCACTTGCCATGTTTGCACTCTCTTTTTACATGGGCGCAGGAATGCAATAAGTGTGATGATAAAAGAAAACACAAAAACGAGTAATAAGCACCTTGCAGTTAGATTAATAATGATTGTTGTCGCAGGACTGGCTTTTGGTTTTGCCATTGCCCCCCTGTACGATGTGGTATGTAAAGCCATTGGACTTAACGGCCGTGCAGATACTACAGCCACTGATAATGATGATGCGATGGCAATTGATGAGTCGCGTAATGTTACTGTTATCTTTACGGGCACCACGATGCCTGGATTAGATTGGCATTTTGCAGCAAATGAATCCACCATGACGGTGCACCCTGGAGAAATTAGATTGACCTCTTATCAAGCCATCAATAATGGCTCACAGGCAGTTGTTGGTAGTGCTGTGCCCAGTGTTTCTCCCGAAGTGGCTGCTCTATATTTTAAAAAGATTGAATGCTTTTGTTTTAATAAACAAACATTACAGCCTGGAGAAGCTAAAGATATGCCCATCCGCTTTTTTGTGAGTCCAGATTTACCTAAAGATATTAAAACAGTGACTTTGTCTTATGCCTTTTATCAGTCAAATGACGAATTGAATTAGGGTTTACTGAGGCCGTTACAATGAAATTGACATTATTTTTATGCTCTAACGATAACGCCTGTGTACAGGCCGAGTATGAGAAGTGAGAATAAAAAGATTGATAATGCTACGCGCCAAGTAAGTGACTTAATCATCTTAGTATCGTGTTTTTCCCCTTTCATCATGTAAAAAAGCGCATTAAACAAACTATAGCCAATCAATAACAGCATACTAATGACAATGATTTTAAATAACATGATTACTCTCCAAATGTTTCATAAGATTATGCTGCCTATGGGGTCTGTTTGCAATCGTTCTATTAAAGCGTATATAAGTTTACACTGATGAATAACTATTACTTTAAGCCTAAGTTGTTGATGACTTTAGCGACGATAGTTGTAATGGCTTTGTGTGTGCGTTTGGGCTTTTGGCAATATAACAAGGCACAAGATACGATTAAAGCGCAGCAGAAAATTGACGATGGAAAGGCAACAATGCCAGTCGAACTTCCATCTGTGATTGATGATAAGGACGTATGGCGATACAAACGAGTGCGTTTTAAAGGTACATACATGCCTGAGTATCAAATTATTCTAGATAATCGTGTTCATCAGAATAAAGCCGGCTATCAAGTGATTACCCCAGTCAAGCTAGATGACCAAGAACGCTATGTTTTAGTCAATAGAGGCTGGCTTGCTGGCAATCCCAATAGATCCTTGCCGCAGATAGCAACGCCTGACGATGAGCAAGTGTTTATAGGTGACTTGTTTTTTCCATTGGCAAAAGTATTTACACTTGAGTCTACAGAACAAAAAGAAGGTGAATGGCAATCGCTGTGGCAACATATTGATATGCAAAGGTATCAAACTTTGGTTCCTTTTAATGTTTATCCTTATATTGTTCGATTGGCGCCAGGCGATGCTGCTGGGGGATTTGTAAGGGATTGGCCTGTGCCTAAAAGTCGGATTACTGTGCATTTAGGCTATGCCTATCAATGGTTTGGATTTGCACTAACTTTTTTTGTTATCTATATCGTATTAAATATTAAACGCGTTAAAAAGGAAGTCGAAAACAATGAGTGAAATCAATAATCTTTCATCTGTAAAAAAACAAGGGAGAGGTAAAAAAACACTGCTGATGTTAGCCGCAATTTTTTTACTACCTTTTAGCATTGCGGCCGTATTGCATTTGCTAGATATTCGTCCTGGCGGTAAAAGCTTTGGTCATTTAATCACACCGCCGGTGAGCCTAACGATTCCTGTGTTAGACAGCGTGCTACAAGATAGACGATTTTCATCCAATGATTGGTCCAAAATATGGAATATAGTGATGATTGATGAATATAGTTGCGCTGAATCATGCAGAAACAATATCGATAAAATAGATCGCGTATATCGAACATTGCCCAAAGAGGCTGACCGTATTCAGCGAATATTATTATTAACCGGCACTATTGATTTAGCCGGCGTAAAAGAGTTGCAAGATCAATTTCCTCAGCTGGTTATACTTAGTGCGAGTAATGAGCAACAGTTTATTAATGACTTTAAAGATGCAGCGCCAATTGGCAGTGTTTATTTGGTTGATCCTCTCAATAATTTGATGATGGACTATTCAGAAGACCTACAACCAAAAGCGCTTCGTAGTGATTTGGTTCGATTGTTAAAAAATTCATGGAGTGGATAACGTGTTTAAAAAGCTAGCTTATATTGCAACTGTTTTAACATTATGTGTTGTTGTTTTGGGGGCGTATGTGCGTCTTTCCGATGCGGGATTGGGTTGCCCAGATTGGCCGGGGTGTTATGGTACTTTAACGGTACCACAGAGTAGTGAGGCGCTTGCGTACGCACATGCTACCTATCCTGAATCGCCAGTTGAAAATGATAAAGCTTGGAAAGAAATGATACACCGCTACTTGGCCGGTATCTTGGGATTGTTTGTCATTGCAGTCTTTATACAAGCGTGGCGCGAGAAAGCACAAATTCGTGTTTCACCATGGTTGCCAACTGCGCTTGTGGTAATTGTGGGCTTTCAAGCAATGTTGGGCATGTGGACAGTGACTATGTTATTAAAACCAGCAATTGTCACCATGCATTTGATGGGTGGAATGTCGACACTGGCTATTTTGACTTGGATTACACATAGACATTGGGGCGTATCTTCTGCTGGCTTTTTAACCAATGCGCGTACAAGATTTTTTACGCGTTTTGCTGTTATTATTTTATTCATGCAAATATTTCTGGGTGGCTGGACAAGTACCAACTATGCAGCATTGGCATGTACAGATTTTCCTACCTGTCATGGTCTTTGGGTGCCAGAGATGGATTTTAAGAACGCATTCCATTGGTTTAGAGAGCTAGGCGAAAATGTTGATGGCAACCCATTAAACTTATCCGCTTATGTTGCTATTCAATGGATTCACCGTATTGGTGCACTGATTACCTTTTTGTATTTAGGTACACTCGGTTTAGTATTAATGCGCCAACATCAACTGAGCCGATTGACAAAAGTGATGCTGGTTTTATTGATTACCCAAATAGTGCTTGGCATTGCTAATTTAGTTCTACATTTACCCATTGTTTTGGCTGTGGCGCACAATATGGTAGCAGCATTGCTACTGATTACACTGATTGTGTTAAACTCCAAAATGACTGAGTTACGTCATTAATGATTAATAAAAAATTAGATAAATGTAAGGTTATTGAATGAGTGCAACAACAGGGATAAACCAGTTCGGGGCAAAAGCTGAATTAAGTAGTTTTTTTGCGTTGTGTAAACCGCGTGTAAGCGCTTTGATTGTATTCACCGCAATCATTGGTATGTTCTTGGCCACGCCAGATATGGTGCCATTAAGTATTTTAATCCCTGCAACGATAGGTATTGCAATGGCATCAGGGGCGGCGGCAGCTTTTAATCATCTGGTTGAGCAAAAAATCGATGCAAAAATGGCGCGTACCAGAGGCCGTCCATTGCCGACTGGTCAAATCAATTCCAAGCAAACCTTCATATTTGCAACAGTAGTTGCATTAATAGGCTTGAGTATCTTATATGTTTTTGTGAATGCATTAACAATGTGGCTGACTTTTGCTACCTTTGTTGGTTACGCTGTGATTTACACCATTTTTCTGAAGCCTGCAACGCCACTCAATATTGTCATTGGCGGGTTGTCTGGGGCTATGCCGCCTGCTTTAGGATGGGCTGCCGTAACGGGCGTTGTCTCAGCAGAAGCTTGGATATTAGTGTTAATTATTTTTGCTTGGACGCCGCCGCACTTTTGGGCATTAGCGCTTTATCGACGTGATGAATACGCAAAGTCTGGATTACCAATGTTGCCAGTGACACATGGAGAAATGTTTACTAGGCTACACATTTTGTTATATACCATCATATTAGTTGCTGTGACCTTAATCCCATTTGCAATGCGGATGAGTGGTATGATTTATTTGGTTTCAACGATATTACTTAACGGCATATTTGTTTACTATGCTGTCAGTCTTTACAGAGAGTACTCTGATGCGCTATCTAAAACGACATTTAAGTATTCGATTTTATATTTGATGTTGATATTTTTAGCCTTGGTTGTCGATCATTATTTTCTTATTTTAATTTAAGAAGATTGATGGCTTGGCTAATCCAATTCAAGAAAAAGTAGCAATCCACATTGCTTTGTACTGACGTTCATTACTGAGTTTCAAATAGCAACAAACTGGCTGTGCCATTAAGCTGCATCTTGTAAACTTCATTTTGATGGATGGGCTAACGTCAATCATTAATAAGTTTGAACCATTAATTTGGCTGTTAACTGATGCTGACGCACTCAGTTACATCAATGCTAAAGCAACAGTTGGCGTTTGTGGTTGCCACATTGTCACACTATCGTATGGGATGATATCCTCAATCATTAATTTTCAACAGATTAGCTAGTATCATATTGAAAACGCGCGCGAGGAATTAAATATGGCTGAAATCAATTATAAACACTTACGTTACTTTTGGATGGTAGGCAAAACGGGCAGTATTAAAAAGGCCAGTGAGCAATTATTTGTGACGCCACAAACGATTAGCGGGCAACTTGCCGAGCTAGAAGCGAGTCTTGGAGTTGTGCTTTTTCGTAAAGTTGGCCGCGGACTCGAGCTAAGTGATATGGGGCGAAAAGTATTTCACTATGCCGATGAAATTTTCTCTCTTGGTAGCGACCTTTTATCGCTAACGCAAAATAAGAGTCTTGTAAAAAAACAGCCATTTAATATAGGCATTGCAGATAACGTTGGTAAAGCGATTGCTTATCGTGTCATAGAGCCTATTTTGCTGACATTAGAAACCAGTTTACGCCTACAGTGTAAACAAGCAAAGTTAACGCAGTTATTGTCTGAGTTATCTATTCATCGATTGGATTTGGTTATTGCAGATCGACCCATGCCATTGAATATTAATGTGCGTGCGTACAATCATTTTCTTGGACAAAGCAAATTGGCGGTATTTGGTGCAGCTAGCTTAATAGAAGCGTATGGCGGTAGAGTGTTTCCTGCGCTATTAAGCAATGCAAACTTTCTGATGCCTAGTGACGAGTTTTCAATCAAAAAGAAATTACTACAATGGTTTGAGGCTAATAAAATTTTCCCAAATATAGTGGGCGAGTTCGATGATAGTGTTTTGATGAAATTATTTGGACAACGTCAACATGGTTTCTTTGTCGCACCGCACGCCATGGCAAGCTTTATTTGTGGTCAATATGATGTTGAACTTGTTGGCGTGATTGATACAATATTTGAACAGCTGTATGCAATTACCACAGAGCGACGTCTCACACATCCTGCGATTCTTTCGGTCATCAAATCAACAACTGACATTTATTCAAATAAGATTTAACAAAAATACATAAGGGATTATCCATCCGCTTCAGTAACAAGCAATTCATAAAATTCAAATAAGATTCCACGCAATAATAATTAGTTTATTTCGATGTGTATCGATATTATTTTCTGTTTTTATTGAAAGATGATTAGCGTTAACATGCATAAATAGTTGATTACTTAGTGATTTTATTAAGTAAACACTATCTTTATGGTCGCATGTTACGGGACGCTAGTGGATCTAAAATAGCTGCAACACTACTTTAGACTCAATTCCCTAAGGCAAACACGAGCTAACGTGATGTGTGACCACCCTTAGAAAAAAGCAAATTCTTGCTCGGTTATTTAAATAATCTGTTCATTAAAAAATGCATTGAAAACCAATCATGTGTTTAATTCTATGCATGATTTGATTGTGATATGTTCGCTGGTCTGTAAAGCAGTGGTGTTCAGAATCTAACGCTCAGATTAAGCGTTATTTGTCGGTTGTTATTGCTTGCCCTTTGCGCCAATTTTTTGCAATTTCTTTTGCTTTAATAATGTCCGATTGAGAGAGTTGTGAGGCAACGCCATCACGAAGTTGATGTGCATTATTTTGTCCATGTTCGCCAGCCAAATCGAACCAAATATACGCAATGATTAAGTTTTTTTCTCCAAGCACGCCTTGGTGATGCCAGCGAGCAAGTGTAGTCATGGCTTGACCATGGCCTGCAACAGCTGCCATATTTAACCATTTAAGTGCTTTTGTAAGATCTTTACTTGTTCCTGAGCCATTGGCATACATTAAAGCGACAATATATTGAGAAGCAACAAATCCTTGCACTGCTGCTTTGTGAAACCACTCAAATGCTTTTGCCTCGTTATGAAAGTTGCCATTTTCATTTGCGTACAGCATGCCAAGTGTATGTTGCGAGTTTGCCAAACCTTGGTTGGCGGCTTTATGAAACCACGCAAACGCTTTTGTTTCATCTTTAACAATGCCATGGCCGTTTGCATACATCAAGCCAAGGGCGTGTTGAGAAAGAGAGAAGCCTTGACTGGCGGCTTTATAAAACCATTCAAACGCTTTTGTTTCATCTTTTGCCATGCCGTCACCATTTGCATACATCAAACCAAGATTGTGTTGAGAGGTTGCTAGCCCTTGATGAGCTGCTTTATTGAGCCATTCAAATGCTTTAGCTAGGTCCTTAGTAACGCCTTGTCCACTAAGGTACATCAAGCCAAGATCGTGTTGCCAAGTGGCTAATTCATGTTTTTCTTGCGTTTGTTGCGCTGCCTTGTCATCGGTTGAATGCTGATGAATGATTTCTTGCTTTTCCTGATGCGCAGTGTCGCTACTCGTTAGCGCTAGTGCTGGTGTTGACCAAGCGGCTACCACCGATGCACAACAAAGAATAGACGCGCTTAATCTTAATGAAATCTGCTTCATTGTGAGATTGTCCGCTGATTGCGTGTTAGGCAAGCGTCAATATTGGTATACATGTATGTTGACTAGAATGATAGCCAAGACAAAGGCTAGCTATTTTCAATTACCAATCAGTTATTGCTGTTATCAGAGACTGATGTAATTGAAAATAGAAAAGATAAATATCCTGCCTTTGTCTAGCAGTATTCGGATTAGAAGCTTTTTGTTAGGTTGAATTGCATACGATTCGTACCAAAACCTGGAATATCAAAACCATCTTTTACATCACCTGTTGTCCAATGATAAACACCAGAGATTTCAAAATCTTTTGGTAATGGGTGTGATAAACCTAGCTCATAGTGCGCCCAGCCGCTTTTATCAACACCAAACAAACCTAAGAAATCACGACTTCTGTTTCTGGTGTAACCGACTTTAGCGTGCAATGATACATCATTGATAATTTTATTATCATAGGCAAGGAAGCCATATAATGCAGTGCCAGTTTCAGCAAAGAAATCATCAGAATATGATAAACCAGCACTAATGCCTTTATACATCAAAGTACCGTAAAAATCATTAAAGTCAAACTGGCTATTGCCACCTGGATAAAAAGTACGCAAATAACCAATGTCGTACGCCAAATCATCAGTAATGTTACTGGTATAACCAACTAAGAAATTACCTTCCAAGTTTGGGCTATTACCTCTTGTTTGCAAACGTGTATTACTTGCCCATAATGTTGCATAAAAGCCAGTTTTATGTTCTAGCGAGAACTGACCTTGAACAGCAGCACTATTCGCGGATAGAGAAAGACCTCTATACATAAAATTATTAGTACCGGTTAAGTAACCAGTAACATCAAAATCTGATGGCGCTTCTTCTGCTACTGCGGCTGTAGTACCTAGCATTAAAGCCGTTAATAAAACTAACTTACCTTTATTCATTTGAGACTCCTAAAAAATTTAGTAGACTCAATTCCCCTAGCCAACAATAAGCACATTTCATGCCAGCTAGGAATAACACCCTTTTTTCTAGCCGTTTTTAAAAAAACATATTTATTGAAGCGCTCAGCTAGATAGCGTTTAATTGATCATGTTGCTGGTGGAATTTTTATTGCGATAGAAACTATAAGGTTGAGTAGCATCTGCGATATTTAAATGTAATAAAATCAGTTGGTTATAGTTTCATCAGAAAGGCTAACTTGTTTATATGCGCTTAAGAAACTGCCGAGTATTTCTGTTTGATATAAGAGGTGGTAGATTGGCAGTCATCAAGTTTTGGTGAGCGCTGATGATGCAAAAGAAGCTTGTTTTACTAATAAATAGCAGAGTCATGATCGGTAGCGATTGCATGTGTTTACTAGCAAGCGATTGAACAGCAATAACACTAACGAGTTGTCACCAAGTGGCTTATTGATTTTGATTATGCACAAAGATAAAGCGTTTGCACTAATATTGGGCGCTTGCCTTCATGACTTGGCTGTTTCATCTAGTTGCTTATTCAGTTGACTGTTAATGGATAAGCTTTTGGTGAAAAGATAATGATTAATCAGTTATAAAAATGAATTATTTAAGACCGTGCCGTTCTTATTATGCAATTAGATTGACATCAGTTAACAGAGCGCTGATAACAAGGTAAAGAAAGAAGTAAACATGATTAACCCTAAAAAACTACTCAATAGTAAATGGACAGCTGTTTTGCCTGTTAATAAAGAAAAACATTTTTTAGTCAGTAAAGTCATGCTTTCTGAATGCAATGATTCGTTAATTGAGTTTGTTGAGATTGAAGCAATACATTCTCAGAGGAAACAAGTGATCGCGTGGCGTTCATTGTTAGAAAATACTGTTTGGCTTCAAGGTTGGAAATAAGGTATGCAACAGCCTGTCAATGTCGCAATTATTGGTGCTGGAATAGCCGGATTGAGCTGCGCAAAAGCGCTATCTGATAATGGTTTTGAAGTCACGTTATTTGAAAAAAGCCGTGGTGTTTCTGGACGATTTAGCACACGCGTCAGAGATGCTTGGCAGTGTGATCATGGTGCACAATATTTTACTGCTAGTACCCCGCAGTTTAAGAATGAACTTGAACAATGGCTGAAGGCAGATGTTGCACAATTATGGCAGCCACATTTGGCCGTATTGGATGGACATGACTTTTCATCCAAAGCAACCGAGTCAGCTTCATCAATATCGCGGTATGTTGGTTATCCATGCAATAGTTCTCCATCCAAGTGGCTTGCGCAGTCGCTTAATGTGGTAACGCAATCCACGGTTTGCGCGATACATAATAATGGGAGTCAATGGCAAATCACTACTAAAGAGCTGGGATTGAATCCGATGCGCTTCGATTGCTTGGTATTGGCGATGCCAGCACCACAGGCGGCTATACTTTTACAAGACGTCAATCAAGCATTAGTGGCTCACTGTAACAGTGTTACTATGCGACCATGTTATGCATTAATGTTGCGATTAACGAGCGGATTAAAAAGAACATTCCAGGGTTTGTTTGTCAATGCTGGCCCACTCAGCTGGATGGCGCTCGATAGTGCGAAACCAGGACGCTTAAACGATGGATATGATGAAGTATGGGTGTTGCACGCCGCGAGTGATTGGAGCCAGCTGCATGTGGATGATGATCAACATACCGTTGCTCAGTTAATGCTTAACGAATTTATGCGTGTCATGCAATTAAACGGCGCTGACACAGCCGAGATAAGCAGTACGATTGCACAGCTGGCGACTGCGTCAAATTACGACTTACACCGTTGGCTTTATGCTGATTGTGACCATTATCTTGCTGTGAGTCATCAATTTGATCATCAGCAAAAAATAGGCCTATGCGGTGATTGGTTAAATGGCGGGAAAATTGAAGGTGCTTGGCTCAGTGGCTTTAATTTAGCGCATGCAATAATGCAACAATCTGTTATTTGAATCGATTAACAAGTATTTGAGAAACATGACAACTGAACTGACGATTTATTATGATGGCGAATGTCCTTTATGCTTGGCAGAGATTCATTTGCTTAAGCAACATAATGATAGCAATTTATTGGCATTTATTGATTTGCAATCATTGGATGCCTCAACAGCAACAATTGATTGTACTTTGGCACTTGAAGTGATTCATGCAACACTGGGTGATGAGACAGTCATTGTTGGGCCAGAAGTCTTTTTTGAGGCTTATAAGAGAACCAATCTGACATTGATGAAATATTTGTTTTCTTTTAGGTTTGTAAGATATTGTTATGCAACATGTTATGTTTTTTTTGCAAAATATCGACACCAAATTTCGAGGGCAATTGGACCAACATTACTTAAAGTAGTACAAAAAATATATGCAAAAAAATAATAGGTCAGCTTGTTACAAACTATACACCTTGGCGTTATGCTTATTGTGCACGCCACTCGCATACGCGGATGAATCCCTTATCAAGCTGCAAGAAGGCATGCCCTATGGTGAGGTTAAAAAAATATTGATAGCGCAAGGATGGCAGGGCATTAACAATCAACAGATTGAGAACAGCAGCCTTTATGCGGCCGAGATTTATAATCAAGGGATGACCGAAGTTGTCGATTGCATCTCAATGGCGCTGGATGGTTGTCAATTTCACTTTCAGAAGGATGGTCAAATGTTAGAAATTAAAACGATTACCCGCCAATTAATAGTGGATTCGTTTAGTATCATGAAGCATTAGCGGTCAATTTATTTGGCTTATGTCAGTCTTGGCTGATTCAGTTAATATAGCAACTTAACGCATGTTTAACTGCGTTTTAAAATGTATCAAATCGATCAGATAGGTAAAGTATGATAAAAAATTCGAGCAGCAATTCTGAAGTCACTTCTTTAGAGTCGATGGTAAATAACACATGTTTTTGTAAATTGCGAGAGCAATGCAAAGATAAAAATAGCCCAGAATGTATGCGCCATCGCAACCTTGTTGCTGAATTTATGGCAGATAAACATCACAAAGCTACTAATAAGGAATCCTGATATGCAAAATGAAGACGCGCTTATCAAGCAACTTAAGGAAAATAATAATAAGTTAACCGAGATTAATACCAATATGCTAAAAGTTTTTTGGATTGTTGCGGTATTCGCAATACTCTATTTTGGTCTCATGTTGTACTTGCTGTTTTTTAAATAGATTTGAACTAGTACTTAATGTTGACTACCTATGTCGAGATTTTTATAGTCACAAATTGCTCAGGTGGTGAAGTTGCCGGTGTTCATTAAGTGGTCTAAAGGGTAGTAGAGTAAAAAAGAAGCATATCGTGGTTGAGGGATGGAAGGCATACAATCGCCATTCCGGCCAATCTATATTACATCTGACATAGATTATTACATCTGACATAGATTTTTTATTCTATTGACTGGCGCGCCCGGCGGGAGTCGAACCCACGACCTTTGGCTTCGGAAACCAACACTCTATCCAACTGAGCTACGGGCGCTTGTGGCGGATTATAGCAAAGCGTCTGTCGCTTGTCTCAATCGCGTTGGCATGATGGGATAGATCGTCAAGCTAAACGTCTATGAAAATAGGTTTGTTATACAGATGCATAATTTAACGCAGCCTTGCTCGTTGCATGCTGATACACTTCAGTTGCTGGTATAATTTAGCTAATTTAATTCAACATAGGTTATCAATCATGAGTAATGAAACACACGCAGCATCAAATGTTACTTTGATGCAAAAAATTGTTATTGTATTAGGTGGTATTCTTGCGCCTATCTTTGTTATTTACATGGTGACTAAGTCGCCAGAGGCGCCTAAAAGTGTTACACAAAAACCAGCCGAAGCTGATAGGACTGAAGTCTTAAATAATATTAAGCCATTGGCTGTTGTAGAGGTCGCTGCCGCTGCTAGCGCCAAAGTGCAAAAGAGTGCCGAAGATATTGTCAATCAGGCCTGTGCAGCATGTCATGCTTCAGGCATGATGGAATCACCTAAATTGGGTGATAACAATGCTTGGTCGGCACGTATCGCGCAAGGTTATGAAACCTTAACAAAACACGCTATCGAGGGTATTCGTATGATGCCAGCACGTGGCGGCAATCCAGATCTAACTGATAATGAAATTGCTAGGGCAGTTGCCTATATGGCTAATGGTGCAGGCGCGAACTTTACAGCGCCAGAACCTGAATCTGACGAAGCGGAAACGTCAGAGGGATCAGTCTCAGAGTAAGCGATAACTTCACTGTTTGCATTGTTAAGTTTGCGCTGATGGCGATATACGCAATAGGCGATATCCAAGGATGTTACTATGCTTTTCAAGCGTTGCTGGCGCGTATTGAGTTTGATCTGAAAGCTGATCAGTTATGGTTAGTAGGTGATTTAATCAATCGTGGTAGTGGGTCGTTGGAGGTGTTGCGCTGGTGTTATCAGCACCGAGATTGTGTGAAAACGGTATTGGGTAACCACGACTTACATGCCATTGCTGTGGCACATGGCATCCGTAAGGCGCATAAAAGTGATACCTTGCAACCAATCCTAGATGCGGCAGATGCTGACGAATTGTTAACTTGGTTGCGTCATCAGCCGTTGATGATTTCAAACGGTGATTATGTGATGGTACATGCAGGATTGTTGCCGCAATGGGAAGTTAATCAAGCCCTAGCTTATGCAAAAGAAGTGGAAGAGGCATTGCAGAGTGAGTCCTATGTAGAATTTTTACTGCATATGTATGGGAATACGCCAAATGTTTGGCATGATCATTTAGTAGGTTATGATCGTTTACGTATCATCACTAATGTAATGACGCGTATGCGGGTTTGTAAACTTGATGGTGCGTTGGATTTTAGCTTTAAAGGTACGTTAGATGATATCCCAGAAGGGCTGAAGCCCTGGTTTGATTTGCCAAATCGAGCATCGAAAAATCAAGCGATCATCGTTGGACATTGGTCTGCTTTAGGGTTGTATCAATCTCAAAATGTGCATGCCCTAGACAGCGGCTGTTTATGGGGAGGCCAGTTGACGGCCATGTGTCTTGAAACTAAACAGCTAGTTCAAGTTGCCTCTCAAAAAAAAGATAAACCGCAAACAGTTGCTTGCTAAAGGCTCAGTTGATTAGCAATGCTGGTAAATACTAAATCTGATAGTACTTGTCTATTGGCAGATTGCGGGTCAATTGGGGGTAGAAAGTAGAGTTCTACTACAGGTTCTTTTTGCTTTAATATGCGCATCATTGATTGGCCTAGTGTCGTTTCTCCAGCATAAGCCATTTCTGTGTTGATGCCGCCAATACTAAGTGGGTAGCGAATGGCAACAGGCCGTAACATCGCATTTGCATTAATGGCAGCTTGGATAAGGCTGCTTTTGAAGTGAGCAAGTGAAGTGCCATCTGTAGTCGTGCCTTCAGGAAAAAATCCAACATTAGCGCCTGCCAGGAGCCGATCAGTCGTCATTTTTACAATGCGACTAGTGTCTTTTCGACTATTTCTATTGATAAAAATAGTGCCAGACTTTCTAACAAGATAGCCAAGAATTGGCCACTGGTTAATATCAGATTTGGCAATAAATTGTAGTGGTAAAACGCTATTAAGCGCATAGATATCTGCCCAAGAAACATGATTAGCAAGAAACATATTATTGGTCGTGTTATCTTGTGGTATTTCGCCAAACAAAAAAACTTGAATATTGAAACAGTCCAGTAACTGACGACACCACCATTTAGTTAGCTTTGTTCTGGTTTTTTCTTGAGCGAGGGGCCAGCTAACAGCAACAATCAGTATACCGAACAATATATGCATCAGTATGCGTAAAAGCCGGAAGCTAATGATCAAAGAATTGGTTTTTGGCAAATGCTATCTTAAAAAATGTGCTGCATATTTTTGGTTAATCTCAGATATTGATAACATTACCAGTATATCGGCTGTATTGAAATAGCTATCCCATGCCGGTTCCCCGCAAATTTTTGCACCTAGTCTTAGATAGCCCTTGATTAATGGTGGGCAATCTACTTGCATCGTATTATTGAGTGATTCGATTGGTAGATGTACGTGTGGAAATACGCGGTATTCCGGGGGGCATAAGTGTTTATCTTTGAGATGATGGTAAATAGAAGCTGCTGCATGTCCGCCATCATTCATGGGAATACTTGCGCAACCTATCATGTGCTGATAGCCATGTGAACGCATATATTTGGCTAAACCAGCCCATAGCAATGTAATTGTGCCGCCGCTTCTATAATCGCGATGCACGCAGGCGCGACCAACTTCTACTGTATTGCCTAGTAAATGATTGATACGACTTAAATCAAATTCACCTGAAGAGTAATAACTTCCAGCTTCGTTCGCTTGTGTAGGACTTAATATACGATAAGTGCCAATAACTTGTTGCGTGTTCGTATCACGGACAAGTAGATGGTCACAAAAAGCATCAAATCCATCAATATCCAGACCATTGTTTCCAGCAATTTTTGCCCCCATTTCTTCTGCGAACACTTTATAGCGCAAGCGCTGTGCCTCTTGAACTTCGCTGGGATGGATGGCGAGTGATACTTTTAGGTTGGGTTTTGAGGGTGATCGATTTTGTTGAACTGCTGGTTGTATTAGCATCATATTATCTCTCCTTTAACAAAAAGAGATAATATGAGAGTCAAATGACGATTAGATTAAAACAAGATGACGATTTTGTGACGCTAGTGGCTTACCCGAGAAGTGCCGCCACTCTCAATAATACGAACACGTTCACCAGGATTAAACTGCTCATCAGCTTCTTGCACAATAGCAATAAGGCCACCCCCATCTAGTTTGATGGTGATTTCCAATGCATCTTTACGGGTGATTCCTTCTTCTATTGCAGAGCCTGCAAGACCACCTGCAACTGCACCAATTACCGCTGCGATGCTGCCGGTTCGGCCACTGCCGACAGAACTGCCGGCAATTCCGCCAACTGCGCCGCCTGCAATTGATCCGATAGGCGATTTTGTCCCCTCTAATTGAACCGTACGTACACTCTCTACAATGCCAGTTTTAACCGTTTGTACTTTACGCGCATCATCACGTTTATAGACGCTACCTGAATTTGAACTGGCGCAAGCGATGACAAAGAGGGATAAAGTGGTAATGAATAAGACTCTCGATAGATACATAATTTTCCCCATCAATATTAAAAATTGCTTATTAAACTTGTGATGCCACTTCTTTGATTAATGCTTGACTATAAATATTCTCTATTTCTTCGCGAGTCGGTTTGTGATTTTGACCACCCCGACTGGCAATCTTTATGGCGCCCATTGTGGCGGCCAATCTGCCACAAGCCAACCAATCCCACTTTCTTGCAATACCATATAACAAGCCTGCACGATAAGCATCACCACAACCTGTTGGATCAACCACTGCTTTTGCTTTAACGCTTGGTATCTCATAACGTTGACCATCAGCATAAATGTGAGAGCCTTGCGCACCAAGTGTAACAATCAGCGCTTCAACTTTTTCTGCAATTTCATTTAACGAAAGTCCAGTTTTCTCTTGCAGCACCTGTGCCTCATAGTCGTTCACCGCAAGATAAGTAGCCATATTGATAAAATGCATCAGCTCTTCGCCATTAAACATCGGTAGGCCTTGACCAGGGTCAAACATAAAAGGAATGTGAGCATCAAAACACTCTTGTGCATGTTGAAACATGCCATCTCGTCCATCGGGAGCGATAATCGCTAGTGTTACGTCTTTAGCGTCTTTAACACTGTTTTGATGAGACGCTACCATTGCGCCGGGATGAAATGCAGTAATTTGATTGTCATCTAAATCGGTCGTGATAAAAGCTTGCGCAGTAAAACTATTTGGCATGATTTTAATGTGTTGGTTAGACAGTTGATTCTCATCCATCCACTGTTGATAATTAGCAAAGTCTTCACCAACAGTTGCCATTATTAATGGCTCACCTTCAAGCAATTGTAAGTTGTAAGCAATATTACCAGCCGTACCACCAAACTCTTTGCGCATTTCTGGCACAAAAAAAGCAACACTTAATTTATGTATTTGGTCAGGTAGGATATGGTTTTTAAATTGATCTTGGAACACCATAATGGTGTCAAAAGCGAGAGAGCCGCAGATGAGTGTATGCATGAGACGTAATTTTCTAATGAAATCAAAGCAACATTATCTTGTAGCTAGGACATGCAATGCAAGTTAAAACTGAATATTAACGGTTTAATGTGATTCATTAATCGCGCCGTCAATCAACAATTTAGCTGCTTTTTTGGCATATTTGATAGCGCCTGATCCACGTTTCATCTGCTCAGCTTGCACCGCACCTTCAAACAAGAGCGACAGCTGTAACGCCAAGCCATTTGCGTCTTTAATCTGCGCTTCGCTAGCGAGCTTGCTGATATATTGCCTAAACTCACGTGACTGTTTGGATGAAAGTTGATGAATTGGATTCTCTTCATTTGGGAACTCGGCAGATGCTTTAATAAAACCCATGCCTAGAAAACTCGGCGAAGTAATCCACTCTTCAATGAAATCAAATAATTGTTTTATTTTATCGGCAGGTGCTTTGCTACTGCTGTTCAGCTTGTTATCAAGCCAGCTTTGGAAATCCTGTTGACTTTTATTAAGCACCTCTAAAATAAGACCTTCTTTCGTATGAAAATACTTATAAAGTGTCATTTTTGTAGTGCCAGCAACCGCAACAATTGTATCGACGCCAGTCGAGTTAATACCTCGCGTCTGAAATAAATCAGTCGCAGTATTCAGTATTTTATCTCTTAGGCTGCACATGTGGCGAGTATAACATGTGATTATTCTTTATTAAAATTTGTATACAGACTTGTAATGTTAATGGCAAATTCAAGTGGCTAAATAGCCTGAAGAAAGTGAGTTTAACCCCTTAGTATTCTGCCAATTAATATACTATTCTGTATAGTTTTATTTTTGTAAATGGCGCTTATTTATGTTGAAAAAACGGCTGAATGAAATTAGGGTTAGGTTGATTTTTTCATCAGCATGGGGGAGTAATTGCAATGTATTTTATCCAATAATTCACGGACTACTTTTTGTTCGTCTACATCCGTACTAATTTGACCCAGTACAATATTCTTAAAGTAAACCGATTTATAGTGGTCTGGCAATAGGATAGCCTCTAATAGGCGGCAATTACCACTGCGCATTTGTTCAATTTGCGCAACAAGCGCAGCTGTGCTTTGTGGAGTTGCGATGGAGGCGTTAATTGTAGGCTCAACTATTGCGTCTGGTGTAGAACTCAGCTGTATTGCCTCTGCATTGTTTGGATGATTAACAAACAGTAGGCCACCCACAAGCACCATGGTACCCAGAAAGCTGACCGCTATCGCGTAGGCTGAAGTGCGTGAGATATGAAACTCTTTTTTTGTTTGTGCCGTAATTAAAGCCGCCGCCGCACTTTTTGCATGCACTAATCCTGCTGGATTGTGTCCCAACAGTTTTTCATGGATAGCTGATAGCGCCATTACATACAGTTGCGTAGCAAGCATTTCTGGCAAAGCTGCGCGTGCTTTGGCTGCTTCTAGGCTTAAATATGTTTTAAGTAATGCAGCATCATTGGGATCGATATCCTGATCTAAACTGACATTAAAGCCAGGTGCTTCTGACCAGTCATTTAAAATATCAAACAAGCACAGCAAACGTTTCTGTGGTGTATTGCCTGCTTTTTGCAGCATTTGAATAAGCCAATGAGAATGTAGGATATGCATCATACGTATTCAATTTAGAATGGTTTGACTACTACCAATATCACTATCAGTGTTAATGCCAATACGGGTAATTCATTGAACCAACGAAACCAAAGGTGGCTACGTTTGTTTAACCCAGCTTTAAAATCACGTATGATTTTTCCGCAATAAGCATGGTAGGCAATTAAGCCGACGACCAGTGTCAGTTTAGGGTGCATCCATTTGCCACCAATGCCATAGCCTACCCATAACCAGAAACCAAATCCCAAAGCCAACAACGCTAAAGGTAACATGAAGCGATATAATTTGTGCTCCATCATTGCCAGTCGTTCAATGGCTGCTGGATTGGTTTCCATTGCATGGTTGACAAAGATGCGTGGTAGGTAAAATAAACCAGCAAACCAGCTGGTGACAAAAATAATATGAAAAGCTTTAACCCATAACATTTAGTTGAGTTCCTTATCTAATAGAGCGTGTAGTTTGTTAAAATTAAAAGCGCCAACCGCATGTTGAATACGCTTCCCCTCTTTATTGTAAATATAAGCCGTTGGTGTAAGTTTGACGCCGCCAAATGTTCGCGTTATTTCAGCATAACTATCATGGATCACAGGAAAAGGAAGTGCTTTTTGTGAAGCAAAGTTAACCACTTGCGCGGGTGGATCATATGGCATAGCAACTGCAATGATCTCTAGTCCTTTAGGTTGGTATTGATGATAAGTTTGAATTAAGTCTGGCATTTCAGTTACACAGCTTTTGCAGTCGGTTGCCCAAAAGTTAACTAATACTACTTTACCTCGCAGTGAAGCCATGCTGATTGCTTCACCTTTAATTGATACAAACACAATATCATCTATTTCGGATTTCTGTAATAGGGTGTAGCCGGACCATGCAATTAATATTAATAGCGTTAAAGCAGCTGTTATTTTTCTCTTGTAAGACATCATTTGATTGTAACGTTTTTTAGTTGCATTGTGCGAATAACCACAACTAGCTCGCAGTTTTTGTGAGCAATGTCGCGTGCTATAATCGCGTTTTGTTTATGATGATTATTTAATGAACGCACCTATATCTCCTAAATTACTTAAGGCGACTTCTGATTCTCCAGCGCGCCTGCGCGAAATTCCTTATAACTACACCTCTTTTTCCGACCGTGAAATTGTTATTCGGTTCTTGGGTGAAGAAATGTGGGAAACCTTACAGATGCTTCGTGCTGAACGCAAGACAGGCAGAAGCGCCCGTATGCTGTTTGAAGTTCTTGGTGATTTGTGGGTGGTTAGTCGCAATCCTTATCTGCAGGATGATTTGTTAGATAATCCTAAGCGGCGTGCGGCATTAATTGAGGCGCTTAATCATCGCGTTGCTGAGATTGATGCTCGACGAAGTGGAAATCCACAAGTAGAGAAACTCGTGGTTGCTGCCAAGACGGCGATTAATAAATTTGCCGATGATTTTCGTCAAACGCACGATTTACGCAAAAAAGCGCTTAGTAAATACAGTAAATATACCCGTAAAGATAACGTTCAATTTGACGGATTGGCGCGCGTTTCACATGTGACGGATGCAACAGACTGGCGTGTTGAGTATCCCTTTGTTGTGCTAAATCCTGATACAGAAGCTGAAATTGCCCATCTCATTAGAATTAGTATTGAGCTTGGTTTGACAGTGATTCCACGCGGAGGTGGAACGGGCTATACGGGTGGCGCTATACCATTAACGCCGCTTTCAGCCGTCATCAATACCGAAAAATTAGATCAACATACGGGCGTGCAAATGCGCACGTTGCCAGGTGTTTCTCAACAAGTGCCAACAATTGAATGTGGTGCAGGCGTGGTAACGCGCCGTGCGATGGAAGCTGCGTCAGAGGCCGGTTTAGAGTTTGCTTGCGATCCTACATCTGCAGATGCCTGCTGTATTGGCGGTAACGTGGCAGTGAATGCGGGTGGTAAAAAAGCAGTGCTTTGGGGAACGGCGCTTGATAATTTGGCCTCATGGAGAATGGTAACGCCAGATGCAACATGGATGGAGGTTGAGCGTTTAGACCATAATCTAGGCAAAATTCATGATATTGCGATGGCGCGCTTTAAAATTAGCCGTTACGACATTGATAGAAAACACCTGATTGCCGAGCCTGAAATTATTGAAATTCCAGGTCCCAGTTTCCGTAAAGTGAGTTTGGGCAAAGATGTTACTGATAAATTTTTATCGGGCTTGCCTGGCGTACAAAAAGAAGGCTGCGATGGCTTAATTACATCGGCAACTTTTATTTTGCATCGCATGCCTAAGTATGTGCGAACGATTGCGCTCGAATTCTTTGGCCAAGTATCAAAAGCAGTGCCAGCGATTGTAGAGATTAAAGATTTTTTAGATGCAACGGCAAAACAAAATCCTGCTGTTTTATTGGCTGGGCTTGAGCATTTAGATGAGCGCTATATAAAAGCAGTTGGTTACGCCACGAAAGCTGCACGTCAGCAACGACCTAAAATGGTGTTGCTTGCCGATATTGCTTCTGATAATGAAAATGCGGTTGGTGAAGTTGCTTCTGCCGTTGTGCGCATTTGTAATGCGCGTGATGGTGAAGGCTTTATTGCAGTTTCAGCTGAGGCGCGTAAAAAGTTTTGGTTAGACCGTTCTCGCACCGCAGCAATTGCCAAGCATACCAATGCCTTTAAAATTAATGAGGATGTGGTGATTCCACTGCCGCAATTAGGCGAGTACTCAGATGGTATTGAACGTATTAATATTGAGCTTTCTATTAAAAATAAACTTAAGTTAATTGATGCGTTAGAACAGTTTCTTGAAAGCGATTTACCACTGCAGGCCGATGAAGATGGTAATACTGATCCAGAGGGTGTGAAATCTAAGCAAGTATTAGCCCTGCAGTTAGTGCGCGATATGCGCATGCAATGGCGCCTAATTCTCAATGCATTGGATGAGCCTTTAACTGTTTTAGGTAGGATAGGCGAACAATTTGGCCACTATGAAACCGTGTTTGAAGCGGTGCAATCCTATGATTTACGGGTTTCTTGGAAACGTGAGTTAAAACAGCCTTTGGGTGATATTTTTGCTGGCCGTGAATATCAGAAAATCATTGATGGCTTAGATGCTATCCATAAAAAAATATTAAAAAGCCGTGTATTTATCGCCTTACACATGCACGCGGGCGATGGTAATGTGCATACCAATATTCCAGTGAATTCTGATGATTACGACATGATGCAAGAAGTGCATGGCGCAGTTGTGCGCGTCATGGCATTGGCGCGAAAACTCAATGGTGTTATTTCAGGTGAGCACGGTATTGGTATCACTAAAATGGAATTTTTAGATCAAGCAACCATTGATACTTTTACGCAATATAAGAATAAGGTAGACCCTAATGGGCACTTTAATAAAGGCAAGTTGCTGCATGGTTCAGGCTTAGAAAACGCCTACACACCTAGCTTTGGTTTGTTAGAGCAAGAGTCGATTATTATGGAGCAATCTGCCATGGGCGAGATTGCCGATGATATTTCTGATTGCTTACGCTGTGGAAAATGTAAGCCAGTTTGCTCAACGCATGTGCCACGTGCTAATTTACTTTATTCACCAAGGAACAAGATTTTATGCACATCGTTACTCATCGAGGCGTTCTTGTACGAAGAGCAAACACGGCGAGGCATTTCACTCAGACATTTTGATGAGTTTAATGATGTGGCCGATCACTGTACGGTTTGTCATCGCTGCGAGAAGCCGTGCCCTGTCAACATTGATTTTGGTGATGTTTCAATCAAAATGCGTAATTTGTTACGTGAGCAAGGCAAAAAGAAATTTAATCCTGGTACTGCTGCTGGGATGTTGTTCTTGAACGCAAAAGATCCAGCAACGATTAAATTCATTCGTGCAACGATGATTGGCATGGGCTACAAGGCGATTAATTTTGCTAATCGTTTAGCGAAACGCTTTGGCTTATTAAAATATAAAAAAGCACCGCCTTCTACTGTAGGTAAAGCAGATATTAAAGCGCAAGTGATTCACTTTATTAATCGGCCTATGCCAAAAAAAATGCAGTCAAAAACATCACGTGCGATGCTTGGCGTTGAAGATGATACGATGATTCCAGTGATTCGTGATCCAGCGAAAGTGACAGAGGAATCTGATGCGGTATTTTACTTCCCAGGTTGCGGCTCTGAGCGTTTGTTCTCTAATGTAGGGCTGGCTACGCAGGCGATGTTATACGAGGTTGGGGCGATTACGGTATTACCACCAGGATACTTATGTTGTGGTTACCCGCAAACGGCAAGCGGTAATCATGATAAAGGGCAAGAAATAACAGCAGAAAACCGAGTCTTATTCCATCGTGTTGCTAACACATTGAATTATTTGGATATTAAAACGGTGATTGTGTCTTGTGGTACTTGTATGGATCAATTGCAAAAGTATGAATTTGAGAAAATCTTCCCGGGTTGTCGCCTGTTGGATATTCACGAATATTTGATGGAAAAGGATCAAAAGCTATCTAATATTACGGGTACACGTTACATGTATCACGATCCATGTCATAGCCCAATGAAAACGTATAAGCCACTTGAAGTGACGAATCAATTAATGGGGCAAGAGGTAGAGCTTAATGACCGTTGTTGCGGTGAGAGCGGTACTTTTGCAGCAGCGCGACCAGATATCGCGACACAAGTGAAATTTCGTAAGCAAGAAGAGTTAGAAAAAGGGATGCAAAAGATGGGCTTAACAGTTGGTAAGCCTGAACAAGCGGTGAAAATATTGACCAGTTGTCCAAGTTGCTTGCAGGGATTGTCTCGTTATGGCGATGATACGGGAATCGAAGCGGATTATATTGTGGTTGAAATGGCTAAGCATATACTGGGTGAAGATTGGATGCAAAATTACATAGAGAAAGCCAATAACGGCGGTATCGAAAAAGTCCTCCTCTAACGCGAAGCATAATAAAAAATCCAACGATTAGTTGGATTTTTTATTAGATGATGCTACCGAGATGATGCTGTACGTATTCTAACGGCTTGCGTTTAAAGCCGCTTTTTACAAACTGATGCCAGCGACCAATCACAAAACACATCACTAAATTGGCTTGACTTTCCGGCAGTATCTTTTTGCCAGACGTTGCGACTGCTATCTTTAAACACTGTTTAAGAGAGACTTCAATACGGTCGTGCAGTTGGTTAATGCGATCTTGTAAACGTTCGTTTTCATTGACGAGAGCATCGCCGATGAGCACTCGGGTCATGCCTGGATTCTTTTCAGCAAAACGAAGTAACATACTCACAATCAATAAAATTTGTTTACTGCCTTCTTGTTCTTCTGTTGTGATTTTATTAATCACACCAAAAATACTGGTTTCAATAAATTCAATTAAGCTTTCAAACATTTGTGCTTTCGTCGCAAAATGACGATAAAGTGCGGCCTCAGATACGCCTAATTTTGCAGCCAGTGCAGCCGTTGTTATTTTTTCGCGTTTAGGGTTTTCTAGCATTTTTGCTAGCGTTTCTAAGATTTGTTGTTTACGTTCACCTGCCATACGATTCCCTGAAATAATCTTAATATGTGTTGTTCGATTATAGCGTAAGGTGAGCCAGAGCTGACACCTTACTTAATCGAAAATCCACAAAGTTTGGTTTATGCAATCGCTGATTAATCCAGATTGTTTTCATGCCTAAGCGTTTGGCGGTCATTAACGCAGCCAGATTATCTTCTACCATAATGCAATTGCTTGATTTTGCATTGATGGTTTTTAATAACGTTTTAAATCCGCGTATTGACGGTTTTGCGTGGAATCTTGTGGACTCTACACTAAAGACTAATTCAAAAATATCGTCAATTTTAAGCAGTGCGAGTACACGCATCGCGTAGTTGCGCGGTGCGTTGGTAAAGATCACTTTACGACCTTTTAAGTTGAGCAGCAGGTGACGTAAACGCTTTGTTTGAATGACGCGCTCAGCTAAATCGGGAAACAGATGCGTTTCATTTAAAAAATGATGCGGGTTGGTGCTGTGATGTCGCATTAATCCTTTGAGCGTTGCGCCATATGCTTTCCAGTAATGATGACGCAATTGATCCGCAGTTACTTCATCCATCTCTAGTGCATGCTGAATGTACTGCGTCATGGCGCCATTCATAACTGGAAAAATATGGGCTGAAGCATCATGCAACGTATCATCTAAATCAAACACCCAAACGGTTGACATTGGTGATAGACGTTCTGATTAATTGGCTTTAATCAATGTACCAACACCCTCATCAGTTAAGACTTCGAGTAATAAAGCATGCTCTACACGGCCATCGATAATATGTACTGCCTTGACGCCACTTCTGGCCGCATCTAAAGCGGAACCTATTTTGGGGAGCATGCCACCGGATAAGGTGCCATCTGCAACCATTGCATCAATCTGCTTTGGTGTTAAGCCGGTCAATAAAGTGCCATCTTTATCTAATACGCCGGGCGTATTGGTTAATAGCACGAGTTTTTCTGCTTTTAAAATTTCAGCTAATTTACCTGCTACCACATCGGCATTGATATTAAAGGTATTACCGTCTTCGCCAACGCCAATTGGCGCAACCACAGGGATAAAGTCACCACTGTCTAAGAAGGTGATGATGCTAGGGTCGATGGCGCTGATTTTACCCACCTGACCAACGTCAATCATTTTTAACTTGTCGTTAATATCTTCCATCATGAGTTTGTCTGCACGGATAAAGTTGCCATCTTGTCCTGTTAAGCCAACCGCTTTTCCGCCATGCCGATTAATTAAATGCACAATCTCTTTATTAACATGACCAAGCACCATTTCAACAATATCCATGGTTTCTTCGTCGGTCACCCGCATGCCTTGGATAAACTCACCTTTTTTACCAACTCTGTCGAGCATTTGATTAATTTGCGGGCCGCCGCCATGCACAATCACTGGGTTCATACCAACTAATTTAAGCAACACCACATCGCTGGCAAACGATGCTTTTAGCTTTTCATCTGTCATCGCGTTACCACCATATTTAATGACGATGGTTCTGTCAAAAAAGCGTTTAATATAAGGCAGCGCTTCGGAAAGTGTTTTGGCTTTTTTGGCGGCGGCAGATTCGCTAATCATGTGTTAATGTCCGAATGAATGAATAAAATAGATTGTAACTAAAAACCGCTACTTGATGAAAGCAAAGTCCTTATAAAGCAGGATAAAACTACAACCGTTTAACCTACAACTGTTTAATATAGACCTTTGATTTTCTTTGTAGGTTATATAGCTGTTGTTTAGATGGTGGCAATTGCGCAATGGATGATAAATCAAAGCCGCGCTCAACAAACCAATGCTCTGTCCGTGTTGTTAGGCAGAATAGGGTATTAAAACCAAGTGCTTTGGCTTGTTGCTGACAATAATGAAATAGCTTATCACCACGCCCACCACCTCTATATTGTGGATCAATTGCCAAGCAAGCAAATTCTGCCATTTTATCCTCAATGTAAGGATGCAACGCAGCGCAGCCAATGGTTCTATTGTCATGCTCCATCACATAAAAGTGCTGAATATCCATTTCGATTTGTTCGCGGCCACGTCGTACTAATATCCCTTCATTTTCTAATGGCTCAATCAGTTTAAGAATGCCGCCAACATCATCGATCGTTGCTTGTCGCATTGTTTCCAGTGGCAGTTCTGTCACCATGGTACCAATTCCACTGAGTGTGAATAGCTCTTGAATAATCGCGCCATCAATGTGACGGGAAATCAAATGGGTGCGTGCAACGCCATGCTCGCTGGCTTTAACAGCAGCGTTTAAATAATATTCAATATCCTCAGTAAAATGTACTGGCGCATCATTTTCATAGGCGTTGTTGAGCAAGTTTTTGGCTTTATCTACGGTCATTTCACGCAGCAATTCCCCGCGTAAGTTTTTAACGCCTTGGGTATCCATTAGAAAAATTAATTTTTCTGCATCAAGTGCTATTGCTGTACTGACGGCAACATCCTCTAAAGACAAATTGAACGTTTCACCTGTTGGCGAGTAGCCCATTGGTGATAGCAACACCATCTCACCATCATCCAACCGCTTTTGAATACCGATCGCATCAATTTTGCGCACTTCACCAGTGTGTTGCAAATCAACGCCATCAATGACACCAATTGGTTTTGCGGTTACAAAATTGCCGCTCGCCACACGTATATCTGCCCCAGCCATTGGAGAATTAGCAATACCCATGGAGAGTAATGCTTCAATTTCTACCCGTACCGCACCATTAGCTTCTTTAACCGCTTCCATTGCGGCATCGTCAGTAATACGTAACCCTTCGTGATAAGCGGGCGTTAAATGCTCTCGTATTAAACGTTGCTCAATTTGCGGGCGAGCGCCATGTACTAAGACTAATCTCACTTCTAAACTAGCAAGCAAGTTTAAATCATGTGAGAGCGCAATAAATTGCTGTTCACTCACTACCTCGCCACCAAAAGCAATCACAAACGTTCGTCCACCAAAGGCATGAATATAAGGCGCAGCAGAACGGAACCAATGCACAAAATCCATCGGATTTTCTAACGGAGATTCGATGGCAGTACTAACGGTAGGTGCAATTTGATCGGCGTCACTTTCAGAAAATAAGCTGGCAGGCGTGGTATTTAATGCATGCGCAATTTTGCGAATCTGTGCTTCAGAAATGCCCAATTCGCCGCGTTCAATACGTGATAAATTTCCTGCATCAGCATCAATTGCCTTCGCAAGCGCTTCTAATGTCATTTTTGCGGCTTGGCGCCGATTTCGGATGATGATGCCTAAATTCATGATTTAATTTATGTAAATAATACAAAATATTAAATTAAATTTGTATTTAATGCAAATAATATTGTTGCTAAAACCAGTCTGTCTCGATAAAAACGGTTGAACTACATTGGTAAGATGTTTGATTAATGCTTTACATGATGAGTGCTCGATCATTGGTTTCAGCAAATGAAGTTGAATCATTGCGTTGCTCAGCGGGTTTGTTTGCTTAGAAATCGCCCCAAACACTATGCATACTCGCCATTGCTGCCAATGCTGCGGTTTCAGTTCTTAAAATTCTCGGCCCTAACATAATGGATTGAAAGCCGTTTTTATTCGCTATTGCTATTTCATTTGGACTTAAGCCGCCTTCTGCGCCGATGAGTAATTGAATTTCATGGTTTGTTTTAAGGCTTGGTTTTTCTATTTCTGCAAGGCGTTTTGCGCCAATTGGATTGAGCAGAATGCGACATTGATTTTGATGTAGGTTTTCGGCTAGCCAAAGACTCAGTGACTTTGGTTCTGCTACTTGCGGAATCACTGCACGACCAGATTGTTCACAAGCAGAATGCACCACATTTTGCCAGTGCGCTAAGCGTTTGGCGGCGCGTTCTTGATTTAGCTTGACTACGCTGCGTTCGGTAGCAATCGGCTGGATATGATTGACGCCAAGTTCTACTGCTTTTTGGATGGTGTAATCCATGCGGTCGCCGCTAGATATGCCTTGTAATAAAGTGATATTGAGTGGTGACTCGTTATTAATTGGTTTACTGGCATTTACTTTAGCTAACACTTCATTTTTTTTTACCAACATTAGTTCGCAAGTGTAGTCATGACCATCGCCGTTGAATAAAATCGCTTGGTCACCCACAGTCATGCGTAATACGCGGGCAGCGTGAATTGCCGCGGATTCTGGCAGGCTAACAATAGCGCCTAAGGCTAGTTTTTCTGGGCAATAAAAGCGATTTTGTGGCATGCGGCTGGCTGTTAAAAAATGGTAATATTGAGATTATAAATTGTTTTAGGAGTTAATGATGGCAAGCATTCATCCGCCTGTATGTGACTTTGGTTGGCAAGCCCCAGATTTTAGTTTGAAAAATGTTGATAGCACGACCTTGTCGCGCGACATGGTCATGGGTAAAAATGGCTTGCTAGTGATGTTTATTTGCAACCATTGCCCTTATGTTAAAGCGATTCTGCCGCGCCTGATTGCCGATGTGCGCGAATTAAAAATGTTGGGTGTGAATACAGTGGCGATTATGTCCAACGACCCTACCGACTACCCTGAAGATAGCTTTAATCATATGCAACAAATTGCACTTGAAATGGACTTTCCGTTTCCTTATCTGTTAGATGAAACGCAAGCCGTGGCTAAAGCTTACGGTGCAGTTTGCACGCCAGATTTTTTTGGCTTTAATAATCAGGGTGAATTGCAATATCGCGGACGCTTTGATGAAAGCCGTAAAGAAACCGCGCCAGAAAGTACGCGCGATTTATTTTATGCAATGAAACAAGTGGCAGAAACTGGGCAAGGTCCAAAACAACAAATACAAAGTATTGGTTGTAGTATTAAGTGGGTTGTTGAGTAAGAGTTTAAGCGAGTAAATGAAACCAAATCGTCAATGAGCCGATGCTCAAAAAGGTTGTTAAAAAGATAGCGGCAGCATAAAGGTTGCTATCCAGCTGATAGCGCTCACAAATCACAATCCCAAAAATCATGGTTGGCATGGCGGCAAGGATCACACTGGTGATTAAGATGTCGTTTGGCAAATGTAATGCGGTTGCAATGGTGTAAGCGACAATTGGTGCAATGATTAATGCGATGATGCTGACAGGTAATAAAGTAGGTAAGTGTTTTAATGTGAGCGTATCCCAACGGATGCTCATGCCTAATGCGATGAGCATTAATGGCACAACGCCACCTGCCAAAATGGCTAGTCCGTTATGTACTTCTTCAGGTTGTGTAATATTGGCTAGATTCAACAATAGCGCAACCGATAATGCCCATAATGGTGGGACTTTAGCTAACTCTCGCATAGGGTGAACTTCGGAATTTGATTCGCCAAAGTGATTTGCGATTAATATACCGAGTGTTAGCACCATTGGCGTGCAAGCGAATAAATCATATTTCAATACGATGACTTGCGACCAATCCCCAAGCGCTTGCGCTGTCACTGGTAAGCCCATATAAGTAGCATTGGGAAAAGTGGCGGCGATTAATAATGCGCCTTTCTGTGGTCGATTGACGTTAAGAAATTGTAGCACTATCCACATGATCGCAAGCGAAGCTAGCAAGCTAGATAATGCGGTAGCAGATATTTTAATAGAATCGATATTGAGTGGCGCTTGCCACATGACATTTAATACCAGTGCTGGTAACAAAATATAAAACACTAAATCGGTCAACGCGCGGCGATGTGATAGGACAGATATGTGTTTAGGTGCAATACGTTGCCAGATGATGCCAATGGCAATTAGCGTTGCCATTTGTAACATGACAGTGAACAAAATGAAGCCTTCAGTAAAACAAGTTGAGGTTAAATGGTAGCACGATGTTAGACATAGATGCCGTGTAGCATTTCACGTTTTTTGCCAAAGCCAGCCGTTTTTCTTACTTTGAAACCAGCGCTTTGTAATTGACGTCTTACGTCGCCTGCACTGGTGAATGTAGCAAATGTAGTGTTGGTTTGTGATAAGCGAGCAATGTCATTAAATAATCGTTCAGACCACATATCACCATTTTTTGCAGGCGCAAACCCATCTAAAAACCATGCATCGGCTATTGTATTTATTTGCGGTAGGAGCTGATTCACATCCCCTATCCATAAATCAAGTTGTATACGGTTATCACAACAACTTAGTTTGTTTAATCCATCGTATAATTGAGAGTAAGTGTTTGCTAACTGTTGCACCATTTGCTCAAAGACAAACCAATAGCGGTTTGCTTTAATGAAGTCGTTGATTGTTAATGGATAACGTTCAATCGAAATATAGTGCAGGGTAGTATTTTTCGGCGCATGCGCTAAAAAATGTTGTGCCGCGCAAAAAAAGTTAAGCCCTGTACCAAAGCCAGTTTCAATAATCGTAAAGCGATTTTTATCTAATTGAGTAAAACGTTGATTGAGCTGATTGTGTTGAATAAATACATAATCAGTTTCAGCTAAGCCATCATCGGACGAATAATAAACATCGTTAAAGTCGAGTGAGTAAGGCTGTTGATTTTTCCATTGTATGTTAGCAAATTGCATATGCAGGTTTTATATCGATGGAGTTAAATGAGGACATGATTTCGGGTTCTAAACCAGCCGGTTAAGCTGAGGCGCTCACGTTCTGCTGGTAAGACTTCATGCCAAAATTTAGCAGATAAAAAAAGTACAATACGGCCTGCATGAGGCAGAATATCCAACGCATTTTCTGCATCTAAATACAATTTTAATGCACCACCGTGATGTGCTTGCCAGTTTTGATTGAGATATAAAACCGCGCTTAATTGACGATGCTGAATATTCCCTGATCCATGACTAAGTGACGAACCATGACTAAATTGATCGAGATGCTTTTGGTATCGACTGCCGATAGGGTAAAGCGCTACATGCGTTTCAAGCTCTTGTACGTTCATAAACAATTGTGTGTTTAATAATAATCTAAGCATTTCCATTTTTCTAAAATAGGCTTGAACAGTAGGATTCGTGTCTTCTGCCTCTAACCAAGCAATATAATCACTACGGATATCTTGATTTTTTAGCCCACTTTTGCCCGTTTTGGCGCTTATCATTTGGCCGTTTAGCCATTTATTTTTTATGATGTCTGCCAGCAGGGCAATATCCTCAGGCGATAAAAAATTGTCGATAACGGCATAGCCTTGATTAGCAATCGCATCGATTGCCTGCGCTAGTGGATCTACTTCTGAGGTGAGCATAATGCGCTTTTTGTCGTTAAATGATTGAAGAGATAGAGAGATTGTTATGTAGGCAGGCCATGCGCTTTTCGCGCTTTAAAGCAGCCGTCGCTACCCATTTCAAACGCTCTGCAAGTGCTAGAGCGTTTTTCATAAATTGTACAAGCAACCGACTGGCCAATGTCTCCAGCTAAGGCAACGCATCTTGGCGGTTTGGTGGTTGAACCTTGCATGGCAACATAATGTGGACTAATGGCCTTTGTCATGCCTTGGGGTACTTGACCTAAAGGATGTGCATCAGTCTCAGCCCAATAAAATGAAATGCGAAAATAAGCGCAACATGCGCCGCAAGTTTGGCAATCAAAGGATATTGCATCTGTTGTCATTTAAAAATACTCAAAAGAGGTTGTCATGTCATCATGACATTTGTTGCATTGTATAATGTTTTTTGACATTCAATTGAGGAAAATAATGATGGCAGAACGTAAATTAAAGTGGGGCATATTAGGTGCGGCACGCGTCAATCAGCGTTTATTACCAGCAATTATGGAAGCGCCCAATGCACAATTAGTGGCAATTGCTAGTCGTCGTGCTGGTGCAGCAAAAGCAGTTTATGAGCAATATGCTACTGTACCTCATTACGCTGATGTAACGTATTACGACGATTTAGAAAGCCTAATTGCAGATGATAATGTTGAAGCGATTTATTGTCCAATGGCTAATGAAGAGCATGCCGAATGGGCGATGAAGGCAATTAAGGCTGGCAAGCATATCTTGATAGAAAAGCCAATGGCAACCAATCTGGTGGATGTGATTAAAATGGAATCTGCCGCTAAAGAGTATGGGGTGAAAGTGATGGAAGGATTTATGTATCGCTTTCATCCGCAACATACTAAATTACATGACATGATTAATGCGGGCCTCATTGGCGATGTGTTGTCAGCAAGAGCCAGCTTTTCATTTTTAATGCAGCCTTCTCGCATGTATCGCGTTAATCGCAGCATGGCTGACGGCGGCGGCGCCTTGTGGGACATTGGGCCTTATGCGATTCATGTGTTGCGCTGGTGTTTTCAACATGAAAGTCAGCCGGCGAATCCACAATCGGTCATTGCGCATGCTAAGTTGAATACACATGGTGCAGATATGGTCGCTAGCGGCGTATTGGATTTTGGTAAAGATGCAAAAGGGCGTGCGCGTTTCGGTCATTTTGACATTAGTTTTGAACGTAGTCGAAAAGCAGAATATGAAATTATTGGCGATAAAGGTTGGATTAAATGCCATAACGCCTGGACTTATGGCACAGATGTGCCCGTTATTAGTTGGGAAACCGAAAACGGCAAAAGTGGCGAGGAGAAGTTGCCGATGAGTAATCATTTCAATTTAGAAATTGAGCACTTTAGTGATTGTGTGCTACATGACTTGGTGCCTTTATTATCGTTTGATGACGCTAAAGGTAATTGTATGGCGATACAGGCAGTCATTACGTCGATTGGTGTTAAGCCATGATTGATGATTGTATGCGGTGAATTGCCGAAATAAAAGCAAATGGACAGTGCGGTGACGCTAACGAGCATTATTTCTATGTTTTTACACTTTTCCCAGTGGTAAACCTTGCTCAAAAAGGCTATATAAGCAATAATTTACCCCTTTGCGGAAAAGTGGTTATACGACCGCTTTTTTAAGAATTCAAATGCGGTTTATATCTTTAAATATAAAACGACTCAATAACTATCGATAGGGAGATAACAATGGCAACTCGTACCGACTTATGTAATGCTATTCGTGCGCTGAGTATGGATGCAGTGCAAAAAGCAAGCTCAGGTCACCCAGGCGCGCCTATGGGCATGGCTGAAATTGCAGAGGTTGTGTGGAATCACAACATGAATCACAACCCAAACAATGCTAATTGGGCAGATCGTGATCGTTTCGTATTATCAAATGGTCATGGCTCTATGCTCATTTATTCATTATTGCATTTAACAGGCTATGATTTGCCGATGGAGCAATTGGCTTCTTTCCGTCAATTACATTCACAATGTGCTGGTCATCCAGAGTATGGTTATGCGCCAGGTATTGAGACAACAACAGGTCCATTAGGCCAAGGCATTTCAAACGGCGTTGGTTTTGCAATGGCTGAGAAATTGTTAGCTAACCAATTCAATAAGCCAGGTCATGACATTGTAGATCACTATACTTATGTGTTCTTAGGTGATGGTTGTATGATGGAAGGGGTATCGCATGAAGCTTGTGCTTTGGCTGGTACGTGGGGTCTTGGTAAACTAATGGCTTTCTGGGATGACAACGGTATTTCTATCGATGGTCATATTGAAGGTTGGTATACAGATGATACAGTAGGTCGTTTTAAATCATACGGCTGGCATGTTGTTTCTGTTGATGGACATGATGCTGATGCTATCCAAAAAGCCATTGATGAAGCAAAAAAAGTCACTGATAAACCATCATTGATTTGCTGTAAAACCATCATTGGTAAGGGTTCGCCAAACAAATCAGGATCACACGATTGTCACGGTGCAGCTTTAGGTGAAGACGAAGTGGCTTTAGTACGTAAAGAAATCAATTGGCCACACGATCCCTTTGTAATTCCACA
The DNA here is from genome assembly GCA_018398995.1 of Methylophilaceae bacterium. NCBI lineage: Bacteria > Pseudomonadati > Pseudomonadota > Betaproteobacteria > Nitrosomonadales > Methylophilaceae > Methylophilaceae bacterium. Next base: position 594,916 of record CP073759.1, on the reverse strand, counting down.
AGATGTATACGATGGTTGGAATCAAAAAGATAAAGGCGCTGCAAAAGAAGCGGCTTGGAACGAGAAATTTGTGGCTTACGAAAAAGCATTCCCAGCAGAAGCGGCCGAATTCAAACGCCGTATGGCAGGCGAATTACCAGCTGACTGGAAAGCATTAACCAATGCAATCATTGCAGAAACAAACGAAAAAGCTGAGAAATTGGCAACTCGTCAAGCTTCACAAAAAGCAATTACTGCACTTGCGCCAATCTTGCCAGAGTTCTTAGGTGGTTCTGCTGACTTAACAGGTTCAAACCTAACAGCGGCTAAAGAATTCAAACATGTAAGCGGTAAAGAACCAGGTAACTATATCTCATACGGTGTGCGTGAGTTTGGTATGGCAGCGATTATGAACGGTATGGCATTGCATGGTGGCTTCTTGCCATACGGTGGTACATTCCATATGTTCTCTGACTACATGAAGAGCGGTATGCGTATGTCTGCATTAATGCATCAACGTGTGGTTTATGTGTTAACCCATGACTCTATTGGTCAAGGTGAAGACGGTCCTACCCATCAACCAGTAGAAAACACCGCTGGTTTGCGTTATATCCCTAATATGGATGTATGGCGTCCAGCTGATTCAACAGAAACAACGATCTCATGGGTGGTTGCTGCTGAGCGTAAAGATGGTCCGACTAGCTTGGTATTAAGCCGTCAAGGCGTGCCAGGTATCAAGCATGATGCTAAAGACTTTGACCTAATCCGTAAGGGTGGTTATGTATTCTCTGATGTTGCTGGTGCTGAAGTTATCATCATTGCTAACGGTTCAGAATTAACATTAGCAATTGATGCTGCGGCTGAATTAAATGCAGCAGGTACAAAGGTGCGTGTGGTTTCAATGCCTTCAACCAATGTGTTTGATCGTCAAGACCAAGCTTATAAAGACAGCGTATTAACACCAGGTGTGAAACGTGTTGCTGTTGAGGCTGCTCACCCAGATTTCTGGCGTAAGTATGTTGGTTTAGACGGTGCAGTTGTTGGTATCGATACATTCGGTGAGTCAGCACCAGGTGGCGTTGTGATGAAACATTTCGGCTTCACAGTTGAAAATGTAGTTGCAACGGTTAAATCTGTACTTTAATAGTTAATTAAGTTCGAATCATTAACTCAGTTTGATTTAACGCAAGTAAAGTAAAAGGGCCCCGTTTAGGGGCCTTTTTTTTGGTAAACTTGCGAGATGTTGAAAACTGTATAAGTTAGGGGAGATAGATGGCGATTCGTGTAGGGATTAATGGATTTGGTCGAATTGGTCGTATGGTGTTGCGTGCGGCTATGCAAGAGGCGGAATTTAGCGACATTGAAGTGGTTGCTATTAACTGCTCATATGACACTGCCTATATGGGTTATATGTTGAAATACGATTCGGTACATGGCCGCTTTAATGCAGAGATTAATACCGATAATAACCAATTTGTTGTGAATGGTAATAACATTCAAATTACCGCGGAACGTGATCCGTCAAATATCAATTGGGCAGCGGCAGGTGTTGATGTTGTTGTTGAGTCAACTGGGGTATTTTTAACACAAGAAACTTGTCAGCCACACATTGATAGTGGTGCTAAAAAAGTGGTGCAATCGGCACCAGGAAAAGATGATACGCCGATGTATGTGTATGGTGTTAATCATCAAGAATATAGTGGTCAAACTATCGTTTCAGCTGCATCATGCACAACCAATGCCTTAGCGCCGTTAGCCAAAGTATTACAAGATAACTTTGGTATTAAACGTGGCTTAATGACGACTGTACATGCGGCGACTGCTTCGCAAAAAACAGTGGATGGGACGAGTAAAAAAGATTGGCGTGGTGGGCGTGGTGTTTTTGAAAATATTATTCCATCTAGCACTGGCGCGGCTAAGGCCGTTGGCAAGGTGATTCCAGCACTGAATAAAAAATTAACTGGTATGGCGATGCGCGTGCCGTCAGCTGATGTTTCAGTTGTGGATTTAACTGTCGAACTAGAAAAAGAAACCAGTTATGCCGAAATTTGTGCGGCAATGAAACTGGCTTCACAAGGTGAATTAAAAGGTGCTTTAGGCTATACCGATGACAAGGTTGTTTCAACTGATTTTCGCGGTCAACCAGAAGCAGGTATTTTTGATGCGGACGCAGGCATTATGTTGGATAGCACTTTTGTTAAGGTGGTAGGTTGGTATGATAATGAATATGGCTACACCTGTAACTTGCTTCGTCTGGTGCAACATATTGCTCAATCATAACCGTATCAGCGTGGTAATACTCAGAGGGGAAATAAAATGAAGTTTATTAAAATGACCGACTTAGATTTGCGTGGCAAGCGTGTGTTTATTCGTGCAGATTTAAATGTGCCTGTGTCTGATGGAAAAGTAACTTCTGATGCGCGTATTACTGCCTCTATGCCAACAATTGAATTTGCGCTTAAGGCTGGCGCGAAAGTCATGGTTACTTCGCATTTAGGCCGTCCTGAAGAGGGTATTTACTCAGCAGAAAACTCATTGCAACCTGTTGCAGATGTGATGTCAGAAAAGCTTGGTCAGCCAGTGCGCCTAGTCAAAAATTGGTTAAGTGATGAAGCGCCAGCAGGCAGCATGACGACTGAGAATGGGCAACTTATCCTGCTGGAGAATTGTCGTTTCAATGTTGGTGAAAATAAAAATGATGATGCTTTGGCGAAAAAATATGCAGCCTTATGCGATGTATTTGTGATGGATGCTTTTGGCACCGCGCACCGCGCACAAGCGAGCACCCACGGTATAGCTAAATATGCGCCAATTGCTTGTGCTGGCATTTTATTGGCAGAAGAGTTAGAAGCCTTGACTAAAGCACTGCTCAGTCCGGCACGCCCAATGGTGGCGATTGTCGGCGGCAGTAAAGTCTCTACTAAACTCACTGTATTAGAAAGCTTATCTGAAAAAGTGGATCAGCTGGTCGTTGGAGGGGGTATCGCGAATACATTCTTAGAAGCGGCTGGTCATGAGATAGGGCAGTCATTAAGCGAGCATGATTTAGTGCCCACTGCTAAAGCATTAATCAAGAAAATGACCGATCGTGGTGCAACAATTCCGATTGCGGCGGATGTTGTGTGTGGCAAAAAATTTGATGTCAATGAAAAAGCGGTACTTAAAAATGCGGATGAAGTACTTGCAGATGACATGATTTTTGACATTGGGCCTAAGTCTGCTGCACAGCTGGCTGAGATTATTATGAACGCTGGAACCGTGGTTTGGAATGGCCCCGTTGGGGTGTTTGAATTTGACCAGTTTGGTGAGGGCACAAAAACGATTGCGAACGCAATTGCGAACACCAAAGCCTTTACCTTAGCGGGCGGTGGCGACACGATAGCTGCGATTCAGAAATACAATATTTACAACAAAGTCAGTTATATTTCTACCGCAGGCGGCGCTTTCTTGGAGTTTTTAGAGGGTAAAAAATTACCAGCCGTTGAAATATTAGAGTCACGTAGCTAATCTAAAATAGCCATTACTTAGGTATAAGTAATGGCGCAACCCATACATAGTTCAAGCTCTTTTTAGGGCTGTGCTCATATCTAGCACTAAAATTGCTTACTTATAGCTAATTGCTAATGTTCAGGAGAATGAAATGGCTATACGGGTAGGTATCAATGGTTTTGGTCGAATTGGGCGTATGTTCTTACGTGCAACACTGAATGAGCCACTATTTGCCGATGTGCAGGTGGTTGCGATCAATGGATTAGAAGAGCCGGACTATATGTTATACATGCTGAAATATGACTCCGTTCATGGGCGGCTTCGCTTTGATGCAAAAATAGAGGGCAATTATTTAGTGGTTGATGGAAGAAGAATATTGATTTCATCAGAAAAAGATCCAATGAATATTGATTGGGCCGCATCAAAAGTTGATGTGGTAGCAGAATGTACTGGGGTCTTTTTAACGCAAGAAAGTTGCCAAGCGCATATTGATAGCGGTGCTAAAAAGGTGGTGCAGTCTGCACCAGGCAAAGATGATACGCCCATGTTTGTTTTTGGCGTGAATCATCTAGATTATCAAGGCGAAACAATTGTTTCAGCAGCATCTTGCACAACCAATGCATTAGCACCAATCGCAAAAGTGCTCAACGATGCATTTGGTATTAAACGCGGCTTAATGACCACCATTCATGCGGCGACTGCTTCGCAACAAACTGTCGATGGCGTGTCAAAAAAAGATTGGCGTGGTGGGCGAAGCGTATTCGATAATATTATTCCATCTAGCACTGGCGCTGCAAAAGCAGTAGGTAAAGTAATACCAGTCTTGAATAAAAAGCTAACAGGCATGGCGATGCGTGTACCTAGCGCCGACGTATCGGTCGTTGATCTTACCGTCGAGTTGAATCAAGAAACAAGCTATGAAGCAATTTGCGCAGCAATGCGTGCCGCTGCTCTTGGACGATTAAAAAATGTATTGGCCTATACCGAAGACAGTGTAGTCTCCACTGATTTTCGAGGTGATCCAGCCGCTAGTATATTTGATGCAGGCGCTGGCATTATGTTGGATCGGACTTTTGTTAAAGTAGTGGCTTGGTATGATAATGAATATGGCTATACGTGTAATTTAATTCGACTAATGCAGCATATGTTTAAATATAAGTCAGTCATGGAATATATGCGTCTTGAAGAGCTGGTTTTAGCTGAGACGTTATAATTAATCTACATTCATTTCAATGAGAGTTACTTTTGACGATACGCAGAACCAAAATAGTGGCAACATTAGGACCCTCTTCCACCAGTGAGGAGATGCTGGCGCGTCTGATTACTGCCGGCGTCAATGTTGTACGATTAAATTTCTCTCATGGTACAGCTGAGGAGCATATCGCTAGAGCAAATATAGTCCGCAGTATCGCGCTTAAGTTGAATCGACCGATTGGCGTGTTGTGTGATTTGCAAGGGCCAAAAATTCGAATCGGTCAGTTTTTAGCGGGCCATATTACCTTAAAATCTGGTGATATTTTTATATTAGATGCTAATTGTGTCATGGGCGATCAAGACCATGTTGGATTGGATTATAAAGCACTGCCAAAAGAGGTTGATGAAGGCACAATATTGCTGCTGGATGACGGTCGTATCACCATGCAAGTTGATCGGGTTCAGGGCAGTAAAATTTATTGTGTAGTCCTAGCGGGCGGTATTTTATCCAATAATAAAGGCATCAATAAACAAGGTGGTGGTTTAAGTGCTGAAGCATTAACTGAAAAAGATAAAGCAGATATTAAAACGGCAGTAGCGTTAGAAGCAGATTATGTGGCAATTTCATTTCCACGTGCTGCTGCAGATATTCATTTGGCTCGCCGTCTGGTGACGGAGGCCGGGGGTACTGCAGGTATCGTTGCTAAAATTGAGCGGGCAGAAGCCATCGATGCCGCAGAAGAAATTATCCTCGCATCGGACGCCATTATGGTGGCCCGTGGTGATTTGGGTGTCGAGGTTGGTGATGCTGCCGTACCTGGTTTACAAAAACGCTTAATCACGATGGCGCGTATTCACCACAAACCAGTTATTACAGCCACGCAAATGATGGAATCGATGATTTACAATCCAATTCCAACGCGCGCCGAAGTATCAGATGTTGCCAATGCTATTTTGGATGGCACAGACGCTGTCATGCTTTCTGCGGAAACTGCGACCGGACAGTATCCTTTAGAAACGATACACGCGGTGCATCGTGTTGCTGTGGCTGCAGAGAAAGAGTATTTTACGCGATTTGACTCACGCGTGAGCCGTAATGAATTTAGTCAGTCAGATGAATCCATTGCCATGGCAACGATTTATATTGCACAGCGACTAAAAATTAAAGCAATCGCAACCTTAACCCAATCTGGTAATACTGCGCATTGGCTAGCACAAAAAGATAATATGGCACTTATTTATGCCTTATCTCCTGATCGCGTAGCCAGACGTAAACTGACGCTTTACCGTAGTGTATATCCTTTCCCGATTGATCAAGAAGGTAAAAATCGGGATGAAATTTTGCATGAAATGGAAGAGGTGCTACTAAAAGAAAAGGTGGTTGAGCATGGCGATACTGTCATTTTTACATTCGGCGAACCTATTGGTCACCCAGGTGGGACTAATACCATGAAGATTTTACAAATAGGTCAAAACAAGCTGATTTAGTTGTGTGTTTCCCGTATTTATTATCCTAGTGAATAAGACAATGCAAGCGCATCAGATTATAATAAGATGATTATTTTATTGTATATTCACTATGGTCAAGTCTGCATTACTCAAAACCAATATTTCTAGTTTACAACTATTGCATCAAGGCAAAGTGCGCGATATTTATGATATTGATGCCAATCACTTGTTGATGGTTAGCTCAGATCGATTATCTGCTTTTGATGTAATATTGCCGACGGGTATTGTGAATAAAGGAGCCATGTTGACGCAGATGGCTAATTTTTGGTTTGATAAATTAGGACATATTGTGCCTAATCATTTAACTGGGATTTCCCTAAGCTCAGTCGTCAGTGATCCAGCTGAATTGGCGCAATTGGATGGTCGTGCTGTTGTAGTGAAAAAATTAAAACCATTACCGATTGAGGCGATTGTGCGAGGTTATCTCGTGGGCAGTGGCTGGAAAGAATATCAAGCCAAAGGCACGGTGTGCGACATTGCGTTGCCAGCGGGTTTGCAGTTGGCGCAAAAACTGCCACAACCTTTATTTACCCCATCGAGCAAAGCGGCGGTAGGCGAGCATGATGAGAACATTAGTATCGCGCAAGTGGAAGCGCTCATCGGCAAAGACATGACCACCCAGGTAGAAAAAGCGGCGATTGCGCTTTACACCAAAGCGGCTGAATACGCGTTGACTAAAGGTATTATTATTGCCGACACTAAATTTGAGTTTGGCTTGGATGAACACGGTGTGTTGCATGTGATGGACGAGGTATTGACGCCTGATTCATCGCGTTTTTGGCCTGCAGAAAGTTATGCGGTGGGCAGTAACCCACCGAGTTATGACAAGCAATTTGTGCGCGATTGGTTGGAGCAATGCGGTTGGAACAAAACCCCACCATCACCTGCCTTGCCTGCGGACATTGCCCAGAAAACTGCCGCCAAATATATGGAAGCGTTTGAAAAGTTGACTGGCAAACCATTAGTGGACAGCTAATTCAATTTGCCTATTTCGTTTATACAAAGCTGATGTCTTTTAAACAAACGTTGGGCGATATTGCCGCCAAACTCAAACAAGAGTTGGCGTTTTACCAGTGCTTGTACGCCCACCCTGAAACGCCGCGCATAGCCAAAGTGTTTTTTTGGTTGGCGATAGGGTATTTGCTATTACCCTTTGATTTAATTCCAGATTTTATTCCTATATTAGGCCAGCTTGATGATGTGATTATTATTCCGCTGCTTCTTTACATCGCTTTGAAAATCACACCACTTTCAGTGATAGAAAACTGCCGTCAACAAATAAATAATGCAGTTTGAAACACTTTTTTTACATGCACTTGTTATAATGCGCACCTCAAAAATATTGGAAATTACGTAATGTCATTGAATTTAGTACCCTCAGGTAAAGATTTGCCAAACGATTTTAATGTAATTATTGAAATCCCTGCCAATGGTGACCCAGTTAAATATGAAGTCGATAAAGATAGCGGATCGCTTTTTGTTGACCGATTTATGGGTACGTCGATGCAATATCCATGTAACTATGGCTATATTCCGCACACTTTAGGTGGTGATGGCGATCCAGTTGATATTTTAGTCATTACGCCCGTGCCATTGTTGCCGGGGGTTGTTGTGCGTTGTCGTGCCCTTGGTATGTTAAATATGCAAGATGAAGCTGGTGATGATGCTAAAGTGCTAGCGGTCCCCATTCAAAAGGTATGTCCTTTATATGCCTTCCAACAATCATACAAAGACGTTTCACCTTGGCGTTTGGAAATGATTGCTCACTTCTTTGAGCATTATAAAGATTTAGATAAGGGTAAATGGGTGAAAATTTTAGGCTGGGAAGATATTGATGCTGCTCATAAAGAAATTATGGATGGCGTTGATCGTTATAATTCAGCTAAAGTGAAGCCGGCATTCTAGCAGTTGTCGTATATCCCCATATACAAAAAGCGCAGTTTACTGCGCTTTTTTAATACACTTTATTTGGAAGCTGTTAACGTGTTTTAGGCCGTCATTACGCCAAATAAACGACCTATCATTGCGGTAGCAAACATTGCCAATGCGCCCCAAAACGTTACTCTACTAACGCCAATAAGCACGTTGGCCCCGCCCACTTTTGCAGCAAGTGCACCAAGAAGCGCTAGCGATAATAAAGAGCCAATGCTGACGATGGGCATGATTTTGTTATAAGCAGCAAAAAAAGTGACTAGTAGCGGCAATGAAGCGCCTATAGTAAAAGCAGTGCCAGATGTGAGTGCTGCTTGTAATGGTCTGGCACGTGAGGTTTCAGTAAAGCCTAGCTCATCACGAGCATGTGCCCCAAGTGCGTCATGTTCCATTAATTGTTTTGCCACTTGTTGTGCAAGGGTCGTTGATAATCCTCGGCTTATATAGATATGCGTGAGTTCTGCTAACTCACTATCATGATGCGTTGCTAAGGCATGACTTTCAATGACTAAATCAGCCGCTTCTATATCAGCTTGTGAGCTGACAGAAACATACTCTCCAGCCGCCATCGACATTGCGCCGGCGATCAATCCCGCAATGCCTGTTAATAGTATTGTGTCATGGCTTGCATTGGCTGCCGCAACCCCAATTAAAAGACTGGCTGTCGAAATAATGCCATCATTGGCTCCCAGCACAGCCGCGCGAAGCCAATTGGCGTGCTGAGAGCGATGGTAGTGTTCAGTGGAATGTTGCAATTGGCACCCAATTTTTATTGTATATTGACATCATAATGCCACCGATAATCAAAAAACAAGTTACAAATGTAGGTTGATTAAAAACTAAGTTTGCATATGTTCAAGCTATCTTTAGCGTGTGTTTGGATTGGATCGACTATTTAAAATAGTTGGCATTCTTTCTAAGAGCGGATTGCCATTAAAGAATTATCTGGATAGAGAATAAAAAAACCAGTGGCTAGCACTGGTTTTTTTAACAACGGCCGATTAACTCAGCCTAACAAAGGGGTACCCAATAATGGCACAATCAATAAGGCCACAATATTAATAATTTTAATCAGTGGATTAATGGCAGGGCCAGCCGTATCTTTATATGGATCGCCTACAGTATCGCCAGTCACCGCGGCTTTGTGTGCTTCAGAGCCCTTGCCTCCGTGATTGCCATCTTCGATATATTTTTTGGCATTATCCCAGGCGCCGCCACCTGTACACATGGAAATAGCAACAAATAGTCCCGTAATAATTGTCCCCATGAGTAAACCACCCAGTGCAACAGGGCCAAGTAATAAGCCAACTATAATTGGTGCAGCAACAGGCAGTAGTGATGGCAACATCATTTCTTTAATTGCCGCTGTAGTTAACAGATCAACAGCTTTACCGTACTCAGGTTTGCCAGTGCCTTCCATAATGCCTTTAATGTCGCGGAATTGACGGCGTACTTCTTCAACCACAGCACCAGCAGCACGACCGACAGCCTCCATTGCCATCGCAGCAAATAAGAAGGGAATTAAACCGCCAATAAATAAACCGATGATGACCATTGGATCACTCAACTCAAAGTTCGCCACAATGCCAGCGGACTCTAGCTTATGAGTATAATCTGCGAATAATACAAGCGCAGCTAAGCCAGCTGAACCAATCGCATAACCTTTGGTAACGGCTTTGGTCGTATTGCCAACTGCATCTAATGGATCTGTTACATCACGAACGCTACTCGGTAGTTCTGCCATTTCGGCAATACCCCCTGCGTTATCTGTAATTGGCCCATAAGCGTCTAATGCAACCACAATGCCTGCCATACTTAACATTGATGTCGCTGCAACTGCAACACCATATAAGCCGCCTAAGTGAAATGATGTCCAAATTGCCAAACAAACAGACAGCACAGGCCAAGCAGTTGATTTCATTGAAACACCAATGCCAGCAATAATATTAGTGGCATGACCAGTTGTAGATGCTTGTGCTACATGTCTGACTGGCGCATATTCAGTCCCAGTGTAATATTCTGTAATCCAAACTAATAAACCTGTTAACACTAATCCAACCGCACATGCACCAAACAAAGCATTTGCGCTAACGGTTTGTGTGTCAATCATGATGCCGTCAGGGAACATTTGCATAGTGACAAAATAAAATGCGATCAGTGATAACACGCCCGCAACGGCCAGACCTTTATAGAGCGCGGGCATCACATTTTTCATGGTTGGCTTTGCCTTTACAAAAAAGCAACCAATAATAGATGCAATGATGGAAACAGCACCTAGCATGAGTGGAAATAGTATCCCATTCGAACCGCTATTGTGAACAATCAAACCACCTAGCACCATGGTTGCAATTAGGGTCACTGCATATGTTTCAAACAAGTCAGCTGCCATCCCTGCGCAGTCGCCAACATTGTCACCCACATTATCTGCAATTACAGCAGGATTGCGAGGATCGTCTTCCGGAATACCAGCTTCTACTTTGCCAACCAAGTCAGCACCAACATCTGCGCCTTTGGTGAAAATGCCACCCCCTAAGCGGGCAAAAATTGAAATAAGAGAAGAGCCAAAAGCTAAGCCAATCAATGGATTTAGGTTTTCGGCATTTTCTGCACCTAAGTACCAATAGAAGCCAGCAACACCTAACAAGCCCAAACCCACTACTAGCATACCGGTAATGGCGCCGCCCTTGAATGCAACATCCATGGCGGGCACTATGCCATTCGTTGCGGCTTGCGCTGTGCGCACATTGGCTTTAACCGAAACATTCATCCCAATAAAGCCGCACGCCCCAGACAATACGGCACCTATCACAAAACCAACTGCTGTTGTCACATCTAATAAAAATGCGATGGCGACGGTTAATACGATGCCGACAATCGCGATGGTCTTATACTGTCGCGCCAAATAAGCGGCCGCACCTTGCTGAATGGCACCTGCAATTTCTTGCATTCGTGCATTGCCTGCGGGAAGCCCCGAGATCCACTTACTCATTACTAAACCATATAGCACTGCTAAAACTGCGGCAGCTATGGCGATTATGATTGCAATTGACATAACTTCTCCTAATTTTCTAATGCATCTTAACTATAATTATTGGTAATTTGATCATGTAAACGCGATTACAAAAATGTAAGTGATTTGTAACAGCTGAGGCATTATGGCATTAATAAGACGTTGGAACAATAGTTATAAATACAAGTGAAAAATGTTAAAAAATATTAATAAAATTAATAGCTTAGGATAGTTTTCAGCCTACTAATTGATTTAGCTGAGGTAGTTATCGCTTGGCGTTGTCTGCTAAGTGGTTCAATTGATCGGCAAGGGGAGAGTCGCCGAGCGTAAGTGCGAGTTTTCTAAGTGTGATGGCAGCACTGTTGGATATCTTGCGCTGACTTGGTTTTACCTGCTTTTGTTCAGATTTAACTTGCACTTTTACCCTAATTCCAGTAACTTTGTCATGCATATAAAGTGATTTTTCTTGTTGAAAATTTTGCAATTGAGTCAACAAGCTAGTGCTAGTTAATTTGATTTTTGTTGCTGTGCCGCTATTGTAGGCATAAACAGTCAGTAGGCCATCTTTAATGTTGCTGGCAAAGCTGGATTGACTAATTGCAATTGGCGTAATTGCCTGCCAGAGTTGTTGAAGGTTAAGGTGTGCATCTGTTTGAGCAACTAATCGATTAAGCTGGCTGTTAGATTCGCTTCTATTTTTATTAAGTACGGCATTAATTTTTTGCATGCGTTTATTTTAAAGAGTATCGAATGAATATACGATGAATATTATCTTAGTTTCTAATCATATGGCAAAGCCTAGAATATTCTCAGGTATTCACATACTCATGGTGCTGTTGGGCTTTTTTATTGTTTTTTGCTTAATTGCTGCAGGATTCATTTATGAAAAAAACAATATCAGGCATCAGGTTGTTAAAGTGATGACGCCGGCACAGTTAGAACAGTCTATTATCTCTTCACAAATGCATTTAGATGCTTATGCCAAGCAAATAGGCGAATTACAAGCGCGTATTATGCGTTTAGATGCGCAAAATAAACGATTAGTGAAGTTGGCAGGAATAGGTAAAGACAAGAAAGGTAGCGACAAGGTAAAAGATATTAATCTTAAACCAATAGATGCGTTGACTTCCTCAGGTATGGGCGGCCCTTTGATTAATGCGACGCCGATGACAGAGCGTGATTTGCAAGCAGCAATTGCTGATTTAACAGCTGCTGTTGGCAACAGAGATGAGTATATGAATGATGTTGAAGCGGATGTATTGCAAAACAGCGTGCTTAAAGACATGTTGCCAAATTCTAAGCCAGTGCTTGCCGCTTACCGATCTTCGAGCTATGGTTGGCGTATTGACCCTTTTACAGGCTATAAAGCATTTCACGAAGGTTTGGATTTTCCAGCGATGACGGGTGATAAAATTCGAGCGGCGGCAGATGGCATTGTGACCGCAGCAGTGCATACTCCTGCTTATGGTAATTTAATTAAATTGAGTCATGGGGCAGGATTGGAAACACGCTATGCCCATGCCTCAAAGCTGCTAGTTGAAGCGGGTGATCGTGTTATTAAAGGTCAGGTCATTGGGTTGGTAGGTAGCACAGGACGCTCTACTGGCCCGCACTTGCATTATGAAATTCGTTTAAATGGGAACCCATTGGATCCAAGAAAATATCTCAGTAGACGTTAAATTAGTCTTGATTTCGCTTGAATAAAAAAATAATATCCCCAACTTAACTAAATCCTAATCTAACTTTTGAGGTTTCCGCACAGGCGGAAAATCGGTGTCAATTCATGTTATCTAAGATGTTCAAAAAAATAGTCGGTAGTCGCAACGATAGACTGGTCAAAAACTATACGCAAATTGCTAAAAAAATTGGCGAATTAGAGCCCAGTTTACAACTGTTGTCAGACGAAGCCTTGCGAGCAAAAACTGCAGAGTTTAAACAGCGTTATACAGATGGTGAATCATTAGATAAGCTATTGCCTGAGGCCTTTGCTGTTGTGCGTGAAGGTAGTGTACGTGTTTTAGGAATGCGTCATTTTGATGTGCAGTTAATTGGTGGCATGGTATTAAACGCAGGTAAGATTGCAGAAATGCGGACGGGTGAGGGTAAAACTTTAGTGGCTACGCTACCTGTTTACTTAAATGCATTAACTGGTAACGGTGTGCATGTGGTAACAGTTAATGATTATCTGGCTAAACGCGATGCTGAGTGGATGGGTAAGCTGTATAACTTCTTGGGATTGACTGTTGGCATCAACTTGTCTCAAATGAAATCAGAAGCTAAGCAAGCGGCTTATGCGGCTGATATTACTTATGGTACAAATAACGAATTTGGATTTGATTATTTACGTGACAACATGGTGTTTAGCGCAGAACAACGTGCGCAACGGGCATTAAGTTATGCTTTGGTTGATGAGGTTGATTCTATTTTAATTGACGAAGCGCGCACACCATTAATTATTTCAGGTCAAGCGGAAAGCGATGTTGATTCGTATATTCATATTAACGCTGTAGCTAGGAAATTAGTTAAACAAGAAACAGAAGATGGGCCTGGTGATTTCTGGGTTGATGAGAAAGGTCAGTCAGTGAACTTTTCTGAGGTGGGCCATGAGCACGCTGAGAAGTATTTAGAGGAGGCTGGCTTATTGCCAGTAGGTTCAAGTTTATATGAAGCCGCAAATATTGGCTTAGTGCACCATCTAAACGCAGCATTACGAGCATTGAATTTATTTCATCGCGATCAACATTATGTTGTGCGCGATAACGAGATTGTCATTGTGGATGAGTTTTCTGGTCGCATGATGCCAGGTCGCCGTTGGTCAGATGGTTTACATCAGGCTGTTGAAGCAAAAGAAGGTGTTGAGATTCAAAAAGAGAATCAGACTTTAGCGTCTATCACCTTCCAAAATTATTTCCGTATGTACGAAAAGCTCAGTGGTATGACGGGTACTGCAGACACAGAAGCCTATGAGTTTAATCAAATTTATGGCTTAGAAACTGTCGTCATTCCAACGCATCGACCTATGCAACGTAAAGATGCAATGGATAAAGTCTATCGCACAGCAGCAGAAAAATATAATGCGGTGATCGACGATATTAAAGAGTGCCAAAAACGTGGACAGCCCGTATTAGTCGGTACAACTTCTATTGAAAATTCAGAAATTATTTCTAAAGCATTGACCAAAGCGAAATTAGATCACCAAGTGCTCAATGCAAAACAGCATGAACGTGAAGCGCAGATTATCGCGCAAGCAGGTCAGCCAGGCATGATTACGATTGCAACTAATATGGCTGGTCGTGGCACGGATATTGTATTAGGCGGAAATCCTGAACCAGAAATATTAATGGTTGAAGCAGATGAAAAATTAACAGATGCGCAAAAGGCAACTAAGATTGCTGAAATAAAAGCGCATTCAGAAAAATTGCATGAACAAGTGCTGGCGGCGGGGGGCTTGCATATTATTGGAACAGAGCGTCATGAGTCTCGTCGCGTTGATAATCAATTACGTGGTCGTTCAGGTCGCCAAGGTGATCCGGGTTCTAGTCGTTTTTACTTGTGTTTAGAAGATCAGTTACTCCGTATTTTTTCTGGTGATCGTGTAGCGGCTATTATGGAACGCCTAAAAATGCCAGAGGGAGAGGCGATTGAACATGCAATGGTTACTCGGGCGATTGAAAATGCCCAGCGTAAAGTTGAGGGACGTAACTTCGATATTCGTAAGCAGTTATTAGAATTCGATGATGTTTCTAATGACCAGCGTAAAGTGATTTATGAGCAACGTAACGAATTATTAGAGGCGACTGATATTGGCGAAACGATTAAAGCGATGCGTTATGATGTGCTCACCGATTTAATCTCGACTTATATTCCGCCAGGCAGTGTTGAGGAGTTATGGCAAATTCCTGCGCTTGAAAAAGCAATTCAAGCCGAAACGGGTTTAGATTTGCCCATTGCATCATGGTTGGAAGAGAACCCAGATCTGCATGAGGAGACTTTACGCGAGCGCGTGCTAGCAGCAGCAGATAGCGCCTATGCAGAAAAAGAGGTGCTTGCGAGTATTGAGAATATGCGTCAATTCGAGCGCTCAGTCATGTTGCAAAGTTTAGATAACCACTGGCGTGAGCATTTGTCGGCTTTGGATCATTTGCGTCAAGGTATTCATTTGCGTTCTTATGCGCAAAAAAACCCTAAACAAGAGTATAAACGCGAGGCGTTTGAGTTGTTTTCAGGTTTATTGAATACAATTAAATCTGAAGTAACCAAAGTGACGATGCTGGTTCAAATTAAAACACGAGAGGATGTAGATGCGGTAGAACCTCCTGAGCCAGTAGAAAATGTGCAATATCAGCATGCTGATTATAATGAACCTTCAGCAGATGCTGATAGCGACGAAGCGAATCAGCCCGTAGTGCGTGAAGGTGTTAAAATTGGACGTAATGACCCTTGCCCATGTGGTTCTGGCAAAAAATACAAACAATGCCATGGTGCGTTAAGTTAATTAGGAAATAACATGGCTGATTTATCTAACGAAGTGGCATCCCCTTGTATCAGTGTTTGCGTGATTGATGAGGTTACCCAAATATGCCAAGGTTGCTTTCGTACTTTACATGAGATTGAAGATTGGTGGGGCTTAGATAACGCACAAAAACAAAAAGTGATTGACGATGCAAATCAACGTGCGAGTTCTATGTTTGATTAATTGAGCGGTAACAGTTGAAATAAAATAAAAACCGGCTTAGGCTGGTTTTTTATTGGCTATCGTTTCTATATTGCTTGGATTAAACAGGTCAGATTGATTCTGAAGAATGTATCCAGGCATGATTATTTTTGTATGATAGTTTTACCAATAGGGAAGATGGCTAATTCGGCCAATTTTAAATGCTGAATGCCAAATGGAATACCAATAATTGTAATAAAGCATGCTAATGCCGAGAGTAAGTGACCAATCACTAACCACCAGCCAGCAACAATAAACCAAATGACATTTCCTAGCGTGCCAAGCGGACCTGTACCAATATCTTCTATTTTTGAATGTGCATTACGCACAATTGCTTGTTTGCCAAATGGGAAGAATGAAAACTGACCAATGACAAAACAAGCCTTAGCCCATGGAATGCCAATGATTGTAATGAGGGCAATCATACCAATTAGCCACCATGCTAGCCCCATTAATGCCCCGCCGAAAATAAACCATATAATATTGCCAAGTGTGCGCATTAAACATCCATTTTATGATTAAGACTAAAGTGTAAAGTAAGATTCAAAAAATCTTAACACGTACCATTATAGAGAGCATTCCTCAATTGTTGAACCGGACAGCAGTTGGCGCTTATGTCAGCCTTACAAAATGCTGCTAGATAGCTACCATATCAATCATCTCTCAGATTTAAATAGCGCTTCCAATGATGGCTTGTTGCATCATTAAATCGTCCAATATCGCCGCACCAAATTGAATGATTACCTGAGGTTGTGGGTGTTGTATCTGGTTGGCTATGGCGTTAAGTGCTTGTTTTCCTGTTAGGCCTTGCTTAATCATTTCTAACATCTGAAAAACCATGGGATTTAATTCAATAAACTGAACTTCATAAGCATGATTTCTGAATACAAATAAATGGGTAGTTTCGGTTTGTTTAGGTTTAAATTGTGCTGATATTTTTTGCACAGGGTAATCATATTGCAACAGCATATGTGCAGGCGCTAACACAGGCGTGTTGTCCAATAAATTGGGTTCATCACTTAATTGCGGTATGTCTATTGTCATGTTGGCAACAGCCAGTTCTACCCATTCATAATGTGCCAGCTGTTTAATATAATCAGGCGTATCTGTATCATTCAATAAAAACTGGACTAATTCGTAAGGAATTTCTCTGAAGAGTGGTGATCTGGCATGATGCGTTGCTATAAATCTTCTTATCGTTGCATTCCAGTTTTGTGCACCAATCGTTTTCTGGCTTACGGGAAAACAAACAGAAGCAGATGCAAAGATATTGTTATAGACCCCTTCGCGATACACTTTCATGCGCTCTTCATCGACATTGTTCGGTTTTGGATTGTTTATCGGATCGCGAATATGTGCGGTGAAAGCGTGTTGATATTGCTGAAAATCTAACATCAGTTTATGCGACGGACTTGGTTCGTCGTTTTATATCAGCGGCTACACTTTGTAAAGCTGCTATTTGATCGACTTCTTTTATCAAGATTTCGATTGGTGGAATGTTGCTATCACGCTCTAATAATGTAGGAAAATTACCAAATAAAGCATAAGCCTGCGCTAATAATGACCAAACAGGGTCAATTACGTCTGCGCCATGCGTGTCGATGAGTAAGTCCGGTTTTTGTTGATAATGTCCAGCTACATGGCTATAAACGATGCGTTCTGCTGGAATGCTGCTTAAAAAATCACTGGCATCAAAACCAAAATTAACGCTATTGACGTAAATATTATTAATATCTAAGTGCAGCCAGCAGTCGGCTTCAACGAGTACTGCGTTTAAGAAAGTCAATTCGTCCATTGTGGCAATTGGCGCTTTTAAATAAAACGATGCATTTTCTACTGCGATACGTTGACCTAAAATATCCTGTGTTTGTTTGATGCGATTAGCTACGTAGTGCACAGCTTCATCTGTAAAAGGAATTGGTAATAAATCGTATAAATAGCCAGGTGCTCCTTGATAGAAGTCACTGCAATAGCTTAAGTGCTCGGTATACAGCGGTATCTTATGATCAGATAAAAATTGTTTTACTTGTTTTAAAAATTCTGTATTAAGCGGGTCAGGACCACCCAACGATAGACAGAGTCCGTGACATACAATAGGGTAGCGCTCTACAAACCATGCGAGCTGTTCTGCATACTTGCCACCTGCGCCTATCCAATTTTCTGGCGCAATCTCGATAAAATTGATATTGCTGATAAGACTTTCAGAAGTGGATTGATTTGAATCCTGCTGCTGAAAATGGCGTTGTATTTGAGGAATCAGCTCACGCTTTAACCCCAACCCAACGCCATTAATATCGCTCAAGCTAGACATGAATGCGTATTAAACGACTCTATCCTAGTGGCCACATTTTCCTTCGCCACATTTGCCTTCAGCCCCTTTTTTATCAGCACCACATTTGCCATCATGCGCTTTTTTATCAGCGCCGCATTTACCGTCATGCGCTTTTTTCTCAGCACCACATTTGCCTTCGCCACATTTGCCATCTTTTGTTTTGTCGGCATGGTTGTCTGCTACTTGATAACCGCTAGAAAGCGTTTTAATTGCAAAAGGGTTTTCTGCTGCTGAAACAGCGGTTGCGCTAAGAGACAATGCAAATGCGCCACCAACTGCTAATGCGATTGATTTTTTAGTAACCTTCATGATGATTTCCTTTTATAAAATGTAAATAATAAAGTTTGTTACAGTAAAACTATTTATTGCTGTTCAGATTCAAGTGATTGGGCAATTTTATTTTTTGTTTCAATTGGCAATTGAATGGTGGTATCCGTTTCAATTGCCTCCCCAATCTTCTTCATAGCAACGTTCAAGGAGTTGAGTTGTTGACTGAAACGTAAACAATACTTGCATATCAATAGATGAAGCCGAAGTGAAAAACGTTCACGCATAGACAGCCTTTCATTTAAAGCGCGTGATACTAGCTGACTCACTTGTTTGCATTTCATCATTTATCTAATGACCTATCCAATTGATTTCTAAACATTTCCTGATGCCCATGCGAGCCCGATATAACATGACCCAAGCATTGGTCGAGGTAATATTCAGTTCCTTACAAATTTCTTCATTATCCGTTTCATGTACATCGCGTAGCATAAATAAAGTCGCAAGTTTATTGGGTATTTTATCTAAGCAAGATTGTAAAACTTTGAAAAACTGTTGCTGCTCTAACGCGCTTTCTGGCATGTGCCAGCTTTGTGGCTTATCTACCCAATGCCCTGCCTTATCGAAAAAATCGTCCATATTAGCATCCTCTTCAGACATCATGTCGGATGCAACTACTTCGCGACTGCTTTTACGTATCAGATCAATTATTTTGTGTTTGAGTATGCCTGTTAGCCAGGTACGCACTGAGGATTGTTCGTTAAAATTATCTGCTTTAAGCGCTGCCATCAATGTTTCTTGTACCACATCCTCTGCTTGATGCGGATCGCGTAATCGCGCTAGGGCAAAGCGGTAGAGATAGTCTCCGTGTTCGTTAAGCCAATCATGTGCTTGGGCATGCTTATTTTGCTTGAGATGACTTGTCATTGAGTAGTTTGGCCAATTTTATTGTGTAATAACTCTAGATAATGGACCGCATCTAGTCCCGTTTTGTTCTGTTGCGCCAGCCAAATAGTTTCGCCTAAGCAATCTAAGATATCATGTTGCGCAGAATGCTCTTCTTGGTATTTGTTTTTTAAGCTTGTATAAATACTCGCAATGCCTGTGGGTTGGTTAATACTAATCTGCTCTAAAACCGATAAATGCAAGCTCATATGCAAAAATGGATTGGTTTCACCTTGTTCCGGAAAATAAGCTTGTTGTTTATATTGCTCTGGTTTATCTAAAATAGGATGGTATTCAGGATGCATCTGGATGATGCTGATGGTTAATTTTTCTAGGTCGGTTAGCGCTTGCTGACCTTTAAACTTAGCCCAGCTATTAAAAAATAAGTCGCGCACTTCATCGCGTGATGGATTAAATAAACTCATGTGTCATTATCTTTAATGTTAGGTTTTTCCTGAAAACAACGCTAGCACAATAGTATGTTGTAATATTTCAATCTTTTGTGCAATAGGCCTAAACTAGAGCGCTCAATCTTTAGCGACTTTTTTGTCGCTAGATTCACTATTTCATCTACTAGAATGGGTGTCTCAACTTGGCGCATTGTTCATTTCAATTAGCCAGCTCACCAGACATTAAATGCGGTTTGGGGATGACTTTGTGCTTATATTCGCATAGATCAACAATACAACATTCACCACATTTAGGATTGCGTGCAGTGCAAGTATAGCGACCATGTAAAATCAATAAATGGTGTGCATCATGTAAAAATTGCTTAGGAATTGTTTTTAAATATTTTTTTTCAACCGCCAACACATTCTTGCCAGTGGCTAATCGCGTGCGATTGCCAAGCCTAAATAAATGCGTATCAACTGCAATCGTAGGCTGACCAAACGCAGTGTTTAATATCACATTTGCCGTCTTACGCCCAACACCAGGCAATGCTTCTAACGCTTCGCGCGTATTTGGGACTTCACTATGATGTTGCGTAATGAGCTGATGACAGCAAGCAATGACATTTTTAGCTTTGGCATGATATAAGCCGATGGTGTTGATATAGCCTTCTAAACCCTCAACACCTAAATGGTAGATTGCTTGTGGCGTATTGGCGATGGCATATAGTTTTCGTGTGGCAATGTTGACGCCTTTGTCAGTGGCTTGTGCTGACAAAATAACGGCAATCAGTAGTTCGAAAATTGAATTATATTCAAGCTCAGTGGTTGGTGTCGGAATGGCATGACTGAGACGTTGAAAAATCTGAAACCGTTTATCAGCATTCATTGCTATTGATTGTTTATTAAATGCTGATTAATGAGCTGGTTTTAGGGAGGTGCTTGCTGTTGTTGTTGGTTTTTTAGCTGCTTTGCGTTGCTCCATCCAGTTGTGTGCAGCAATTAAAAACGCCAATCCAAGGAAGGCGCCAGGTGGTAAAGCGGCCAGTAAAAATCCTTGGTAATCAGGAATAATGGTGAAGACAACATGTTTAAAGTTTTCGCCCAAGGCTAAGTCTAGTCCTGAAAATAAAGTGCCTTTGCCCAGTACTTCACGCATACCGCCGAGTGTGGCAAGTACTAACGTTAAGCCTATCCCCATAATAAAGCCATCCCAAATAGCGGGTAATGGCGGATTTTTTGCCGCAAAAGCATCGACACGACCCAATACGATGCAGTTAACCACAATCAATGGAATAAATATTCCAAGTACTTTATGTAACGGCTCTGCAAACGCATGAATGAGCAAATCAATCACCGTAACCAAAGCAGCAATCACGAGGATAAATACGGGTAAGCGAATCTCATTCGGCACAAATTTTCTTACTGGGGAAACTGCTCCACTGGCAGCAGCCATAACTAATGCAGTTGCTAAACCCAAACTGACGCCGTTGACTACCGTCGTTGTTACTGCCAGCGTCGGGCATAAGCCAAGTAACTGGACCACGCCAGGATTTTGTTTCCATATGCCATTTTCGGTAATGTTCTTAAATTGATTCATCATACTTAACCTCTATAAGACGCGATCGTTCATGTTGTGGGAGGCAATAAAGTCGCTTTGTTTTCTTCAAAATACTGTAATGCTTTATGGACTGCTTTAACCACTGCACGTGGTGTGATTGTTGCGCCTGCCATGTAATCAAATGTGCCACCATCTTTGGTTACCGCCCAATTGTTGTCACTTGTCTTTAAGAGTGACTCTCCATCAAATAGTTTAATCCATGTTGATTTTGCAATATCAATATAATCACCCAGTCCTGGCGTTTCTGAATGTTTAATGACGCGCACCCCAGAAAGAGAGCCATCATGATTGATGGCAACTAATAATTTAATATCACCACTATAACCATCATGAGCAACGGCTTCTAAAATGACGGCAACTGGCACATCATGCATCCGTGCAATATGAGCCATACTCGCTTTTTTATTGCCTAGTAACTCGCTTGGGTTAATACTAATTGTATCCTCTAAAACCGCATTATCGTAGCGATTAAGTGGAATAACCTGTTGGAACAGCGCAATTCTTGCTGCCGCTTCACTTTTTTCAATTGGTGCTTTTGTGACTTGATAAACGACAGTCATTAATAAAGTAAACGTAAATGCAAACGCCACTAAAGTGAGTGCAGTTTTCGTCGCGTGCTTAAGTGGCGTTTCTGCCATTTTATTCCCTGTGTCCAAATACACGTGGCTGTGTATACATATCAATCAGCGGTACGCAAATATTCATAAAAATAACAGCAAAAGCAACACCGTCAGGGTAGCCGCCATAAACGCGCACTAAGTAAGTGATGATGCCGGCACCAGCAGCAAAGTAGAGTTTGCCTTTTTGTGTCGTTGGCCCACTGATGGGATCGGTTAAAATGAAAAAGGCACCCAACATGCTAGCGCCGCTAAATAAATGAAACATTGGGCTGGCAAACTGAGTGGAATCAATAATCCAAAAAAGACCAGCAATGGCGGCAATAGCGCCTAAGAATGCAATGGGTAAGTGCCAAGTGATAATACGTTGCTGCAATAAAAACAGACCCCCCGCAAGGTAAGCCAGCACAATCATTTCAACCCCTTTGCTACCCACTATACCAAAAATAGGGGCTGATTGAATGACTGTCATACTTTGATTGAGTTTTAGTTGCGTTTTTAGGTAATCTAAAGGGGTGGCAGATGTAACCGCATCTATATTGACATTGGATGGCAGTGTGGCGCTAAATATATAATGAAATTGATCCATAAAACTCAGCTTTGTCTGCGCTAGACTCAATGCAGCAGGCCACTTAGTCATAATGACTGGAAATGAAATCAATAGAACAGCATAGCCAACCATAGCTGGATTGAATGGGTTGTAGCCAAGGCCGCCGTAAAGCTGTTTGGCAACAATAATGGCGAAGGCGGTGCCAACGACAATCAACCACCAAGGTGCCAGTGGTGGAATCGCTAATGCTAAGAGCCATGCCGTGATAATGGCGCTGTAATCTGATAAAAAAGGTTGTATTGACCGCTTGCGTAGTTTAAGCATCAGCGCCTCTGTGACCAATGCGGTTGCGGTGGCAAGCGTTAGCGTAATGATAATGCCGCCACCAAATAGCCATGCATAAACAATAATGCCGGGCAGTAATCCTATTAGCACTTTGGACATGATGCTGCTAACTGTAGGCGCATTAGTAATGTGGGGTGAGCGGTTCAAACTATTCCTTTGGTTGATTTTCTTTAGCTTTCAATGCGGCAGCCTTTTGTGCTTTGGCGCGCGCAATTGCGGCATCAATTTTAGCTTGCTTGTCTAAATCGATGACTGGCTGTGTATTGACATCATTGACCGTTTCCTTTGCAGCCGCTGCTTTTAATGTTTTTGCCCGCTCGATTGCGGCATTAATTTTGGCTTGTTTTTCGATATCAGCGACAGGTTGTTTTGTTTGATTGTCTGCATTTTGTCTCAAAGTATCAACTTCGGCTTTTTGTGATTTAGCACGCGCAACAGCAGCGGCTATTTTTGCTTGTTTATCAGCATTAACTTCAATAGGCGATTGTTTAGTTAAACCTGCAGCAACTCGACGTGCGTTAATTTCATCAATCTCAGCTTGGGTTGATGCACTAAGATTTGTTGTGTTTTGGGGTTGTATATTGTCCGCATTTTTTTGTGCTTTTGCGCGCGCAATGGCCGCCGCAATGGCTGCTTGTTTATCGTTTGCTGTTGGTGCATCATGGCTAGTTTCGGCTGCTTTGGCCCCTTGTGCACGAGCGGCATGTTTGCCAGCACGCTCTTGTTTTTCTCTTTCAATACGTGCAAGCCTAAATTCGTTGCGCTCACGGGCAATATTAGCGGCTTCTTTTGCTTTATCTAATGCAATAATTTCACTCTTAGCATAACGATAATATTGTACTAGCGGAATATTGCTTGGACACACATAAGAACATGCGCCACATTCAATGCAATCAAATAAGTTGTAATCATGTGCTTTTTCAAAATTATCTGATTTAGCAAACCAATATAGTTCTTGTGGTTGTAAATTGACAGGGCAAGCATCGGCACAACGCGAACAGCGGATGCATGGCATGGCTGGAGGAGTTGGTTCAAATAATGTTGGAGATGCCGCAATAATGCAGTTGGCTGCTTTAGTGATGGGTACATTTTCGCTTGGAAGATTAAAACCCATCATCGGACCGCCCATGATGTAATGACTGGTATCTGCTTTAGAACCGCCAGCCGCCTTGACCAAATCGAGCAATGGTGTGCCAAATAAGACCTCAAAATTTTGTGGCTGTTCTACATTGCCAGTCATCGACACAACCCTGCTTAAAGCGGGTTCGCCAAATTCAAAATAGCGATACAGTGCCAATACTGTCGCAACATTGAATACTTGAATGCCTACTTCAGTTGAGCGCTTATTGTGAGGCACTTCTTGACCGAGTAACAAATAGACCAAACGTCGCGCATCACCACTCGGGTAAATTGTCGGGACTATTTTGAGTTGAATGTCCGTATTGGCGATGGCTGCGCGCATCGCTTTAATGGCCTCTGTTTTATTATCCTCAATGCCGATAACCACATTGGTTGCGCCAAGTAAACGTTTGGCAACCGCTATGCCATTAACGATTTGTTCATGATACTCACGCATTAGCATATCATCACAGGTAATATAAGGTTCACACTCTGCGGCATTAATAACCAGTGTATGAATCGTTGTTTTGCCGCTACGCAATTTGATTTGAGTTGGAAACGTTGCGCCGCCTAAGCCAACAATACCTGAAAGGTGCAAGCTATTAATTAAAGTATCGACATCTGTAGTACGCCAATCTTGTGGATGGCGTTCTATCCAGCTATCTTCACCATCTGGTGTAATGGTGATGCAATGATCAGGTAGGCCAGATGGGTGTGGTATAACCGCTTCACCAATCGCACTCACTATTCCTGATGTTGGCGCATGAATTGCCGCAGATACAGCACCTTCTGCCTCTGCAATTAGTTGGCCCTTAAGCACTTTATCGCCAATGGCTACTTTAGTTTTTGGGATGTTGCCAACATGCTGACGAAGCGGCAAAACCAATTGTTTAGGCATAGGTAGTCTGCCAATGGGTAATTGGGTTGATTGCGTTTTATTTTCAGGCGGATGAACGCCGCCATGAAAACGAAAAACGTCTTTTGTTTTTTTCAACAGGCTTGCAATGTTAATTGGTGCATTCATTTAGTGTTTTATCATGTGGTGTTTTACACAGGTTTAATCGGTATAGTCGGGTGTTTCCATTTCCAGTTATCAGGTGTTTCTCCAATCGGCTCCATCGTAATGCAGTCTACGGGGCAAGGTGCTACACAAAGTTCGCAACCAGTACATTCACTAGCGACAATGGTATGCATATGTTTCGCTGCGCCCAAAATAGCATCTACAGGACAAGCTTGAATACATAAAGTGCAGCCAATACATAAATCTTCTTCAATAAAAGCAACTGCCTTTGGTTTAGTTTGACCATGCTCTTCATTTAATGGTTTATATTCCACTCCCATTAAATCAGCTAAAGCACGCACGCCTTCGTCACCACCTGGTGGACATTGATTAATATCTGCTTCGCCATTCGCGATTGCGGTTGCATAGGGCTTACATCCTGGATATCCGCATTGTCCGCATTGTGTCTGTGGCAATATGGCATCAATTCGCGCAATGAGCGGATCACCTTCAACTTTAAACTTGAGTGCGGCATAACCCAATACGCCCCCCAGCAGCAGTGCCAGTCCTAACATGATATATAAAGCGATTAACATGGTTGATTCAATACTCTTTTTTTGCAACTTAACATTAGGCAGTCAAATATTTATTTCAGTTAATAATTATCTAGACCAGCGAAACCCATAAAGGCTAGGCTCATTAATGCAGCGGTAATCATCGCGATAGCAGAACCTTTAAATGGCATCGGTACATCGGCAGCTTCTAGCCTTTCACGCAATGATGCGAATAGAATAAGCACCATTGAAAAGCCAGCCGCTCCACCTAAGCCAAATAATGCAGAATGAATAAAACCGTTGTCAGTTTGAGCATTCAGCAAAGGTATGCCTAGGACAGCGCAATTGCTAGTAATGAGTGGTAAGAATATGCCTAGCATTTGATACAAAATAGGAAAGCTTTTTTCCATAACCATTTGTGTAAACTGCACAACACTTGCAATGACTACAATAAATGATAAGGTGCGTAGATATTCCAACTGATATTGTTGCAACAAATAGTGGTCAATAACCCAACTAGTCATTGAACCAACCGTTAATACAAAAGCAGTGGCAGCGGCCATTCCAATTGACGCTTCTAATTTTTTAGAAACGCCCATGAATGGGCACAGCCCTAGAATTTTAACCAAGACGATGTTATTAACTAGCACCGTACCTACTAAAATAATGAAATAGCTTTTAATATCCATAATGTCGTTAATTAATCAATTGTATAATTATAACGTGTTTCAAGTTGATGTAGCTGTTCAATCTGGTTGCTCACGTTGCAGATAAGACGCAGAAACATTAGCCCCTAAGTGATACCAATTGTTAAAACAAAAATTAATATAAACAGTTTTTTATATATAAACAAAGAATATATAATTATATTTTAATAACTTTTTTATATAAAAAGATCAGATCAGTTGTTGACGGTTTGGCAATTGTGCGGCTTTTCACAAATTTAGTCTGAGTTCAGTTAAAATATGTGCTGTTTAAAATAGGTAGATTCTTATATGTTGCAAGGCAGTATGGTGGCAATTGTCACTCCCATGTTTGAAGATGGAAAGCTTGATCTAGACGCATTACGTAGGTTAATTGACTTTCACGTAAACGCAGGAACTGATGGTATTGTAATTGTTGGTACTTCTGGTGAAGCGCCGACAGTTGATTTTGAAGAGCACCACCTCCTTATTAAAACGGCTGTAGAGCATATTAATGGTCGGGTGAAGGTGATAGCGGGTACAGGTGCAAATTCGACAAAAGAAGCCATCGAGTTAACTGCCAAAGCAAAAGAGATAGGCGTAGATGCCTGCTTGCTGGTTGCGCCATATTACAATAAACCGACTCAAGAAGGACTTTATCAACATTTTGCTGCCGTTGCTGCTGCAGTCGATATTCCGCAAATTTTATATAATGTGCCAGGTCGCACAGGTTGCGATATTGCCAATGAGACTGCGCTTAGGTTGGCACATATTCCAAATATTGTCGGTATTAAAGATGCAACAGGTAGCATAGAGCGCGGTACAGACTTGATACTGCGATCACCGAAAGATTTTGCTATTTACAGCGGCGATGATGCAACTGGGCTTGCATTAATGCTACTTGGCGGTCATGGTGTTATTTCGGTGACAGCCAATATAGCGCCCAAGTTAATGTCTGACATGTGTGCTGCAGCAAGAGCTGGAAGACTTGCAGAAGCTTGCGCAATTAATGCAAAATTATTTGGTTTGCATCAGCAGTTGTTTGTAGAGGCTAATCCAATTCCAGTGAAATGGGTGCTGCACCAAATGGGGATGATTCAATCAGGTATCCGCTTACCAATGGTAAGCTGCTCTTCGCAATATCACGATAGATTACGTGCAGCAATGAAAGCAGCGGGAGTTAATTAAAAAATGATGAGATTAATGAAATTAAATACGTTAAGTAGGTTGGCAGGTGTCAGTTTAGTTGCTTTATTGTTGGCAGCATGTGGATTTAAAATTCCTTTCATTGACACGAGTTCAGATTATAAAAAAGGCAATATCAACAGTCGTCCTTTAGAAGTGCCGCCTGATTTGACATCAGTGAACTCAAGTGATGCCTATAACATCAGAGGTACAACTAGTTATTCTGAATATACTGGCGCTCAAGAGGCTGAAGAGCCTGGTGTTGAACAAGTCTTACGTAATCCAGAGGGCGTGCGTATGGAGCGAGCAGGTGGGCAACGTTGGCTTGTCGTCAATGCACCAGCTGAAAAAGTTTGGCCAGCAGTGCGCGAGTTTTGGTTAGAACAAGGGTTTGCAGTGCGTGTGGAAAATGCGCAAACTGGTGTCATGGAAACAGAATGGGTGCGCTCGGACAATATTAAAGTAGAGAGTGATACAAGGAGTTATGGTGAGCGCTTTGATAAATGGTTAGATAGTCTTTCTGGCCTTGCTGATAGACGTAAATTTCGAACCCGTTTAGAGCGTGGCGAGCAAGAAGGAACAACAGAAATCTTTATGACGCATCGGACGGTGGCTGGCACGCCTGATGATGGTAAGCAAAGAATTCAAACCCAGCTAGGGGAAATTGAAATTGGTTACCGAGCGGATAAAACTGACAAGACTGTTAAACTCGACCAGTTTGAACAAGATTTAGACGTAGAGTTGTTGCGCCGTTTAATGGTTAAGCTGGGTTTAGCTGATGAACAGGCCAGACAGATTGCAAATAATCCCGTGAAAGAAAAACATGCCGAGGTTGTGAAAGAAGAAAACCAAAGCGTTACGCTCAAGCTAAAAGATGACTATGACCGTGGCTGGCGTCGCGTTGGTTTAGCATTAGATAGAGTGGGGTTTGTGGTAGAAGATAAAGATCGATCTGTAGGTATCTTTTATGTGCGCTATGCAGATATTGATATCGAAGGAGTAGAAAAAAAGAAAAAAGGCCTATTTGAAACCTTAGCATTCTGGAAAGATGATGAGGATAAGTCGGCAAAGAAATCAAAATCTCAAGAAGATAATACTATAGTGGACAAGTTAAAATTTTGGAAAGGTAAGGATGAAAAAACTGACCCATCTAAAAAATACATGATCAAGGTTTCCGAAGTTGATACAGGCACTAAAGTTAACATCGTTGATAAAGAGGGCGATTCAGATGCGAGTACAACTGCCAATCGCATTATCTCTTTATTATATGAACAGCTAAAATAGTAAGCTTCAATGCGTTTTGCTTCACTCGGTAGTGGTAGTGCTGGCAACTGTATGGTGATAGAGCAAGCATCTACTTGCTTGCTTCTAGATTGTGGGTTTAGTGTTAAAGAGACGATTAATCGTCTAAATGGTTTGATGGTGTCGCCTGAGGATATTACAGGTATTTTGGTGACACATGAACACGATGATCATGCAAAAGGCGCTTTTAAATTAGCAGAGAAGTATAATATTCCAGTCTGGCTATCTCATGGTACACATGTAATGTGTACTCGCTATATGCCTAAGATGCCAATTCAACTGAACATTATGGACAGCCACGTTCCATTTGTGATTGGAGATATAGAAATTCATCCCTTTCCAGTCCCGCACGATGCACGTGAGCCAACCCAGTTTGTTTTGAGTGATGGGCGCCATAAGCTCGGCGTTTTAACCGATAGTGGCAATACTACCCCTCACATTCATCAAATGCTGAGTGGTTGTGATGCTTTGGTTTTAGAGTGTAATCATGATTTGACTATGTTGGAAACTGGACCTTATAGCTATTCTTTAAAGAAAAGAGTGGGTGGGTATTTGGGGCATTTAGATAATCAGAGTGCTGCTGATTTGTTGGCAGCATTAGACAATACTAAACTGAAACATATTATTGCTGCCCATCTCAGTGTAAAAAATAATACCGAAGCACTTGCCAAAAGTGCACTCAGTCAAGTACTGAATTGTGATGTAGATTGGATTGGTGTTGCGACGCAAAATACGGGTTTTGATTGGCGATCGTTATAGCAAGAGGTTAGCAATAACAGGCGAGAAGGCAATTGGCCTCAGGCTATTAATAACGAGGTCAATAAAAAAAGCCAACTTTTCAGTTGGCTTTTTTGAGATGAAGTTTTAATAGCTTGCGCTATGAGTGACTGGCTTATTCAGCAGGCGCTTCTTCAGCAACCGCTTCTTCTTCAGCAACAGCCTCTTCAGCAACAGCCTCTTCAACAACCGCTTCTTCAGCAGGCGCTTCTTCAACAACAGCTTCTTCAGTCATTTCTTCAACAGCAACTGGCATTTCTTCAGCAGTTTTTTCGCCGCAAGCTGTTAAAGTCATTGCAATTAAAGCCGCTAGCAGAGCAGAACGTATCATTTGTATTATCCTTAAGTATAAAAACACATCAATTTGATTAAACCTCGGCAAATAAAAAATTTACTTGACGATTGGTATCATTTTAACAGCAATTACTATAAAAAATGTTGACTAGCTGGGATATATTTTGTAACAATTTATTACAAAATAAACGGTGCTAATCTACCTTAATGACAAGGCTAGACTGTCGCGATGATCTGCTATTTTGTAGGCCTAAAATTTTCTGACTAATGTCGTCGCGATTTTGCATGATGCCTCCAATATCGACCCATTCATTTAATGAAACGCGCAGTGTCGTTGATAGTGTTTCAAAGTCAATATTACCTTGATTATTGAGGCTGGCTATACGTGGTGTAATCTCTAACTCTACTTGATTGCCGATGGTGCGCGGGCGCACAGCAAAGCCTACTGCAATGTCGCGCCATTCGGTCGTGCGAGTGAGCTGAACGTAACGGCTGGTAATCGCAACCCACTCTTGCGTAAAAGGGACAATTTTTCCCACACGGATAAATGCGCGTTCACCATCCAATACATTTAAAAATTGACTACTATTTTTTTGCGTGTTGATACGATTGCGCTCAACAATCATATTGCCGCTATTAGCACCTGCATTAGTCTCATTGCCAATTGTCATATTGTCTATCTTTATTCTGCCTCTAACATCAGTGCGGTTTAGCTGAGATTGACTATTATTGGTGTTGTTGATAGTAATTCGACGATTGACTCTTGCCACATCTAATTGCCGTACAACAGCTTCGATTTCTCGCATACGGTCTGGTGATGCACGTAAAACAAGTTGATTATGCATGCCTGTCGCTGTGCCATCACTGCCAGTCATTGGTGAAATGATGGGTAGTAGATCTGCCGCAAACCGGTGCTGTAGCGTAATGATTGTAAACTCCATTGCTGCATAAACGATTGAGCTGAGTGGCATGAGGCCAAGGAGCAAAATTAATATTTTTATATTATTCATTATGATAGCCCCAGTTGTGTTGCTGAGAGTGCGCGTGATGTTTCTTGCAATAAAGCCTCGAATCGATCGACCAAGCTTGCGGTTGTCTCTGCATCATTTAAGGCGTATTTGAAGCGGGCTTGATCAATATGAAAGCGTCTTATATAGGCCTGATTGTCTGCAATAATAAAACAATCTTTTTCAGCTTTGGCGCTGTTATTTGTTTCGTAGATCTTTATTTTGTGGCTATATGTTGCTAATAATGCATATAGTCGCGGACAATGTAAGGTGAAAAAATTGACATTTTGCAAAATAATAGTTAATTGAGTGGTGGCATTTTTGATTAAAAACGCATGAATCAAATCATAGCGCTTAACGCTAGTAAAGTGACCAATTGAACAATCTTGATCAAAAATAAGTAGTCGTTGTTGTGCAACTGCAATGACAGTATCCAAGGCCATAGCATATTCCTGCTCACCAAACAAAATAGAGTCTTGTCGCAAATCAAGCTGATCCATTTGTTTTCCTAGTCAATGTGTAGATAGCCAGCCATTAATGCGGCATGTAATGTATTTGCCAATGCTAATCGCTGTTCATAGGCTAGAGACGTGGTTTGTAAAAAGCGCTGATCTGCCAATGTGCACATGAGCGCTAATATGTCCGCTGAAATATCGAGTCGTTCGCCATTTATATAAAATTGATGACGTTGGTCAAAGAGTAATTGCGACTTTAAATCGAGCCATATTGATTGTTCAGCAAGTAATTGAGCAAACGCCTCAATTGTAATTTTTTTTACTGAGGCCGCAAATAATACGTCAGGTTTTGGTTCGGTGAGATAGCATCCAAGAAAATCACTGACAGTGGCTTTGTCCCATGTGATTGACTGTAAGATAGTGCTTACTTTTTCTATCATTGCATCACTAATGGCTGCAGGATGCTGCTGTAAGCTTAAATCTGCATCTTCATAAAGTCCTTCAATTTGAATAGTATCTTGCAAATGCGCCAGAAAGCCTTCAATTAACTCTTGCGATTTGGGTACTCGAAAGCCAATAGAGTAGGTCATACAATTATCGTCTTCTGAAATGCCATAGTGTGCAATATTGGGGGGCAAATACAGCATATCGCCAGGTTCTAGTACCCATTCTTGTTCAGTGTCGAAGTGTTTTAGTATACGTAGTGGCACACCATCAACTAATGTTAAATCGGGTTTCGCATTAATTTTCCAACGTCTTTTGCCGCTGCCTTGCAGTAAAAATACATCATAAGAATCCATATGTGGGCCAACAGAGCCGCCCGTTGGCGCATAGCTAATCATCAAATCATCAAGACGTGCATGTGGAATAAAATTAAATTGGCTTAATAATGCTGCTGCTTCAGTTAAATGATGATTAACGCTTTGAACCAATAACGTCCAATTTTTTTCAGGTAGTGCGGTCAGTGTTTCTTCATCAAATGGGCCGTGGCTTAATAGCCAAGTATCATCTTTATTTTGCACAATTCTGGATTGCGCATCTTCCTCACAGGCAAGACCAGCTAATTCATTTGGTGTTAAAAGACCTTGAAAATTGGGTATGGCTTGACGAATGACTAACGGTTTCTTTTGCCAATATTCAGCTAAAAACTCAGCTGGTGTTAGTTGATTTAATAGCGCTAATGGATGATTCATATCCGCATTTTAATCTTGTTTCGATTGCAATGAAATAATTGCATGTCTATACAGGCGGGTATATAGTACTTGTTACAAAATAATAACAATTTAATTTGAATATTGATTGGGAGATGCGGCAAATGAATAAACTTGTTGATGCTGAAGTAAAAACCTTTCATGGCGGATGCCCTCACGACTGTCCAGATACTTGCAGTATGGAATATCATGTGCAGGATGGGAAATTATTAAAAGTTACAGGTAACAAAGCGCACCCCATGACGCGTGGCGGCTTGTGTGTCAAGCTGAAAGATTACGAAAAACGCCACTATCATCCCGATCGCCTGCTTTATCCAATGAAGCGCGTTGGCGCAAAAGGTAGTAAACAATTTGAACGCATTAGCTGGGATGAAGCACTTGAGACTATCACAACTAAATGGAAGAAAATCATTGCTGAAGATGGGCCGCAAGCCATTATGCCTAATAGCTATTTGGGCAACCAAGGCTTGGTACATGGTTTAAATGGCGGCGATGCATTTTTTAATCGTATGGGCGCAACTGTTACTGAACGGACATTTTGTGGAGAAGGTTCTTGCACAGCTTGGTTGCTTACGGTTGGTCCAACTGCTGGTGTCGATCCTGAAAGTTTTGCGCATTCCAATTATATTGTGATTTGGGCGTGTAACTCGGTGAGTACCAATTTGCACCATTGGCATATTATTCACGAGGCGCAGAAAAAAGGCGTTAAAGTGGTGGTGGTTGACTCTTATGCTTCTAAAACTGCTAAAGAGGCTGATTGGCATATCGCTCCCAAACCAGGTACAGATGGCGCTTTGGCCATGGCAATGATGCATGTGATTATTGCAGAAGGCTTGCAAGATCAAGATTATATTGATCAATATACCCATGGTTATACCGAACTGGCAGCACGCGCTAAAACGCGAACGCCAGAATGGGCAGAAGCAATCACAGGCGTTCCAGCCGATGATATCCGCAAATTTGCCCGTGAATATGCGACAACAGCGCCAGCCGCTATTCGTTTAGGCGTTGCATTAGAACGCAATTACGGCGGCAGTCAAGCGATTCGTGCCGTGGCTTGTTTGCCTGCATTGATTGGCGCATGGCGTCATGTTGGTGGCGGCGCTTTGCAATTTCCTGTTTGGGAACATCCCTATAAATTTGATGTGATTTGTCGTCCAGATTTAATTCCAGAAGGCACACAAGTCGTCAATAACTTGCAGTTTGGCCGTGCTTTATTAGGTGAATTGAATTTAAAAACGCCCATTAAATCCGTCATGGTATGGAACACCAATCCGCTCACGCAAGCACCAGAAACGGACAAAATTGCAAAAGGATTAGAGCGAGAAGATTTGTTTACCATCGTTGCCGATCATTTTATTTCTGATACCGCCGCTTATGCAGATATTGTTTTGCCAGCCGCGATGGGTGCCGAGATGGAAGATATGGTGCTGTCATGGGGGCATTTATACCTCACCTACAACGAAAAATGTATTGAGCCACCAGGTGAAGCGCTACCTAATCAAGAAATATTTAGGCGCCTAGCCAAATTGATGGGTTATGAAGAAGATAATTTTAAGTGGAGTGATGCTGAATGCCTTGAGCATTATGTTGACTGGGATGCGCCTACTTGCGAAGGTATTGGCCTAGATTATTTGCGTAAGCATGGTTTTGCCCGCCTAAAAGACTTTGGCGATAAAGACGTACGTGCGCGTCATGCGGAAGGTCATTTTCCTACGCCAACCGGTAAATGTCACTTTTTGGTAGAAGGTGCTAAAAACTTTGTGGCAGGCCCATTCCGCCAAATGTATGAAGGCTTTCAGCCGGGTGAAGATTTAGACCCGCTACCTGATTATTTAGCCTCTCGCGAATCACCTGCGACGAATCCTGAACTGGCTGCAAAATATCCGCTCAGCATTATTTCACCAAAGAGTCATGCATTCTTAAATTCTTGCTACGCGAATATGGATGGTCAGCAAAAAGCACAAGGTGAGCAGTTTGTAATGATTAACGCACTAGATGCCAATGCGCGTAACGTAAAAGAGGGTGATACGGTAAAAGTATTTAATGACCGCGGCGCATTTGAAGGCAAAGCGATTATTACTGATGATGTGAATGCAGGTATCGTCGTTGCTTCACTTGGCTATTGGAGGCAGTTGAATAAAGGGACTGTTAATTCGATTAGTCTGGCCGAGTTTGGCGATATGGGACATTCGGCTAGCTTTTCGGATAATTTGGTTGAGGTTGGGTTGGCGTAGACGGTTTGTGATAATAAAAAGCCGCGAAAGCGGCTTTTTATTACGAGAAAGTTTAAAACTTACTTAGATTTAGCC
Source organism: Methylophilaceae bacterium (assembly GCA_018398995.1). Taxonomy (NCBI): domain Bacteria; kingdom Pseudomonadati; phylum Pseudomonadota; class Betaproteobacteria; order Nitrosomonadales; family Methylophilaceae; species Methylophilaceae bacterium. Next base: position 560,124 of record CP073759.1, on the reverse strand, counting down.
ATTGATTTTTTAACGAATCCTACAATTGCCATCAACACAATACCGCCAATACCGCTGCCTGCTAGTGTGGTAGCCATGCCGCCAGTAGCTGCGCCACCTTATACTGCTGATAGAATTTGACCGCCTAAGCCGCCACCTACGATGTCTGCAATACTATTGCCTAATGTACCTATACTTAAGTTTTTGAATAAAGCGCCACCGATGTTGCCACCTACTGCGCCCAATAACAATTGAATAATCAGATCCATATTGCTCCCCCTTTAAAAACTTTGAAATGGGTGCTTTTGTGACGCTCCCCTTAAAGTTAAATCTTACTTGGCTAAATAAAGTGATGAGTGGATTTTATACTCGGCTGGTTTTGTTGGTTACTATTGAGTCATTGAGATAATATAAATTCTCATTTTTTTGAGAGATTGATCACAGTCGTTTAATTAGAATGGCAAAAAGACGGCTGAAGCTAGACTTTGCGCAATACGCGAGATGAGTCGTTGCGATTTTTCTGCTAAGGCAATTGCATAAAAGTCGGTTCTTCCGATCATTTTGCCAAATTCTCTTTCAAAACTTAAATTACGGTCTTTTTCATTTATTTCATTGGTGAGTAGATATAAATTGCCATTAGCATCGCGACTATTGGATAGTTTCCATGCGGCGATTTCAATATTGCGTGCTGCATTATAAATATGTTGAGGATCAAGTGTGTCTGTGAGATAAAAGCTTGTTTTGTTGTTGTGGGCTTTGGCTAGCATCGTTTGTAAGCCTACTATAAATGCTAGCACACGGTCGTGTTGATAATGCGGATCAAAAGCTAAAAATATAGCTTCAACATCTTGTTTGTTTTGTAATTGTGAAAAGCGCCATTGGTGTTTTGCTGCTTCATCAAATACAGACGCTGTCATTTTTTCTGCAGAATCAACATTGCTTTTGGCAAGCTCAAGCGGATTACGCTTGTAGAGTTTCATCATCAATGTCCGTAAACTTTGTGTATTACTTTCCAGTTCCATATCTGCCATCCGATCGAAATCTGCTTTAGCCAGTTGGTTAATGCTAGTTTTATCGGGGCGGTCTGGAATAGGATATTTGCTGACAGGGCTGTTTGCACATGCGTTCAATAATAAGATACACAAAATAGCAATCAATTTCATGCGGCTTCTTTGGCTGTCTCACTTAAGGTACGTGATTGCGGAAAGATGATACTAAAGGTACTACCTTTGCCAGGCACACTTTTTATATCTAGTTTTGCTTTATGCCGGCTAAGGATGTGTTTGACAATCGCAAGTCCCAAACCGGTACCTCCTGTATCACGGCTGCGACTATGATCGACGCGATAAAAACGTTCAGTTAGTCTGGCAATATGCTGCTCTTCAATACCAATGCCTGAATCGGTGACACTGAATATCGCCTGTTTGTTTTTGAGCCCCCAATAAATGGTGATGTGGCCATCTTCTGGTGTATATCTTACGGCATTACTCACCAAATTGGTGAATGCACTTAATAACTCCTCCCTACTACCTTTAATATTAAGAGACGACTCTATATTAAGGAGAATGTGATGCTTACCATTACTCAGTGCGTTTGCATCATTGTGAATCATATGCATTAGGCTCGACATATTGATGACTGAGGCTGTTGGCACTTCATTGTTGCTTTCAATACGCGAAAGTGTTAACAAGTCTTCGATAATCAGACGCATACGACTTGTTTGCTTAATCATTAAGTCAAAATAGCTTTTTGTGCCCTCTGTTACCGCACCTTCTGTCTCGATTAAGGTTTCTAAAAATCCACCAACGACGGTTAAAGGTGTGCGTAGCTCATGCGATACATTGGCAATAAAATCTCGGCGCATGGTGTCTATTTTCTCTTGTACTGAAATATTGCGGCATATGAGTAATTTTTGCGCAGTGCCAAAATTAATGAGTTGAATTTGTAAGGTTGTTTCAGTATTGCGGACAGATTTTACGATGATCGGGTCAGTATAATTTTTGCTTTGTAAGTAGCTAATAAATTCTGCATAACGTACCAAATTTTGCACCGGCTGATAAGTGTCTTTGCTTGAATCTAAACCTAGTAACAGTTCTGCGGGTGGATTACACCATTCGATTTCATCACGGTGATTTAACACAACAATGCCATCTGGCAAGGCGCTGGTTGCGCGTTGAAATCCTTCGAGCGCAGCAACAAGCTCTGCTTCAGCGATAACATTTTTACGTTGATGCTGAAATAAGGCCGAAAAAATAATCGCCCAAACACCGCTACCCTCCGGCACGTCATTAAAGTGCGGTTTTTTAAGCCAAATTTGTAATTGATACAGCCAATAGAGATGTTTGATGATGTATGCAGTGAGTGCTATACACAAGAAGATAAGCGCGGCAACCAAGCTCATTGCAGCCCAAATAATAGCGGCGACCCCGATTAGCGTGCAGCCTAGCCAAAATGTTTTCCACCGAATATCTGACACGTTTACCTATTCTTACACTGTGGGCACATTATAGTAGCATTTGCTACTAGTAGTAAATTTGGATTTAATTTTTTAATGCGGAGAGTCGGTATCCTGCACCACGTACAGTTTGAATTAAATCTTCATGACCTGAGATTGAAAGTGCATTGCGTAGACGTCTAATATGAACATCTACTGTGCGGTCTTCAACAAATACACGATCACCCCATACTTTGTCGAGCAATTGACCGCGAGAATGCACGCGTTCAGGGTTGCTCATAAAGAAATGTAAGAGTCTAAATTCTGTTGGGCCTAGCTCTATTATTGTTTCATTTCCTTTTACCCGATGGGTAATCGGATCGAGATATAGACCTTGAATTTCAATAGGGTCGTCTGTCATTTGTGGTGCTCTGCGCCGCAATACTGCTTTAATTCTGGCATTGAGTTCTTTAGGGCTAAATGGTTTGGTAACGTAATCGTCGGCACCTACTTCTAAGCCCCGTACTTTGTCAAATTCATCGCTACGTGCTGTTAGCATAATGATGGGAATTTGTTTAGTGGCACTATCTGCTTTGAGTTTGCGCGCAAATTCAATACCACTCATGCCAGGCAGCATCCAATCAAGCAAAATTAAATCAGGAATTGCATTTCGTAATAGTTCTTGTGCATGTTCGGCGCTAATGGCGCGCATGGGTGTGTGACCTGCCTGAGTAATATTGAGTGCTAATAACTCTTGAATCGCAGGCTCGTCTTCTACAACTAATATGTTTGCAGGCATTTTGTTACCACACTTTAAAAATAAGATGATCTCATTATGTGACCATAATATTTCAATTTTATGACATACGCTAAAAGATTAGTGAGGAAATGCAATATCCTAATTGCCATTTTGACTATTTTGTAACAATATGTAACTTGAGATTAAATCAAAATAAGCTAAAACGCTAAGAATGGGGGAGTTGGATGGCAGGATTTTTAGAAAAAGAAAATACTATTGCGGAACCGGGCTTTAACCGATGGCTGGTGCCGCCAGCGGCATTAGCAGTTCATTTGTCTATAGGGATGGCTTATGGCTTTAGTGTTTTTTGGAAGCCGCTCGGTAATGCACTAAAAGATGCGGATGGCAAGCCTGTTGAGACTTGTGCAGCAGGTGCAGCAACCTTTGTTGAAAAAATGGCGGGTACAGGAAAAGCACTATTTGCAACTGAATGTAATTGGACCCAATTTGATTTGGGCTGGATGTTTACATTGTTTTTTGTCTTGCTTGGTTGTTCTGCTGCTCTTTTTGGCGGTTGGTTAGAGCGAGAAGGTCCACGAAAAACAGGGTTTGTTTCAGCTATTCTATGGTCTGGAGGGCTATTTATTTCAGCCTATGGTATTTACATACACCAATTATGGTTATTGTGGGTGGGTAGCGGTATTATTGGCGGGATTGGTCTAGGTTTAGGTTATATTTCTCCTGTTTCTACACTGATTAAATGGTTTCCAGATCGCAGGGGAATGGCAACCGGCATGGCGATTATGGGCTTTGGAGGCGGTGCCATGATAGGGTCGCCGATTGCAACCAAACTGATGGCATACTTTTCTGAGGCTGGAACGACAGGCGTTTGGCAAACTTTCGTAGTGTTGGGAATAATATATTTTATCTTTATGATGAGTGGTTCGTTTGGCTATCGTATTCCTGCGGAAGGTTGGAAGCCTACAAACTGGAATCCGCCTGCAACCAAAACGAATGCGATGATTGCTTCTAAACATGTGCATTTAAATAAAGCACACAAAACACCACAGTTTTGGCTGCTTTGGTTAGTGCTTTGTATGAATGTTTCGGCATGTATTGGTATCTTAGGAGCGGCTTCTCCCATGCTTCAAGAAACATTCGGCGGCGCATTGATTGGGCAGCCAGAACTTGATTTTGCTGAGGTTAAAACCAATACTGCATTGACAACCGCGACAGCTTTAGTTGGTGCAGGCTTTGTGGGTTTGATTTCTCTTTTCAATATTCTTGGCCGTATCGGTTGGGCATCTTCTTCAGACAAATTAGGACGCAAGCGTACTTACTATATTTTCTTTATATTAGGAGCGGTTTTATATTGCGCTGCTGCCTATGTTGCAGGCTTTAAGTCGCTATCATTATTTGTGGCTTGTTTTTGCATTATTTCATCTATGTATGGAGGTGGCTTTGCCACTATACCTGCTTATTTGGCTGATATATTTGGTACGCAATTTGTGGGTGCAATTCATGGTCGACTGCTAACAGCATGGTCAACGGCAGGCATTGTTGGCCCAGTAGTTGTTAACTATATGCACGACACACGCCTAGAGGCGGGCGTTCCTTACGATCAAATCTATGCGCCTATTATGTTGGTATTAGCGGGCATGATGGTAATTGGATTTGTGGCGAATATGTTAATTAAGCCACTGGCAGATAAAGATTTTATGACTGATGCAGAGCTAGAAGCTGTGCGCAAGGCTGGGCATGAAAAAGCCACCGCAAAAGCCGTTGTCGTTAATACATCAGAAACGCACAGTTTGGTCATTATATTGGCATGGGCTGCAGTATTAATGCCAATCGCTTATGGTATATGGAGTACGGCGCAAAAAGCCTGGTCATTATTTAGTTAGGATTTGTAATCGCTTGCTATCGAGAAAGCTTAAATAGCGTAAAATATTGTTTTAATGATATTGAGAGAATATTTTGGAAAAAGTAGCAATAAATTTAGATGGCACCGGCAAAAAAGTGGGCATCGTCATGTCGCGCTTTAATAGTGAAATTGGTGAAGGTCTATTGCGCTCCTGCTATGCAGAATTATTAAAACTTGGCGTTGTAGCCGAAGATATCTGTATTGCAACTGTGGCTGGTGCGCTTGAAACACCACTCATCTTGCAACACATGGCTTTGAGTGAGCAGTATGATGCATTAATCGCACTTGGCGCAGTTGTGCGTGGAGAAACTTATCATTTTGAAGTAGTTGCGAATGAGTCTGCGCGTGGTGTTTGTGATGTACAGCTTAGTACGGGTATCCCTGTGGCAAATGCTATTTTAACAACAGAAAATGATGAGCAAGCGATGGATCGAGTTGAAGTTAAAGGCACAGAAGCTGCACAAGTGGCAATTGAGATGGCAAATTTGGTGCATGCATTATGACTGAGAACAAGATTGAACTAGGCGAGAAAAAAAAGCGCAAGCCTATTCAAAGTCGTCGTAAATCTCGGGAGTTGGTTTTAAAGGCCGTTTATCGATGCATGATGAATGAAAGTGATATCAAACAAGTCTTTTTAGACATGAAAGATGATCCTGATTACAACAAAGCAGATGAGGGTTATTTTAAAGTTTTATTGCAAGGAGTCTTTGATCGCCAAGCGGATTTAGATGCAACAATCACAACATTTATTGATCGTAATTTGATAGAGTTAAGTCCTGTTGAGCATGCGATTTTGCGGGTTTCATCATATGAGTTAATTTTCGATATCACGATTCCCTACCGCGTTGCCATTAACGAAGGGGTTGAGTTGGCAAAGACATTTGGTGGCACTGAAGGGCATAAATATATTAATGGTGTTCTCGATAAAGTTGCGGCTTCAGCCAGACCAGCAGAGTTTAGAAAGTAATCTTTTTTTGAATAGGATGGTTCGGTTATGGATGTATCAGATGCAATCCATGTCGCTATTGCATCTGATAGAGGGCTGATTAGGACATTAAATCAAGATGCTGCGCTTAGCGACTTATCCACTGGACTGGTGATGGTAGCTGATGGCATGGGTGGGCATAACAGTGGCGAGATTGCTAGTCAAATGGCAACGCAGCTTATCCAAGATGAGATGTCTAGTTTGATTGCTCAGCAAAAAAATCAGCCAAGTCAAGTTCTATCAATTGCTGCAATTTTGCAAAAAGCAGTCAAGCAAACGAATGACATCATCTTAGAGACTGCGCTAACACGCGCTGTTTGTGAAGGGATGGGGACTACGTTAGTCAGTGGTGTTTTTGCTGATAATAAAATAGTGATTGGACATATTGGCGATTCTAGAATGTATCGCTTACGAAACGATGATTTTGTGCAGTTAACAGAAGATCATTCACTGGTGCAAGCGCAAATAAACGCAGGGTTAATGACTAAGGATGAGGCGCGATATGCCAATAATAAACATTTGGTTACTCGCGCCTTAGGAACAACGTCAGAAGTAGCGCTTGAGTTAAATGAGTATGAGGTGCTGGTTGGTGATATTTATTTATTGTGCTCCGATGGATTGACCGATTTAGTAGACGATCATGACATAAAAAAGACAATCATTAATGCAAACCGTGATATCGGTTTGGCCGTTAATGCGCTGATTGGTATTGCAAATGCGCGTGGTGGTAAAGACAATATTTCCACCTTGATTGCATTGGTAGATAAGCCATTTCCTCTAGCATGAATAGATGTGCCATTAATATAATAATCAATAAGGAAGGTCATCATGGCAAAAATAATTTTTTTATTAGATGGGAAAGTCATTCAAGAATATATGCTAGATAAAGAGCGCTTTACTATTGGACGCCGTGTATCTAATGATTTGCATATTGATAACTTGGGGATTAGTGGCAAACATGCCGTGATTGTTACAAAAGATGATGGTGCTTATATTGAGGATTTAAACAGCACCAATGGAACTGTGGTTAATAGTCAAAAAATTAAAAAGCATTTATTGGTCGATGGTGATTTGATAAAGCTTGGTAAGTACAAATTAAGATATTTACAGAATGCATTGATCAATAAGCCACGAGATGATGGTTTTGAAGAGACTGTTTTAGTGTCCAATATTGATGAAGTGAATATTGAGCAACGATCAGATGAAGATAAGCCAACTATTGACCAGGATAAAGAATTGGTGACAGAAAGTGCGGGGTCAACCTTACCTTTAAAGAAACAGGCTATACAATTGCCGCGATTGCAAATATTGAATGGTAAAGACGCCGGATTTATACTGCCACTTGATAAGGCGATTGTGAAGATTGGTCGTCCAAATGAACAATTGGCGTTAGTGACAAAACGACCACAAGGTTATTTTTTATCCCATGTTTTGGGTACTGATTACCCATTAATCAATGGCAAGCCTCTCGATACGCATGCTAAAGCGTTAAGTAATCACGACGAAATTCAGATGCTCGGCGTGAAAATGGAATTTTGTATTGATTAGGATCTAACTGGCAGCATTATCTTTTAAATTAAACATATCAAAGCTGATATGAGTGAAATCCCTCTTGGTCTACCCTTAAATAGCTGCCTTGCTCATACCAGTCACCTAATACCCAGCGGTTGCAAACCTGTCCGTTTATTTGGTGTTGATGCTGCATTGGGCGATGGGTATGCCCGTGAATAAGAGTCGGGTAGTCGTAGCGAGCTAGTAATTGCGATACTGCAATTGGATTAACATCCATTATAGCCATCGATTTAATAGATTTTTCTTGGTCGCTTTTTTGACGAACTGATTCAATATAGGTAATACGATCTGATAAAGGTTGATTTAGAAATTTTGATTGCCATACATCACTCCGCACCTCAGCTCTGAAGCGCTGGTAATCGGTATCATCAGTGCACAAACTATCTCCATGACTGAGTAGTATCGATTGACCATAAATTGAAACCATCGTAGGATCGGCCAATATAGTTGCATTGGTTGCGTTCGCAAAAGCATCACCAAGTAAAAAATCTCTATTGCCATGCATGATGTATAGGCAGACGCCTTGCGAGCTAAGCTGTTGAAGCGCTTGAATAATCGGACTATGTACACCAGTGCTGATGACATCATCGCCTGCCCAATACTCAAATAAGTCGCCTAAAATATAAAGCGCATCTGCATTGACAGCAGTATGCGCTAAAAAACTGATAAAGCTATCAATAATGGCTGGGCGAGATTCACATAAATGACAATCAGAAATGAAGATGCTATGAGGCATACCTGTATAGCTGATTAGCAAATAGTCGCTTTTTCAATAATAACTGGATCAACTGGAACATCTTGATGACCCCCTTTAGAGCCAGTTTTAACAGATTTAATTTTGTCTACAACATCCATGCCTTCAATGACTTTACCAAATACACAGTAACCCCAGCCGCTAGGCGTTTGAGATGTGTGATTTAAGAAATCATTATTATTCACATTAATAAAAAACTGACTACTTGCAGAGTGCGGTGCAGAGGTGCGTGCCATTGCAATGGTGTATGTATTGTTAGTTAAGCCATTATCTGCTTCGTTTTGTATTTCGGCTTCTGTGCTTTTTTGCTTCATCTGGGCATCCATGCCGCCGCCCTGAATCATGAAATCATTAATCACGCGATGAAAAATTAAACCATCGTAAAAACCACTTTCTACGTATTGTATAAAGTTAGCTACTGTAATTGGTGCTTTTTCGGCATCAAGATCTAGCGTTATATCGCCAAAATTTGTTGAGAGTTTTACCACGACAATCCTTAAAGTTTAATGGATGAAAAATTATTGGGCGTTAACTTTTTCAAGTAATTTAACGCTATTGATTTTGATAGGCTTAGTTGGGACATCACTAAAACGAGAAACTTGGCCAGTTGGAATAATGCCTATTTTTTTAACCACCTCCATGCCGCTGATGACTTGACCAAACACACAGTACCCAATCTGGTCTGGTTGAGGGCCTTTGTGGTCTAAAAAAGCATTATCACTCAGATTGATAAAGAATTGTGCGGTAGCTGAATCTGGATCGCTGGTACGCGCCATAGCAATTGTACCAACTTTGTTTTTTAGACCGTTATTGGCTTCGTTTTTGATTGGATTACGTGTTGGCTTCTCATATAAATCGCGCTCAAAACCACCACCTTGAATCATAAAGTCATTAATAACGCGATGGAAAATAGTTTTTGTATAAAAACCATCCTTCACATATTGTAAAAAGTTCGCAACAGTGATGGGTGCTTTGCTAGGGTATAGCTCAACAATAAAATCACCTTCGCTTGTTTTGAACTCTACTTGGGTAGCAGCATGTGAATGGATGGTGGCAATGCTGAATGTTAATGCAATAAGCCATCGCTTTATTTGTTTAGTTATCATCATATTCATCCAGCGCCTTCGTACATGATTTTCCATTGATTATTTTCATGCTTCCAATATTGACGTTTACGCATTTTATTTTTCAAAGAAGGACTTTCATAATATTGTTCAAAATTAACCACTATAATCTCATCATTACCCATCATTTTTTTAGCGTGATGGCTGTGTAAAGGATAGCTAAACATACTTACATTGTTAATGTTAATTGTAACTTTTGGTTTGCTTGCTTGCACGCGACGCTTATGTTCAGACCACTCTGAAAGTTTTCCATCGCTGTAAAAAAAATCTTTTGAATAGTTGCTTAAATAGTGATTGGTATTTTGAGACACCCAATCGGCACGCCATTTCTCTATTGCTTTATTGAGCGACTCAATTGTAGCTGTTTTCCTAGTAGCGCTGTGATTGTCAACCCATTGAATATTATCTGAAATAATAACGGGTACGTTGCCTTTCATTAATACAGGTTCTAATTTTTTTATATCAGGGTTGCTGAGCACAACACAGCCATCACTTGCACGCGGCGGGCGACTGTAGGTATCTTTTGGCGTACCATGTAGCCAAATACCGGAACCCGTCTTTTTATTGTGGATATCTAGTTCGTTTGGATAGTTTAGTGGGTAGGCACCTTCTCCATAGAAATCGGACAAAGGTGTCGTCAATTTTTTGCTGGAAAAGTAAAGTCCAACTGGGGTGCGCTTGTCGCCCTCTAGCGTCTTATCCGCACCATTTTTTCCGATAGTAATATAGTGGTCAGACACATATGCTAGACCGTTAGCCGATTTTTTATATAAAAATAACCTGGACTTGACGGTATCAACTAAAATCAAATGTTGTTGATCTGCATTCATTTTAATCGATAAATCAGGCACTAATCGGTCATTATCTGCGGAGAAGTAGTGATTAATACGCGTGAGCGCTTCTTCACGTAGCCCTTTTACTTCATCTGCGCTTGATGAAATGAGTGCGGCATTATGGTTGCCAAATTGACGTGCTTGAGCGGCTAATAAGTCGCCGCGAATTAAATGAGCAAGTTTAAAGTTTGGCGTTGTTTGAATCAACTCATTAACGGTATCCATTGCTTGCTTGGTATTGCCTTCTGCAATTTGCATGAGACTTTTCACCAATAGGCTTTCAACAACATCTCGATTCGCTACATTAGTAAAGATATCTGATGGTAGTTTGTTTTGATTAATTGCTGTAGCAGACCAAGGCAATAAGGTGCAACATACCACTACTAGAAGTTGTGCAAGTCTCGTTGGGTGAGCGCTAAACTGATTGATGAAGTTCATTTGCATACGCTTACTCAATTAGATGCAATCTCCTCAATGATTAGCCAATTGCCATTGGTTTTTTTGAAAACGAGTGTTTTAAAAGTACGAATCGGACCGCCATTTGCCTTGTAATACTGGTTAAAGCTCGCTTTTACATTATTTTCATCAATAATAGTGACTTTACGATTGCTTAACTCCAATTTAATACTAGATGGCTTGGTAACACGTGAGCGACGCTGTGCTTTCCACGCGCTTAGGCTTAGCCCTTTTGAAGGTGTAAAGTTATCTGCATAACTAGCTAGGTAATTCTCAATATTTTGGCTAGACCAGGCTGCAGCCCAAGCATCAACCGCGGCATTAATGCTGGTTTCTACGTCAGATGAATGATCGACAACGCTTTCAACTGGTTTTTTAAGTGGGGGAATGGCTTTTGCAGCCGTTGGTTCTGCTTTGCGAATTGGACGCGTAGAAGTTGCATTATTGGATGCAACAACTGGATTGCCATCATTGCTAAATAGGTCTTTAATCAGTGATAACTTACTTTGAGCACGCGCATTTTTATTGTCTAACTTTAGTGCTTTGTCATAAGCTTCCGACGCCATGCGAGCATAGATGTCGCCCAGATTTTCATGCGCAGTTGCGTAGCTTGGATGCGTTTTGATAGCAGTCTCAAGTGACTTCTTTGCCAAATCGTATTTGCCTGCATCCGCATATAAAACTGCTAAATTATTATAGGGTTCTGGTAGGTTAGGATATGTTTTAGTGAGTTCGTTGAAGGCTGTGATTGCTTCGTCGCGTTTACCACTTTCTGCTAAGATAATGCCTTTAGTAAACATACCTTGAGCGTCTTTTGGGTTGGCATTTAAGTAAGCATCGATGCGCTTTAAAGCTTCTTCTTGTTGCCCCTTATCAGCCATTGCTGAAATGTCTTTTAACTCATCAGCGATGACTAACGTGACTGGGGATAGAAACGCTAACAATAATGTAGCTACAAATTTTTTTCTTAGAATATTATGAATTGTCATTATGATATACTGAAAGTTGGTGATAACACTATTCTACCAATAGCATAGCTAACATCCAATAGTCTGATAGATAATTCCTTGTAAATAATGGAAAATAACTTGTTACTTTGTGTATTTAGGTTGTTTTATTAATCGATATTCCCGCCCGAAATTTGAATGTATGTTAAAAATTTATAATTCGCTGACCCGCCAAAAAGAAATGTTTTTGCCCATCAACCCCAATCAGCTTAGGATGTACGTCTGTGGCATGACCGTTTATGACTATTGTCATTTAGGACATGCGCGGGTCATGGTGGTGTTTGATATGGTGTCAAGATGGTTTCGTGCTTCTCATTATCAGGTCACTTATGTTCGTAATATTACCGATGTTGACGACAAAATTATTCAACGAGCGAATGACAATAAAGAAAGTATCACGGTTCTGACGCAGCGATTTATTGATGCGATGAATGAAGATGCTAATAAACTTGGCGTCATTCAGCCTGATATTGAGCCGCGCGCGACTGCGCATATTGATGCCATGATCGACATGATAAGCAAACTGGTTGATAAGGGGCATGCCTATTTGGCCGAGAATGGTGATGTGTTTTATTCAGTTCGGAGTTTCAATGGTTATGGCAAATTATCAGGCAAAAGCTTAGATGATTTACGTGCTGGCGAGCGCGTGCAAGTGGATACGTTCAAAAAAGACCCAATGGATTTTGTTTTGTGGAAATCTGTCAAGCCAAATGAGCCTCATTGGGATTCGCCTTGGGGTTATGGACGACCTGGTTGGCATATTGAGTGTTCTGCGATGAGTAGCCAACATTTAGGTGCGCATTTTGATATTCATGGAGGTGGGCAAGATTTGCAGTTCCCGCATCATGAAAATGAGATTGCACAAAGTGAGGCGACGCATAACTGCCAAATGGCCAATTATTGGATGCACAATGGATTTGTTCGTGTTGATGATGAAAAGATGTCTAAATCGTTGGGTAATTTCTTCACTATTAGATCTGTCTTGGCGCAATATGATGCAGAAGTTGTCCGTTTCTTTATTTTAAGAGTGCATTATCGCAGTCCGCTTAACTACAGCGATAAGCATTTGGATGATGCTAAAGTAGCCTTGACGAGGCTTTATACTGCATTGCGTGGTGTCGAAATAACCGACTACCCAGTTGATTGGTCGCATCCTTACGCGGTACGCTTTAAAGAAGCAATGGATGATGATTTTAATACCGCAGAGGCAATCGCTGTTTTATTTGATTTAGCTAACGATGTAAATAAAGAAAAATCAATGAAAACAGCTGGTTTGTTGAGAGGCTTGGGTGCGGTGGTTGGCCTTTTGCAACAAGATGCTAATACTTTTTTACAAGGTGAAGTTGTTGCAGATGGTCTGGATATTGAGGCGCTTATCAGCGAGCGTATTGCTGCCAAGAAAGCTAAAAACTTTGCAGAAGCAGATCGCATTCGTGCGACATTGACAAATGCTGGTATTGTTTTAGAAGACACGCCACTAGGCACAACTTGGCGCAAAGCTTAATTTCATTTGGCGCTCATTTGTATTAAAACAGAACGATAGAGCTAACTTCTTAATACGCTAAAATACCAATATTCTTTTTAATAGAAAGTATCTGTATGCCAGTTAATCTGCCGCCATTATCTGCCTCTTCATTATTGCCTATTAACGGGGTTGTTTTGGGTTTTGCTGAAGCGCATATTCGCAAGCCTAACCGTAAAGACTTATTAGTAATTCAATTGGTTGAAGGTACCCATGTTGCTGGTGTGTTTACCCAAAATCGGTTTTGTGCGGCACCAGTTATTGTATGTAAAGAACATTTAGCTGTTAATAGCGACATTCGCGCCTTGCTCATTAATACTGGTAACGCAAACGCGGGCACTGGTGAATCTGGCTTACAACACGCAAGGCAAAGTTGCGAAGCACTTGCGCGTCTTTTAAATCTCAACAGCGAACAAATTCTACCATTCTCTACAGGTGTTATTTTAGAGCCGTTACCAATCGATAAAATAATCGCTCAGTTACCAGTAGCCTTACAAAATACAAAAGCGGATCATTGGTTAGATGCGGCGCAAACAATCACGACAACCGATATTGTACCCAAAGCGACCTCTCGCCAATTAACGATAGATAACAAGACTGTCACCATTACTGGCATGAGCAAAGGTTCTGGCATGATTCATCCCAATATGGCAACGATGTTAGGCTATCTGGCTACTGATGCCGTTGTGAGTAAAGGTGCGCTAGAGGCGATTATTCATTATGCCGTTAATAAATCATTTAATTGCATCACGGTTGATGGTGACACCAGTACTAATGATAGCTTTATTATGATGGCGACTAACTTGGCTGGAAACGCACAAGTCACTGAAACAACCCCTGATTTTATTGCTTTACGTGATGCAATGACCGATGTTGCAATTGAACTGGCACAAGCTATTGTTAGGGATGGTGAAGGAGCTACTAAGTTTATGACGATACAAGTTGAGGCGGGTAAAGATGAGGCTGAGTGTCGAAAAGTTGCCTACGCTATTGCACATTCGCCGTTGATTAAAACAGCTTTCTTTGCATCCGATCCTAATCTGGGCCGCATTTTGGCAGCAATCGGTTATGCAGGAATCGATGATTTGGATGTTAGTCAATTATCATTATATTTAGGTGATGTTTTAGTGTCGGAAAATGGTGGAATTGCCACAAGTTATCGAGAAGAGCAGGGTGCTGCTATTATGAAAGAAGCAGAGATTCTAGTGCGCGTAGTGCTGAATCGTGGACAGCAAGCAGCCACAGTTTGGACTTGCGATTTTAGCTATGATTACGTCAAAATTAATGCCGATTATCGCAGTTAATTAAGGCGAGTGCATGACACGAAAATTAGAAGATCTGATTGCGCGTGCTGAAGATTTGCTGGTCAAATTAGACGCTTTTCTACAGCCAAAACCGCAAGCGACAGATTGGGGCGCAACAGCTTGGCGTTGGATGACAATAAATGGTCTAGGTCAATTACAAACGATTGGACACCCCCATGAAGTTCACCTAAATAATATTCAATTTGTCGATAGACAAAAAGCCGAAATCGTTAGAAACACACGTCAGTTTTTGCAAGGTGTCACGGCTAACAATGTGTTGTTAACAGGTGCGCGTGGTACAGGAAAATCAACTTTAATTAAGGCGCTTTTAACAGAGTTTTCTAGCCAAGGGCTACGTTTAATTGAGATTGAAAAGCATGAGTTGATACACTTGCCTGATATTATTAATCTCATTAGAAATCGGCCTGAGAAATTTATTATTTTTTGCGATGATTTAACTTTTGAGCAAAATGATAGTGCTTATAAAGCTTTGAAAGTAGTCTTGGATGGTTCATTAGCTAATATGACCAACAATGTGCTGGTGTATGCCACTTCAAATCGTAAAAATTTAATGCCAGAATTGATGGCGGATAACGTAGCAACAATAGATGCGCGCGATGAAATACGTCCTAATGACACGATAGAAGAAAAAGCAGCTTTGGCTGAACGGTTTGGTTTGTGGCTTTCTTTTTATGCGTTTGACCAAAACGAATATCTAGCGATTGCGGCACATTGGTTAAGTATTTTTGGGATTGATTTTGATGATAAAGCTAAAAAAGAGGCATTGCAGTTTACCTACACACGTGGTGCAAGAAGTGGCCGTGTTGCCTATCAGTTCGCACGAGATTATGCCGGAAAATTAAAATTGCATGATTGATCATTCATATGAATAAAGTAACCCATGTTGCGGTGGCTATCCTAAAAAATAAAAATGGCCAATTTTTATTGGCAAGTCGACCTGAAGATAAACCATGGGCTGGATGGTGGGAATTTCCTGGTGGAAAAATAGAGGCAGACGAAACGCCAAAAGAGGCGCTTGTACGCGAGTTACACGAAGAAATCGGGATTGTTCCGACACAGATTGAGCAGTGGTTGCAAAAAAGATTTGACTATCCTGCGACGCATGATGCATTAGCAAAAACAGTGCATTTACATTTCTTTTTTGTAACGAAATGGCAAGGTGATTTAATTGCCAAAGAAGGCCAAACATTGAGTTGGGAGCGGGCAAGTAATGTGACCGTGGCGCCTGTTTTGCCAGCGAATGTGTCTATTATTAAAGCATTAGCACTACCATCTATTTATGCGATTAGTCATTTATCGGAAATGGGTGAGCTCGCTTTTTTTAATGCTTTAAAGCAACAGCTAGAGGCTGGACTGCAATTAATCCAAGTGCGAGAAAAACAGCTTAATCATAGCAACTTATGTCAGTTTGCAACCCAAGTAAAAGCAATGGCACATGCCTTTGGTGCAAAAGTATTACTTAATCAAGATATTGAGTTAGCGATTGCGCTTGGTTTAGATGGTGTGCATTTGCCAAGTAGAGCCTTGATGCAACTAGAACGCAAACCCGAACAGTTGCTGGTTGCCGCATCTTGCCACAATAAGGCAGAGTTAACACAGGCCATGCGGTTGGATGTAGACTTTGTTACCTTGTCGCCTGTGGCTCATACCGCGAGCCACCCTAGTGTTAATTCATTGGGGTGGGATGCATTCAGTGCGTTATCGCATCATGTTACTTTGCCTATTTTTGCTTTAGGCGGCATGTGTAAAGACGACTTGCCAAATGCTTTGGCTAGCGGCGCTCAAGGCATTGCAATGCAACGTTCTATTTGGTAAAGCGCGATTGTTTCATAACCAAATTTTTTATATATCTTTCACAGGAGCTGAGACCATTTGTTCTGTAATGTTGCCATTGGCATCTTTAAAACAAAGTCTGAAAGTAATATTGTTACCAATCTCCAAAGGTGCTTTTAAATCGAATAGCATCAAATGAAAGTCTCCAGGTTTTAGCGAAACCGATTGATTGGGTTCCAGCATCAATTCCTCTAGCATACGCATTTTCATTACACCATTTTGCATTGTCATACTGTGAATTTCGACAGACCCTGCTGCATCAATAGCTTCAGCATAAACCAGCGTGTTTTTTATTGGGCTGTTAAGTGTCATGTATGCTGCGCCGATTGTTTGGCCTGGCGCATTGTTGCGCACCCAAGCATCAGTAATAGTCACTTCAGTATTGGTTTTAGAACCACAAGCGCTCATCCATAATATAACAAGACAAATGAATAGAAATGGGATGCGTTGCAGTTTGTGTATCATAATCGTGTTTGCCTGGTTATATAGATTTGTTTAATTTAGATTATCTGAATCAATAGGTTTGCTATTTTCTGGAATGCGATAAGTTTCATTAGCCCAATCACCTAAATCCACCATTTTGCAGCGTTCTGAGCAAAATGGGCGATATGGATTTTCAGGACTAAAGTCTGATAGTGTTTTGCAGCTAGGGCAAGAAACTTGTTTGATCTTTTTTGTAGTGTGTTGATGTTGCATGGTTTTTAAGAGCGTTTTTGTAAAATAAAAAAGTTACATGAGGTTGCAAAGCGTCATTTTAAAATCAATATCGTGATTGCAGCGTTTTGACTTATCATTAAAGTCAATTGTTAAGAAGTGTATATTAATTGCATATTTATTGGCACTTATTTCAGGAAAACAATGACCATTACCAAGCACCTCAATTTGCAACAGCTGCATCGGTTTAGTGCCACTTAATATCTTTTCATAAATGCCATTAATCGCTAAATAATGATTTTCCATACCACTGGAGCGCAGAATTTTTAGAATAATCTTAATGCTTTCATGCATTGGCATTAGCTGATATAGCCAAAGATTAAAGTCTCGCCTTCTTATTTCTGGCGCTTGACTCAACCAATAATGGTATGAAGGCAGATCAAACTGGCATACCCCGCCAGGAATTGAGGTACGTTTCTTAATGCCCATCAGCCATTCATTGTCTCGTAAGGATTGGCCGATTTTGCTGTTTTCAGCACGTAGTTTTGCCACGCTTATTTTTGTTTCGTCTAATGTTTTGATGAGGACTTCCGTAGCAATATTGGGATTATCAAGCAAGCTTTGCATGGCGCTTATTTGTCTATCTAACTCATGCATGATATCTAGTTTAATGTCAGTACGCTCGATTAAGTCCAGCATTTGTAACAGCAGGATGAGGGCGCAATGATGGTTGTGCTGATCGTCAGCTTCAACGTGAAAAAGCACTTTCTTGAAAAGGTCTTCAAGCCTTAAAAGTGCACGGATACGTTCGTTAAATGGAAATTCGTAGCTAACCATTTTATCTAGGCTTGCGCAACCAAAGTGATCAATTGTGCTAGATTATGGTATTGTTTTGCTATGGATGCAAGTTTTAATGTATTTTTGATGTAGTTCATTCACTTTTTGACGCAACACCTTGATATCCTCATCATTTTTAATGATATCGTCTGCCATCGCTAGTCGTTCTTGGCGTGGCATTTGGGCGTGAATTATTTTTTTAATTTGCTTTTCATCCAAGTTTCCACGTTGCTTAACGCGCTTTACTTGAATTGCTTCTTCGCAATCAACCACTAATACAGTGTCAACAATAGGATTGTATATACTGTTTTTATCTAGTAAAGGAATGGCTAAAATAACGTAAGGCACGTCTGTATAAGATTGATGTTGTTTAATCGCCTCTTTATAAATGGCGGGATGTAAAATAGCATTAAGTTGAGCGCGTGCATCTGCATGATCAAATACCAATTGACGCATTTTGGTGCGGTCTAATTCACCACCTTTAGTGACATAATCCTTGCCAAAGCAAGTGGCAATCTCGTTAACAAGCGGCTTATTGGGCCCGGTGAGTTGGTGTGAAATAGCGTCTAAATCAATAATAGGAATGCCAAGATCGGCAAACATGTTCGCTGTTTCCGATTTTCCGCAGCCAATCCCACCTGTTAATGCAACAGTAAACATCGTTAAATTGGTTTGATTTCGTCTAATGGGGTCATACCAATCATCTTAAATTAAATAAAAATTCGCAAGTTGTTGACCAAAAAACAAAGCTGCAATACCGCCAAGTGCCAAAAATGGACCAAAAGGAATGGCAGTTTGCGTGGTTTTTCCTTTATAGGTAATCAGTATCACGCCAATTGTTGCACCTAATACTGAGCTAAGCAGAACGACAGCGGGAATCAGCTGCCAGCCAAACCAAGCGCCGATCGCGGCCAGTAATTTAAAGTCGCCATAACCCATTCCTTCTTTTTTTGTCACTAGCTTAAATAGCCAATAAATTGACCATAAAATTAAATAGCCTATTACAGCGCCGATGACTGCTGATTTTAAATCGGTAAATCCACCATTTAAATTAAATAACAGACCTAACCATAACAAAGGTAAAGTAATGTCATCTGGTAACAGTTGGGTATCAAAGTCAATAAAAGTTAATGTAATCAATGCAAGCGTCAACAACCACGCAAAAAGTGTCGTGCTGGTATAGCCAAACTGATAAGCAATCAGGCCCAGTAAAACACCAGTTAAAAACTCTACCAAAGGATAACGTATGCTAATCTTAGTGTGGCAGGCCTTACATTTCCCACCTAATGCTAAATAACTAAGAATCGGTATATTTTCCAGTGCGCTGATTGGATGATTACATTGAGGGCAGCTCGAGCGTGGCGATGATAGTGTGTAGGTTTTTTGTGCTGGTATGTCTTTGCCTTGCAAGGCTAAACAATTGTTATGCCATTCTTGCTCCATCATTTTAGGCAGTCTATAAATCACGACATTTAAAAAGCTACCAAGTAGCAAACCAAGCAAGACGGAAAAGCTAATGAATGTAACGGGATTATTGATAAAGATAGTGGAAAAAGCGTCTATAAAATCGAACATGGTCTTCTCAGATTGATGTAAACTTTCTGTATCATCTCACCGTTAATTAAACAATGCAATCTAGTCAAATATGGCATATAAAATGCTTGAAAAAACAATAATAGACCTCATTTAATAATTGTTGCTCATTAATTAGTAAAGGAATCAAAAATGAACGATCAACATGATTTGCAAGCTGAATTAGCCAGTTTGATGGTGGCAGACGATGCACTGCCATCGGTATGGAATGAGCCTATCGTATGTCGCGTTGAGGTTGACTTACCAGGCTGGCTGACGCAACTAGCCGGGGGTAAAGAATGGGAAGTATATAGCGAAGATGAGGATGAGACCTGTATCAGCTTTGCAATGCGAGAAAAAGTCGCAACTAAAGCACCAAAAACTGCGGAAGTGACTTTGTATCACAACGGCTATGCTATTGTAGATGTCGATGGCAAGGCGCTCTTTGATGGCACATTAACGTCAGGTACTAGTGACTGTGCGCATCTTACTTATTACCATGCTAGCAGCGGAGAGCCAGTTACTTTGAACTAACACGGTTTGAATTGATGTGATTCAATTCAATCGTGTTAGGTTTTTTATACATATTTTTTGTTCAGTATGATTGATTAATATTGTCTTGAAACTGCAAATTCAGCGAGTTGAATCATTGCTATTTTATATTTGGAATCAGCAAAATGCGCGATAGCTGCGCAAGCTAAATCAGCTTCTTTTTTTGCGACACCAAGCACATAATCTGCTGCATTTGTTGCAGCTACGGCAGCCAGTACAGCAGAAACATCAGCCGTGCCACCTTGTTCAATTGCTTTGCGAATCACGCCCGCCTGCTCTGCATCACTTTGGTGCATAGCATATAAAAGAGGTAATGTAGGCTTACCTTCTGCTAAATCATCACCAAGATTTTTACCAATTTTTTCAGCATCTCCATTGATGTCTAATATATCGTCAACCAGTTGAAAAGCAGTCCCTAAATGCATACCGTAAAGAGCAAGTGCATCTTCGTCGGTTGTATTATGATGCTCGCTCATTACGGCACCTAATCTTGCTGCGGCTTCAAATAATTTTGCTGTTTTATAGTGAATAACACGCAAATAAGCTTCTTCAGTGACATTTGCATTGTGTAGATTGAGCAGTTGTAATACTTCACCTTCTGCGATGGTGTTGGTTGCATCAGATAAAATCTCCATAACGCGCATGTTGTTGAGTGAAACCATCATTTGAAAGGCACGTGAATATAAAAAGTCACCAACTAAAACACTCGCCGCATTGCCGAATACATGATTGGCAGTACTTTTACCACGGCGCATCTGTGACTCATCCACTACATCATCATGTAGTAAAGTTGCTGTATGAATAAATTCAATTACTGCAGCAAGCTCGCGTTGTTGTTGGCTAATCTGTCCAAACAGGCCGCTGGCTAGCAATACAAGTGCAGGTCTTAACCGCTTGCCTGCATTGCTGATAATGTGCTCGCCAATCGTATTAATGAGTGTTACTTCAGAGTGTAATGACTGACGAATAACCGCATCAACGGCTTGCATATCGTCTGATATTGGAGATTGAATTTTGTTTAAAGTCACAGAGAAAATGATAATAGTAAAATTATTGTGGAGTACATCAATTAGTTGAAGGCATTTTAACATACCGGATGAGATAATTTGCGCATTAGAATTTATCGGGCAAACAAGTATTTATCATTTGCTTTATCTTGTTAATTTAGTATAATGCGCGATTCAATTTGAACGTGTGAATCAAGGCAAACGACATGTACGCAGTTATTAAAACAGGTGGCAAACAATATAAAGTGGCTGCTGGAGACTACTTAAAAGTAGAAAAATTAGATGGTGATGTAGGTAGCAAAGTAGTGATTGATAAAATCTTGATGGTTGCTGATGGTGATAATGTAACTATTGGCTCGCCATTAGTTGCTGGTGCTAAAGTGAATGCAACTGTGCTTTCGCATGGCAAAGGCGACAAAGTGATGATTTTTAAATTCCATCGCCGTAAGCATTATCGTAAAACACAAGGTCATCGTCAAAGTTATACAGAAATTCAAATTGACGATATCAATGGCAAAGGCACTGTTAAAGCAGCAGCTAAACCAGCAGCAGCTAAAGCAACGGTAGCAGAAAAACCAGTTGCAGCTAAGAAACCAGCAGCTAAAAAAGCAGCTGCTACTAAAGCAAAATCAGCAGAATAAGGAATAAAACATGGCACACAAAAAAGCAGGCGGTAGTTCACGAAATGGCCGCGACTCCCACTCCAAACGACTTGGTGTTAAAGCGTTTGGTGAACAAATAGTTTCAGCTGGCAGCATTATCGTTCGCCAGCGTGGCACAAAAATGCACGCAGGCGATAATGTTGGTATGGGTAAAGACCACACATTATTTGCAAAAATTGATGGCAAAGTGACCTTTTGCACTAAAGGTTTATTAAAGCGTCAAATGGTGAATGTAGTCGCAGTTTAAAAACTGTGCTTAAATGTAAAGCCCTGCCTTAGGTAGGGCTTTTTTGTTTTAAATATAATCTTTAAAGCAGAATGCTAGCAGATTAATCTGTTAAAAGAATCATAGGATAAAATGAAATTCATAGATGAAGCGACAATCAAGGTTTATGCAGGCGATGGCGGTAACGGCATCGCGACGTTTCGTCGAGAAAAATACGAGCCTATGGGCGGTCCAAGTGGTGGTGATGGCGGCAAAGGTGGTTCTGTTTATGCGATTGCGGATCGCAATATCAACACATTAGTCGACTATCGATATACGCGTACCTTTAAAGCGCAGCGTGGTGAAAATGGACGTAAAGCCGAGCAATATGGCGCTGGTGGAGAAGATTTAGTGTTGCGTATGCCTGTCGGTACAGTTATTTCAGATAAAGCCACCGGGCAAGTAATCGTTGATTTGGCCGATGATGGTAAGAAAGTGCTGATTGCTAAAGGCGGCGCCAATGGTCTTGGAAATGTACATTTTAAATCGAGTGTCAATCGAGCACCCCGTCAATGTACGATGGGTCAAGAGGGTGAATCATTTGAGCTGTTTTTAGAGCTAAAAGTGTTAGCTGATGTGGGCTTGCTTGGCATGCCTAATGCAGGTAAATCTACCTTTATTCGTTCCGTTTCTGCCGCTAGACCAAAAGTGGCTGATTATCCATTTACCACATTGCAGCCTAATTTAGGGGTTGTTCGAGTTGATACCAACCGCAGCTTTGTGATTGCAGATGTGCCAGGCTTAATTGCAGGTGCCGCCGATGGCGCAGGGCTTGGCGTACGCTTTCTGAAGCACTTGACTCGCACTTCTTTGCTCCTACATTTGGTTGATTTGGCACCATTAGATGGCATCACAGATCCTGTTGCGGAAGCAAAAGCGATTGTGAACGAGTTAAAAAAACACGATGAAGAGCTGTATAACAAGCCAAGATGGCTGGTGCTCAATAAAATTGATATGGTACAAGATGCAGAACAAGTTGCCGCTGATTTTGTGAAAAATTTTGGTTGGGATGGCCCTGTATTTGCGATTTCTGCTATTAATGGTAACGGATGTAAGCCATTGACTTACGCTATTATGGAGCATATGGAAGCCATGCAGTTGGAACAAGAGGAAGTAAAAAACACAAATGAACCAGTCCCTCCTACATAATAGTAAGACATTTGTCGTTAAAGTGGGGTCCAGTCTTGTTACTAAAGATGGTCAGGGACTTGATCGCGTTGCGATTAAGGCTTGGGCTTCACAAATTAGTGAGTTGGTTAAACGTGGACAGCAGGTGATCTTAGTGTCTAGTGGCGCGGTGGCAGAAGGAATGCAGCGTTTGGGGTGGAAAAAAAGACCTATAGAATTGCATGAGCTTCAAGCAGCGGCCGCAGTTGGTCAAATGGGGCTAATACAGACTTATGAAAGTTGTTTTACAGAACATGGTTTGCACACAGCACAGGTGTTGTTAACGCACGAAGACTTGGTCAATCGTAAGCGTTATTTGAATGCACGTAGTACATTAAAAACATTGCTCAGTTTACATGTGATTCCAATTATCAATGAGAATGATACGGTAGTGACGGACGAAATTAGATTTGGCGATAACGATACGCTCGCAGCGTTAGTTGCTAATCTAATGGATGTTGAAGCATTGGTTTTGTTAACCGATCAGCAAGGTTTGTTTTCAGAAGATCCGCGTAAAAATAAAGATGCAAGATTTATTAATGCTGAAATAGCTGGCAATGTTGAGTTGGAAAAAATGGCGGCTGGTGCTGGCTCTCATGTTGGCACAGGTGGTATGTTAACCAAAATATTAGCGGCTAAACGCGCTGCTAATGCAGGCGTTCACACTATTATTGCTTCAGGTAGAGAAAAAGATGTGTTACTGCGTTTGCACAGTGGTGAGGCGATTGGTACGCATCTTAAATCAACAAAAATTAAAACGGTTGCCAAGAAGCAATGGTTATCTGATCATTTACGTACCGGTGGCAAGTTGGTATTGGATGATGGTGCGATTAATGCCCTGAAAACAGAAGGTAAGAGCTTACTCTCTATTGGTGTGCTTGATGTAATTGGCAGTTTTGAACGTGGCGATGTTGTGGCTTGTGTTGATGCTGCTGGTAATGAGGTTTCTCGCGGTATTGTGAATTATAATTCGCAAGAAGTGATGCGTATTAAAGGGCAGACGAGTCAAGAAATTGAGCAAATATTAGGTTATATAGATGAGTCTGAATTGATTCATCGAGATAATTTAGTTGTGCTTTAAATTGAGATGCTCAATCATGATGACTGCATGTTGATGCATTAAAGAATTTGATTAGGAAAGAATATGGATAAAAAGCAACCACTAGTCGCCATCATCATGGGTTCAAACAGTGATTGGCCAACGATGAGACATGCGGCACAAATGCTAGCGGATTTTGGTGTTCCTTATGAAGCTGAAGTTATCTCAGCACACCGCACCCCAGATAAGATGATGATATTTGCAGAAAATGCGGCAAACGTAGGGTATAAGGTAATTATTGCTGGTGCTGGAGGTGCTGCCCATTTGCCAGGCATGGTGGCGGCAAAAACAATTCTGCCTGTGCTCGGTGTGCCAGTAACAAGTAAGCATTTGCAAGGACAAGATTCGTTGCTCTCTATTGTGCAAATGCCTAAAGGTATTCCAGTTGCTACTTTTGCGATTGGTGAAGCGGGCGCAGCGAACGCAGGCTTGTTTGCGATTGCATTGCTGGCAAACGAAGATGCTAGTTTGGCCGATAAATTACATCATTTCCGCCAACAACAAATTGAAAAAGTAACAGCAATGGAGTTAAACGAAAAACCATGAGTTCGAAGATAATTGCTGCTCCAGCGATGTTGGGCATGTTAGGCGGTGGTCAGTTAGGTCGTTTTTTTGTCATAGCAGCGCATGAAATGGGCTATCAGGTGACAGTATTAGATCCCAGTAAAAACAGCCCTGCTGGAACTATTGCCGATGTACATTTGTGCGCAGAGTACGACGATGCACAAGCACTTGCACACATGGCGAAAACTTGCGTGGCAGTGACAACAGAATTTGAGAACGTGCCAGCAAATACCTTGGCTCAATTAGCAGAGTCGATTATCGTCAGACCTTCTGCTGACAGTGTCTCTGTTGCACAGCATCGTGTATTAGAAAAAAACTTTATTAAGCAAGCCGGGTTGCCCATAGCGCCGTTTGCCGTCGTGAACAGTGCAGAAGACTTGCCTGATGACGATAGTGATTTATATCCAGCCATTTTAAAAGTAGCACGCTTTGGGTATGACGGAAAAGGTCAAGCGCGGGTAAAAAATAAAACAGAAGCACTAGCTGCGTTTGTAGACTTTAAGCAAGAAGTTTGTGTACTAGAAAAAATGTTGCCGCTAGATATAGAGGTTTCTGTCGTTTTAGCGCGAGATGCGCAAGGCAATATCATGAGCTTTCCTACCGTTGAGAATCAGCATCTCAATGGTATTTTGGATATCAGTATTGCGCCAGCAAGGTGTTCAGCTGTTATTAAAGCGCGGGCGCAAGCGTTAGCTAAAAAATTAGCCACTGCTTTAGATTATGTTGGTGTGCTTGGGGTTGAGTTTTTTGTAGTGGGCAAAGAGATATTAGTGAATGAAATTGCACCAAGACCACACAACTCAGGGCATTACACCATTGATGCGAGTGTAACGAATCAGTTTGAGCAACAAGTGCGCGCCTTAGTTGGTTTGCCGCTCGGTAGTGCAGTATTGCACAGTAAGGCTGTAATGGTGAATATTCTTGGCGATAGTTGGGTTAATCATCAAGAACCTGCCTGGCACCGTGCTTTTGCCCATGGTAATTTGAAGTTACATTTGTATGGTAAGCCAGAAGCACGAAAAGGGCGTAAGATGGGCCATTTTACGGTGATTGATACCAATCAAAAAGCGGCATTAAACACGGCATTGATTGCGCGTGGAGAGCTTAATATTGGACAGTAATTAACCAGCCAATAACAAAAAAGCCTCGCAATGCGAGGCTTTTTTATTCAGTAAAATTACTCAGCTTCTTTTTTGGCTTTTGCTGCTGGTTTTTTTGCAGCGGCTGCTTTTGGCTTCGCCTCTGCTGCTTTTGCTGTAGTTTTCGCTTTTGGAGCTGGCGCATCACCGCTCATTGCCTTAATCGCAGCGCTCAAGCGGCTTTTATGACGAGCAGCTTTGTTTTTATGAATAATTTTTTTATCAGCAATACGATCAATCACGCTTACATTATCTGTGTAGACAGCTGCTGCGGCTGCTTTATCGCCTGACTCAATCGCTTTGATGATTTTTTTAATCGCAGTACGCATCGTTGAGCGCAAAGCTGAATTGTGTAAGTTAACCTTAACTGATTGGCGCGCGCGTTTGCGAGCTTGTGCTGTATTTGCCATGAGTACTTTGTCCTAATGCTTGTCTATGTGTGTATGTAATATACGAAACCGTGCATATTAGTGTTTTTCGGTCAATTTTGCAAGGAATAAAGTGAATTTATATCTAACTCAATATTCAGCCACAAGCATGCTAGAATCTTAGCAGCTAAATAAATGGCAGAAATTGCCTATCAATCTGCTATTAAATTACCGAATGAAATGACCGATGAATTTGCTTAGAACGCTGTTTACTGTTGGCAGTATGACGTTTGCTTCCCGCTTGCTTGGTTTCGTGCGCGACACCCTGATTGCTCGTGTGTTTGGAGCAGGCATGTTTACCGATGCATTTATTGTTGCCTTTAGAATTCCCAATTTCTTACGTCGTATTTCTGCAGAAGGCGCATTTAGCCAAGCCTTTATTCCTATTTTGGCTGAGTATAAACAGCAACGCTCACAAAGTGAAACCAAGGCGCTGATTAATCATGTGGCAACATTAATGGGATTGTTTTTAGTGGTGCTGACCATAATTGGCATGCTGGCTGCACCGTGGGTTGTTCAAATAACGGCGCCAGGCTTTGCCGCCAATGCAACTAAATTTGAGTTAACTGTAGATTTATTGCGGGTCACGTTTCCTTATATTCTTTTTATCTCTCTAGTTTCATTAGCTGGTGGTGTATTAAATACCTACGGTAATTTTTCTACACCAGCATTTACCCCTGTTTGGCTCAACGTATCTTTTATTGTCGCAATGTTATTTGTAGCTCCTTATTTTGATCATTCAATTCGCGTGTTGGCATGGGCTGTTTTTGTCGGCGGAATTTTACAATTCATTTATCAACTCCCTTATTTAAGTAAATTAGGCTTAATGCCACGCATTGATTTAAATCTGCACGATGAGGGGGTTTGGCGCATTTTGAAGTTAATGGGTCCCGCAATATTTGGTGTATCGGTGGCACAAATTTCCATTCTAATCAACACGGTTATTGCTTCTTATCTTGTGAGTGGGAGTGTCTCTTGGCTTTATTTTGCCGATCGTTTAATGGAGTTTCCGACTGGATTATTAGGGGTTGCTTTAGGAACAATATTATTGCCTAGTCTTTCTAAAAGCGTTGCGGATAAAGATGATAGTGAATATTCGCAATTACTAGATTGGGGTTTGCGGTTAACCCTGATGTTGGCATTTCCAGCAGCAGTTGCATTAGCCGTGCTCGCCGTGCCTTTGGTCACTAGCTTATTTATGTATGGTGCGTTTACAGCACGAGATGTGGTAATGACAAAAGTGGCATTGGTAGCCTATAGCGTTGGTTTGCTTGGCTTGATTTTAGTCAAAGTTTTAGCGCCTGCTTTTTACTCTCGTCAAAATATTAAAACGCCAGTGAAGATAGCGCTATTTACGCTAGTGATTACACAGTTAATGAACGTATTGTTTGTATTTATATTAGATTTTAAAGAGTTTAAACATGCGGGCTTGGCTTTAGCAATAGGGCTAGGCGCATGTGTGAATGCCAGTTTATTGTTTTATCACTTACGCAAACGGATGCTCTATCAACCGCAAGCAGGATGGGCAACATTTATGCTGAAGTTACTTCTTGCGGTTGTTGTCATGGCGGCAGCATTACACTTTACCGCAGGAGATGACATGCGATGGCTTGGCTATGGCTTGTTTGAAAAAATGTTGCGATTACTCAGTTTGCTCTTGATTGGCGTGACGGTTTATTTTGCTATGCTTTGGTTGATGGGTATTCGGGTACAAGACTTTATACGTCGCACGGTTGTTTAATGGCTTAGTTTCGTTGAATTATGCATATATATCGACATCTTCCTCAAGGTAAACAGTTACCACGTGCACTGGCAATTGGCAATTTTGATGGCTTACATTTGGGACATCAAGCATTGTTGGCAAAAACGGTAGCAACAGCAAAAGCTGCATGTTTGCAGCCAGCCGTCATGACATTTGAGCCGCATCCGCGTGAATATTTTATGCCGCATAATGCGCCAGCACGTCTTTCCTCAATACGCGAAAAACTTGAATATTTTGAAGAGGCGGGTATTCAAGATATATTTGTATTACGGTTCAATCAGGCTTTTTCAGCCATTACCGCGCAAGATTTTATGCACAATATACTAATAGAGTCGTTACATGCGAATACTATTTTAGTTGGTGGGGATTTTTGTTTTGGGGCCAAACGAAAAGGAACAGTGAATGATTTGCTGCAAACTGGCTTTCACTTGATTGATTTTCCGGAGGTAAAAGTAGGGCAAGAGCGCGTCTCTAGCTCGTTGGTGCGTGATGCGCTTGCAGCCGCTAATTTTACCCAAGCGGCGCGTTTACTTGGTCGCCCTTATAGCATCAGCGGCAAAGTGGTGCACGGTGCAAAGCGCGGCAGACAATTGGGTTATCCAACTGCCAATGTGCATATGCGACATGAGCGACCTGCCTTTACTGGTGTTTATGCGGTAAAATTAGATGGACGTCAAGGTGTGGCTAATTTAGGTGTGCGTCCAACCATTTCGGGCATCCCAAAATTAATGCTAGAAGTTTATCTGTTTGATTTTGATGGTGATTTATATGATAAACACGTGCATGTGCAGTTCTTTCATAAAATACGTGAAGAAATGAAGTTTGATGGATTGGATGCACTCAAAGCCCAAATAGCCCAAGATGTTGTGATAGCAAAAGCCTATTTCAGCGTTTAAATTAGATTAAAAGTTAAATTAGATTAATTCATGAGCGAACAAGATAAAGATTCAAAATATCCATTAAATCTGCCAGAAACCAGCTTTCCGATGCGTGGTAATTTAGCGCAACGCGAACCTGCTTGGTTAACAGATTGGCAAGATAAAAAACTCTATCAAAAAATAAGAGCTGCGCGTAAAGGAGCAAAGAAATTTATTCTGCATGATGGCCCGCCCTATGCAAATGGCGATATTCATATTGGCCACGCCGTTAATAAAATTCTAAAAGATATTATTATCAAATCCAAAACCATGAGTGGTTTTGATGCGCCTTATGTGCCGGGTTGGGATTGCCATGGCTTGCCAATTGAGTTGGTTGTAGAAAAAAATCACGGCAAAAATATTGATCCAGCTCAATTCCGCGAGCTTTGCCGCCAATACGCGGCCGAGCAAGTAGAAAAACAAAAGAAAGATTTTGTGCGCTTGGGTGTGTTGGGTGATTGGGATAATCCTTATCTAACCATGGATTTTAAAACTGAAGCCGACATCATGCGCGCGCTCGGTGATATCAATAAAAATGGCTATCTCTACCAGGGCTCTAAACCTGTGCATTGGTGTACCGATTGTGGTTCGGCTTTGGCTGAGGCTGAGGTGGAGTATGAAGATGTGAACTCGCCTGCAATTGATGTGGGGTTCGAGGTAGTAAATAGAAGCGAATTTTGGGATAGAGTTACAGGCTCATATTCCAGAGGTGATGAATCCAAGCCTGTATTCTGTGTGATTTGGACAACAACACCTTGGACACTGCCAGCAAACCAGGCTGTATCAGTTAACGCAGATTTGCGTTACTACGTAGTTGAAACAGACAGTGAATATTTAGTTTTGGCCGCTGACCTTTGGGAGAGTGCTTTCTCAAGATATGGAAAGATTGCGATTGGCTCAGGTCTCAATCAATGTAGCGGTGAATTATTAAAAGGTTTAGAACTAAAACACCCGTTCGACAACCGTCAGGTGCCTATCATCTGCGGTGATCACGTCACCACCGATGCTGGTACAGGCTTAGTGCATACTGCTGCAGCGCATGGTAATGATGACTGGTTGGTGATGCGTGCTAACTTTCCTCATGAAAAACCGCGGGTATTAATGGGTGGTGATGGACATTTCTTTGAAAGCGATCTGGTTGAGTTTGCGCCAATTCGTGGGTTAAATCGTAAAGATGCCAATAAAATTATTTTGGCGCATATGCAAGAAAGTGGCGCTTTAATTGCAAGCGCACGTTTAAACCACAGTTTTCCACATTGCTGGCGCCATAAAACGCCATTGATGCAGCTGGCGACGCATCAATGGTTTGTTGGCATGAACGCAACGGACTCAGCGGGTGTTAGTTTGCGTGAGCATGCAAATAAAGCAGTTGAAGCAACGCAGTTTTTCCCAGATTGGGGACGTGCGCGCCTTGAAGGCATGATTAAAACGCGTCCGGATTGGTGTGTTTCACGCCAGCGTAATTGGGGCGTACCCATGCCGCTATTTGTGCATAAAGAAACAGGTGTTTTACATCCTAATACTGCCGAACTTTTAGAGGAAGCTTGCTTATTAGTTGAACAAACGGGCGTTGAAGCTTGGTTTAGTT
The DNA here is from genome assembly GCA_018398995.1 of Methylophilaceae bacterium. Lineage (NCBI taxonomy): Bacteria > Pseudomonadati > Pseudomonadota > Betaproteobacteria > Nitrosomonadales > Methylophilaceae > Methylophilaceae bacterium. The sequence goes on along the minus strand of CP073759.1, from coordinate 529,424 downwards.
TAGATGTCGATGCGTTTTTAGCAAAACATGCACCAGAAAATGCGGAACAATATAAAAAAGTAACCGATACATTAGATGTTTGGTTTGATTCAGGCACCACGCATGCGTCGGTTTTAACGCGTCGCGCCGATTTGGCTTTCCCTGCTGATTTATATTTAGAAGGTTCAGACCAACATCGTGGCTGGTTTCAAAGCTCATTGCTCACGGGTTGCGCGATTGATGGACGCGCACCCTATAACGCCTTGTTAACCCATGGTTTTGTGGTGGATGGTAAGGGCTACAAAATGAGTAAGTCGAAGGGTAATGTGGTTGCGCCACAAAAGGTGATGGATACCTATGGTGCGGATATTTTGCGCTTATGGGTGGCGAGTACTGATTACTCAGGTGAGCTGACCATTTCTGATGAAATTCTAAAGCGAGTTTCAGATAGCTATCGCAAAATTCGTAATACTTTGCGATTTTTATTGGCAAACGTTGAAGATTTTGATGTGAATACGCAGTCAGTGCCATATGAAAACTTGCTCGAAATTGACCGTTATGCATTAGGTATGCTGAGCGATTTATCGCAAACCTGCAAGGCGGCTTATGATAGTTATGAACTGCATCGCGTTGGTCAGGCACTGCAACATTTCTGTGCAGAAGATTTGGGCGCATTTTATCTGGATATTCTCAAAGACAGGCTTTATACCAATGCAGAAAGTTCGCATGATCGTCGTGCAGCGCAAACGGTGTTGTTGAAAATTACGCAAGTATTAGCTGGCTTAATGGCGCCGGTGCTGAGCTATACCGCAGAAGAAATTTGGCAAACGCTTTATCCTGAAACAGCAGATTTTGTGATATTGCATGATTGGTCGAATGTTGATGATGTGATTAGCCCAATAGAATATGCCGACTATGCACAAACATTAAAGGCAAAATGGGAAACAATTCGTGCCATTAGAGCAGACGTGGCAAAAGAAATTGAACTGGTGCGCGCTACAGGTCAAGTTGGGTCGTCATTGCAATCAGAATTAGCTTTGTATGTATCTGGTGATGCTTTTGATGCGTTAAATAGTTTAGGCGATGATTTGCGTTTTGTGATGATTACCTCGGGTGCTAAAGTCTATAAAGCGGTAAGTGAAGCTGAAGAAAAAATAAGTGTATTGCCAAGTCGGCATGCGAAATGTGCACGTTGCTGGCATTATCGTGCAGATGTGGGCACCTCTGTCGAGCATCCAACCATTTGTGAACGCTGTGCCACAAACTTGTTTGGTCAGCCTGCATCTAGACAATATGCGTAAACACCCCTTAACGAAATGGCTCAGCATGAGTGCAGTTATTCTGGCGCTCGATTTGTACACGAAACATCTTGTGCAACAAGCGTTTGCCTATGGTGATAAATTGACCATCACCAGCTATTTTGATTTAGTGCGGTATCACAATGAAGGCGCTGCTTTTAGCTTTTTAGCTGATGCGGGTGGTTGGCAAAAATGGTTTTTTACGGCAATAGCGGCAATAGCCAGTGTCTTTATTTTATATTTACTTAGAAAGCATCATACGGAAAAATTATTTAGCCTCGGGCTGGCATTAGTGTTAGCTGGCGCTTTAGGCAATTTGTATGATCGTGTCACGCTTGGTTATGTCGTCGATTTTCTTTCTTTTCATCTTAATGACCTTTATTGGCCTGCCTTTAACATCGCCGATAGCGCCATTAGTATTGGTGTTGTTGTGCTGTTATTGGATAGCTTTACAGCTAAAAAAAGGAATTAACTGCTAATGCCAGACTGGAAAAAGTTAATAGCGGGAAAAATTGCCATCGCTAAAAAAGGCAATGTAAAAAGCAAAACTCCGACAAACGAGCGTATTCCCGCAGGTCAAACGCAAGTGACCAATTTTCCTATATTAGACTTGGGAATTAAGCCTGAAATTTCCGTCGATGAATGGCAGCTTCGTGTGTTTGGTTTGGTAGAAAAAGAGTTGACGTTAGATTGGGCAGCATTTCAAGCGCTCAAGCATATAACAGATATCTCTGACTTTCATTGCGTCACTCGCTGGAGTCAGTTAGACATGGATTGGCAAGGCGTACGTGTGCGCGATGTATTGGAGCTGGCAATGCCATTAGACACAGCCAAGTTTGTGACCATGCATGGTTATGATGGCTACACCACTAACTTGCCCTTAACGGCTTTATTAGATGATGACGTATTAATTGCTCACAGTGTATTGGGCAAACCGCTAACGAAAGAACATGGCGGTCCAGTAAGAATGGTGGTGCCTAAACGGTATGCATGGAAAGGCACTAAATGGCTAAAAGCAATTGAAATACATGAACATGATAGGCGTGGTTTTTGGGAAGTACGTGGCTACCATAATGATGCCTTTCCATTTGAAGAACAACGCTTTTCAGAAGACGATGATATTTAATTGCGGAAACATTATTAGTGCTTTTTTCCTTTAACGTTGGTGATTAAGGTATAAAGCCCAACAGCAATAGCGCCAATCAAAAAGCCGATAATGGCGTCAAATAGAACAGGCGACATGAATGTTAAAAAACCGCTTAACGCCTTGGCCGACTGTGAAATCTCAGTAAGATGATCACCGAAGTGATGTAAAACAGGAATGCCATGTTTGATAATGCTACCGCCAACAAGAAACATAGCCGCCGTGCCAACAATCGTGAGCGCTCGCATTAAATAAGGGGCAAAGTTGAGCAAAAGTCGGCCTAATCTGCGCTGAAGTTGCAGCAAGATACCCTGTCCTTTTTTGCGTATTAAATGCAGTCCAGCATCATCGAGTTTTACGATGCCTGCCACTAAACCATACACAATAACAGTGACTCCCAGTGCGATGGCCGAGACAACGACAACCTGCATCAGAAAGCTCGATGTGGTGACAGTCCCTAAGGCAATCACAATGATTTCTGCCGACAAGATGAAATCAGTGCGAATAGCGCCTTTAATTTTATCTTTCTCTAATTTCATCAAGTCGATGTTTTTATCTTGACGAGCTTGCTTAAGGCTTGCTTTTTGTATTTCATTGTCTTGATTGGTGTGTAAAAGCTTGTGTGCAACTTTTTCAAAGCCTTCAACACATAAAAAGACACCGCCAATCATCAGTAATGGTGTGATTAACCAAGGAATGAAATAACTAATAGCCAATGCTGCAGGCACTAAAATGAGTTTATTGATGAATGCGCCTTTTGCAACAGCCCACACAACAGGCAACTCACGTTTTGCTTCGATGCCAGAAACTTGCTCAGCATTCAGCGCTAAGTCGTCGCCTAACACCCCTGCGGTTTTTTTGGCGGCAACTTTTGTCAATAAAGAAACATCATCCAAAAGCGTGGTAATGTCGTCCAGCAATGCCAATAAACTGCCAGCAGCCATAAAAATCCTATTATTAATAGATTGAATTATTTTAGCTAAAAATGATAATATGCGGGCATGTTGTCGCAAAAACTATTTCGTTGCATGAATAAAATCGCCTTGTTTGCAATTATATTTGCATCGCTGGCACCAAGCATTTCTCATGCGCTAGCTACAAACCAAGGCATTAATAGTTTTGCACAAGCAATATGTTCAGCTGATGGTCAAAAATTAACGATTCAAGTAGTGACAACAAAAGGTCAGCAACTGCAAACAGCTTTAAAAACACAGCCTGATAAAAGTCCGCTAACCATTGCATTACACTTTAATCACTGTCCATTTTGTCATGTAGGCATAGCGGATATTGTGATACCAAGTCGTAATCCAGCTTTTGCATTGTACTTGGCGCAACAAGCTGAACAACAATGTATTGCATATCAACCCATCGTCTTTCCGACAGTTACCCAATCTGCCCATCTTTCCCGCGCACCACCTTTCAACTCACTTTAAATTCTATTCATCCATTTACAAGCATTTGATGTTTGTTGTTTGATGCATGGTGATTGCATTTATTCGATGCTTTTTTAGGCAATCTCCATATTGAAACAACAACCCGTGGTTACGCATGCTTGCAAATGAAACGAAATCATTTTTAGGTAGGAGTACATGGTGAGATTTAAAAAGAAACAAACCCAGTTGTGGGTTGAAGCATTAATATTGTGTAATCTATTGGTGTCTGGGCATGTTAATGCAGATCACCTTGAGTTAGATGCAGTCGAAGTGGTTTCGGATGCCGCACCACAAATCGAAAAAAATAAAGCCAGTGTTGGCGGTGATACGGCTAGACTTTTTGAAGACGAAGCGGGTATGAGCTTTTATCGAGCTGGCGGCGTATCTAGTTTGCCAGTGATGCGTGGATTGGCCGACGATAGAATCCGCATCAAAGTTGATGGTATGGATTTAATGTCCAGTTGTGCTAACCATATGAACCCGCCACTTTCTTATTTATCGCCTGAAACAGTGGGCTCAGTTGAAGTATTTAAAGGTATCTCACCTGTGAGCTTAGGAGGTGACAGTATTGCAGGCACAATTCTGATTAACGCTGCCACACCAGAGTTTGCAAAAGCAGGTGAAGATTTACTCACCCATGCTTCCATCAATACTTTTTATAAAAGTAATAATAATGCGCGTGGTGTTAATGCCTCAGCCAGTGTGGCGAATGAGTCGGTTTACATGCGTTATACAGGTTCAAATGTTGAAGCAAATAATTATCATGCAGGTGGAAATTTTAAAGACAGGCTTCCAGCAGCGCAAAGGAGCTTTCTGGAAAGAGGCGATGAGGTTGGATCGACTTATTACCATGCAATCAATCATGCTTTAGCTTTGGGTGTGCACCAAGATAATCATTTATTTGAGTTTAAGTTAGGTTTGCAAGACATTCCTGAGCAAGGCTTTGTCAATCAGCGCATGGATATGACGGGCAATCGTGCAGAGCAATATAATGTTAAATACGAAGGTGATTATGACTGGGGTAAGTTAGCAGCGCAGGTCTATCACGAACGAGTAAGGCACAGTATGCAGTTTGGAGATGATAAACAGTTCTTTTACGGGAATGCGCCAGGCATGCCGATGGATACATTAGGCCGCACAACTGGGCTTAAATTAGGCGGCAGTATGCATGTTTCTGAAAGAGATTTACTCAAAGTGGGTGCAGAGTATCAGCGCTATCGATTGGATGATTATTGGCGAGCATCGGGTACTGGTATGATGATGTCACCCAATACGTTTTTAAATATTAATAATGGTCAACGAGATCGTTACGATGTGTTTGCAGAAGTAGAATCACAGTGGAGCAAAGAGTGGTTTACTCAAGTTGGTTTGCGCAGTAGCACCGTTAAAATGGATGCAGATAATGTGCAAGGCTATAACAATGGTTTAGTTGGTATGGCAGGCTATGGTGCCGCTGCGAATATATTTAATGCGGCCGACAGAAGTAAGACTGATCACAATATTGATATGACTGTATTGACGCAGTTTACGCCGAGCAGTAGCCAAAGTTATGAAGCTGGCTATGCCATCAAAACACGTTCACCAAATGTGTATGAGCGGTTTGCGTGGTCTAACACCAATACCATGGTGATGAATATGAATAACTGGGTTGGTGATGGCAATGGTTATGTTGGGAATCTAGACTTGAAGCCAGAAACAGCACATACAGTGAGTATGACAGCCAAATGGAATGATGCCGTGAATCAAGATTGGCAAGTGAAAGCCTCGCCATATTTTACTTATGTAGATGATTATATTGATGCGGTTGCCTGTGCATCAGTCGGTAAAACCTGTATGGCGAGAACAGATGGGTTCGCCAATTTAAGCCTTGATAATCAGTCTGCGCGCATCGTTGGACTAGATATCAATGCTAAAAAATTATTGGTTGAAAAGGCTAGTTTTGGACGGTTTACCGCAGTAGGATTGCTTAGTTATATTAGAGGTAAAAACACAAAAACAAATGATGATTTATACAACATCATGCCACTTAACGCTAAGCTTGGCTTAGCACATCAATTAGGGGCTTGGAAAAATAATTTAGAAGTCAAAGTTGTAGCTTCAAAAAATCATGTGCAAGACATTCGTAGAGAAGTTGAAACGGGTGGGTTCAGCTTGTTTAACTTTTATACGAGCTATGATTGGAAGAACGCTCGTTTAGATTTGGCAATCGAAAACATCTTTGACAAGCTTTATGCGGACCCACTGGGTGGCGCTTATTTGGGACAAGGCGCCACAATGGGTATAGGCGTATTGCAAGGTGTGCAAGTGCCAGGTGTGGGTCGCTCTGTGAATGTTGGGCTGACCTTGTTTTATTAGTATTGTTTTTGCCTTTTGGATGGTATGCCGAGTCTTTGCTTTACCATGAGCAAGACTCGGTGTACTATCCAAAAACTTGATAAACCGAGTTAAATACGTGTGTGAATATCAGCGATGATTTTTTCAAAAAAACAATTTAGATGGATACATAAAATCGCCTTGTTTGCGATGGTGTTTGCATCACTGGCACCCAGCATTTCGCATGCGCTTGCTGCAAAGCAAGGTATCAATAGTTTTGTGCAAGCCGTGTGCGCCAGTAATGGTGAAAAAATCACGATTCAAGTCATCACAACAAAAGGTCAACAATTATCGACTAATTTAGGTGCTGAGGCAGCTAGTCAGTCACCAGCCAATATTGTGCTGCACTTAAATCACTGTCCGTTTTGTGCAAACCCCAATACCAGTATTGCCATTGAACCACCAGTGTTGCCAATCATTACATTGTTGGCAATGCAAGCACAGTATCTAGCCATAGCTGCACAACCTCTTTTACCACGTTTTTCTGTACTTCTCCCGCCTGCACAGGCACCACCAAGCCTTTAAAAACTAAATATGTTGTGAGTTAGTTGCTATTACGCACACTAACAATTTTTTGTATGTGCAATTGCACCTACACAATCGTTTTTAAAGGTGAATTAACATGATTTATATCCAAATTAAAGAAGTGATTCAAGCAAAAAGTATTGCTTGGGGTCGTCGAATTACATTGAACGAGCTAGCTAATGCCACTGGTATTAGCCGAATGACGTTATCACGTATGGTCAACAATCAAGGCTACAGCACAGTGACTGATCAGCTTGATAAGTTATGCACATTTTTTGAGTGCGAAATTCAAGAGTTGGTGAAATTTGTGCCCAATAATCAGACAATCGCAATGGCTTTTTAGTAGTTTGGATTACGCAATGAAAAACAAAAAAATACTCACTGTAATAGTAGCAATATTTCCGTTGCTGGCACATGCAGAGCATGATCTAGAGATGCAATTGGAGGAGATTGGTGTAACCAGTGTTCGCACAACGGATAGTCGCATTAAAAAGCACCCCGCTACAGTTGAGACCTACGATAAAAAACAAATTGAAGACAGTGTCAATGCCGCTACAACTGCACAAACATTAAAGTATTTACCAAGTATTCAAGTGCGAGAGCGTTATATTGGTGATCGTAATGGCATTATTGCTACTCGCACGATAGGTACACTTGCAAGCGCACAAAGTATGTTGTATGCAGATGGGATATTGCTTTCAAATTTATTAGGCAACTCTTTTGCTTTTCCACCGCGTTGGGGGATGGTTTCACCGGAGGAAATCGAAAGCATCAGTATGATGTATGGACCTTTTTCATCTATTTATGCAGGTAACTCATTCGGTGGTGTGATGAGTATCAAAACACATATGCCGAGCAAATTTGAAGCACATACCAACTTGCAAGCGTTTAGACAAGGTTTTAAGCTGTATGGCACAGATCAACACTATGATGGCCATCATTTATCAGCTTCAATAGGAGATAAAGTTGGTGATTTTTCATTTTGGTTAGGGGCTGATCATTTAGAGAACCAAGGCCAGCCGATGAACTTTTCTACCAGAGGATTATCAGCGACAGACCCAGGCACTAGCCCAATAGTCAGAGGCGCATTTCAAGACAAAGATGTGACCAATAATGATCGTGTTATTTTTGGGGCGACAGGTATTGATAAAACACGACAAGACCAATTTAAATTGAAAGTAGCCTATGACATTACACCTGATATCAACATTGGCTATACCCTAGGGGTTTGGGATTTGAGCGGAAAGACAGATGTGCAATCGTATTTGAAAGATACGGCGGGTAACTCAGTGTACAACGGTCGCGTTAATTATAACGGTAATCGTTATGACGTATCTGGTATGACACCAGGTGAAACTGAAAGCTTACATATTATGCAAGCAGTCGATCTGAAATCAAATACTGGGGGCTTCTACGATTGGCAACTGACCTTGTCAGATTATGATTATCATAAAGATTTGATTCGAACATCTAATGCCCCCAGTAACGGAACAGTGGTTGCTGGCAATCCTTATCTTAATCGTATTGGACGCGTTGATGATTTATCAGGAACTGGCTGGACCGTATTTGATGCTCGCGCAACCTTAAGACCTAAAGGGCATGAGTTGGATGTTGGATATCATATTGATTATTATAAACTTAGGAGTAGCCGCAACAATACAACTAATTGGTCGGTTGGAGACAAAGGGGCATTAACGAATCTATCGCGAGGTGAAACACAAACCCAAGCATTGTTTGTGCAAGATAAATGGCAGATTAATCCTGAGTGGGCATTAACCACAGGGTTGCGCGCTGAGTATTGGGAAGCCAAAAATGGGCGTAATCAAACTAGCAATGCGATAGTTGACTATCAGCAAAGATCAGATACAAAGTTTTCACCAAAATTATCAATTAGTTATGAACCACAGCCCGCTTGGGGCTTTCGCGCTTCTGTAGGACAAGCGTATCGTTTTCCTACCGTTAGTGAACTTTTTCAGCCATTGCAAAATGGAGATGGTGGGGCAGCCCGTCTGGTTGAGAGTAATCCTAACTTGAGACCAGAGGAGGTAATTGCTGCTGAATTAACGGCTGAACGCCGTTTTGACAATGGGTTGGTACGTATCAGTTTGTTTAATGAGGAGAAGTATGACGCGCTTATTTCTCAAACGTTAACGAGTGGTAGTGCTATACCATTTGACACAGGTGTTTGCGATCGAAATGCAGGGTGTAGTTTTATACAAAATATCGATCATGTTAGAACAACCGGTATTGAGCTAGCGGCTGATTGGCAAGATGTTCTTTTGCACGGTTTAGATTTCATGGGTAGCCTAACACTGTCTGATTCGGAAATTATTAAAAATAAAGCGGCCCCTGATACAGAAGGTAATCAGTCGTTACGCATTCCCCGCAGTATGATTAAGATGATTGCAACATACCATCAGGGTAATAATCTTACTTATAGTTTGGCGGCACGTTACAGTGGCAGACAATTTGGTAATTTAAATAATACCGACAAAAACGGTGATACCTTTGGTGGTGTAAGTCAATTTTTTATAGTGGATGTGAAGGCTAATTACAAATTTTCTCAACGCTGGACCGCTTCTGTTGGTATCGATAATTTAAATAATGATGAAGCCTATGTGTTTCATCCATATCCACAAAGAACAGGATATCTGCAGTTAAAACTTGACTATTAAATTGTATCTAGATTATCCGTCTCTGTTCAAATTGCTGACAAGTCGGTTGTGTAAAGGAGCTTTTATGCGGTTTGTGTATTTTCTATTAGGATTTATTTTTATTGGTAGTGTGTCGGCTCACGAGGCACATACAGAAATAAGTGCCAGTGAAATGGCGGTGGGTTTGGCGGTTGATCGACATGGGTCATTGTGGCGTGCAAGCGTGCTAGATGGGTTTATTTTCGTAGATATGAGTGCTGATAATGGCAAGACCTTTTCAAAAAAAGTAAAAGTCAATAAACGGGCACAAAAAATAGCAGCAAAAGGTGAGGCACGTCCCAAAATTGAACTTGGACCACAAGGTAATGTTTATCTGACATGGACAGAAGGACTGTCAAAACCATTTGCTGGTTATGTTTGGTTTGCCCGATCAGTAGATGGCGGCCAGCATTTCGAACAGCCAAAGGTAGTACATCAAGATAGAGCAGAGATTACCCATCGATTTGATGCATTGCACATTTCACCAGATGGCACAATAACCATCATTTGGGTTGATAAGCGTGACTTGGAAGCTGCCAAAAAAGGGGGTAAAGAATACACTGGCGCAGCAATTTATTATGCTATCTCTAAGGACGATGGTGCAACATTTCAAGCAGAAAAGAAATTAGCAGACAATAGCTGTGAATGCTGTCGAATCGCAACCGCAACCAAACCAGATGGTACCGTCGTTGCAATGTGGCGTCACGTGTTCGATGGTGGCGAACGTGATCATATGATGGCAGAAATACCTAAAAGAGACGAACTAGCGAATTTGCATCGTGCAACATTTGGACGTTGGAAAATTGATGGCTGTCCACATCACGGCGGTGCTTTGGCGAGCGGTGGCGAAGGTGCTGACTGGTGGGGTTATCACATCGCCTATTTTGATGGCAAAGATAAAAATCCTGGCCTTTACTATAGTCGGATGGATGGCGTGGCATGGGTTGCTTCTCCAGCGAAACAGTTTGGCGATAATAACAAGCAGGCGGGTCATCCCGCTGTATTGTCAGTAGGTGAAAAAGTGTGGTTGATTTGGCTTGAAACGCATGAGAATAAGATGAAAAAAGTCATGATGATGGCATCAATTGATGGCGGTAAAACATGGTCAGATGCACAGCCTTTGCTTATTACCAGTATTAATATGGATTATCCGCATCTGCTGAAGCTTAAAGATGCTCCTTATTTGGCCGTTAATACATCAGAAGGTTTGAAGTTGAAAAGAATGCCATAGCGCATTGTATGGTGTTGTAATGTCAAACATGCAACCAATCAAGGATGTAGAGTGAAAAAATGATGATGCCACCCATTATTATTGATATAGAGGCTTCAGGTTTTGGCGCTGGTAGTTATCCGATTGAGATCGGCTATGTCGATCGGTTTGGTCAACCTTGGTGTTCATTAATTGCGCCACGTGATGATTGGTTACATTGGAATAAAACAGCAGAAATGCTGCATCAGATATCGCGTGAAATGTTAGTTGCACATGGCAAAAGTGCTGAAGTAGTTGCCAACCATTTAAATGATACTTTTCTCAATCAAACGATCTATTCTGATGGCTGGCTACATGACTTTACTTGGTTGAATTGTTTATTTCATGCAGCAGGGGTTTCTCCCCATTTTAAATGTCAAGATTTACGGGTTGTATTGACACCATTTCAGCAGTCTGTTTGGCATCACACCAAGCAACGTATTTTAAATGAAGCGCAAATCAGTCGTCATCGCGCCAGCTCCGATGCGCAACTATTGCAAATGACTTGGCTTAAAACCGCAAAAATGGAAGCTTACATTTGTGCGTAAAGCCACAGTAATAACCATATTCCAAGCATCCCTATTGAAAATTGTCAAATCACCCTCATTATATCGATAACGAGATGACATGAATAAAGGAGATTTGACATGCGGTTTGATAAACTTACCACCAAATTTCAACAAGCAATAGCGGATGCGCAAAGCATTGCACTGGGTGCAGATAATCCTACAATAGAACCACAGCATGTGTTGTTGGCTTTGTTGAATCAAGAGGAGAGTAGCGCTACAGCTTTACTTGCACGTGCAGGCGTGCAGGTGAATGCATTAAAAACAGGCCTGACTAATGCTGTCGACCAGTTACCAAAAGCGACAGACAATAACGGTGAAATAGCCATTTCTCGTGATTTAAACAACTTGCTTAATGTGACCGACAAATTTGCCCAGCAACGTAATGACGCTTATATCGCGAGCGAAATGTTTTTACTGGCATTGGCCGAAGATAAGGGCGAAACAGGCAAACTACTTAAAAAACATGGATTAACAAAGAGTGCACTAGAGGCGGCTGTGATGGCTGTTCGGGGCAGTGATGGTGTTGATAGCCAGGAAGCTGAAGGACAGCGTGAAGCACTCAAAAAATATACGTTAGATTTAACCGAGCGCGCGCGTGCTGGCAAATTAGATCCAGTCATTGGCCGCGATGACGAAATTCGCCGCGCCATTCAAGTATTGCAGCGACGTACAAAAAACAATCCAGTACTCATTGGCGAGCCAGGCGTAGGCAAAACCGCCATTGTAGAAGGTTTGGCCCAGCGCATTGTGAATGGTGAAGTGCCTGACTCACTGAAGAATAAAAAGGTATTGTCATTGGATATGGCATCCCTATTAGCTGGGGCAAAATATCGCGGTGAGTTTGAAGAGCGTCTTAAATCTGTGCTTAAAGAGCTTGCGCAAGATGAAGGACAAACAATCGTGTTTATTGATGAAATTCATACGATGGTGGGTGCTGGTAAAGCTGAGGGTGCAATGGATGCCGGTAATATGCTTAAACCAGCTTTAGCACGAGGCGAATTACACTGCGTTGGCGCGACAACTTTAGACGAGTATCGAAAATATATTGAAAAAGATGCTGCACTTGAACGCCGCTTTCAAAAAGTATTGGTTGATGAGCCAACAGTAGAAGCAACGATTGCAATATTACGCGGATTGCAAGAAAAGTATGAATTACATCATGGGGTTGAGATTACCGACCCAGCCATTGTCGCTGCAGCTGAGTTATCACATCGTTATATTACCGATCGTTTTTTACCGGATAAAGCCATTGATTTGATTGATGAGGCCGCCAGCCGTATCAAAATGGAAATTGACTCTAAACCAGAGGTAATGGATAAATTAGAACGTCGATTAATTCAATTGAAAATTGAGCGCGAAGCTGTGCGTCGTGAAAAAGATGAAGGTAGCAAAAAGCGTTTTGAACTGATTGAAGAAGAAATTGCGAAATTAGAAAAAGAATATGCTGATTTAGAGGAAATTTGGAAAGCTGAGAAGGCGCAAGTGCAAGGCTCAGCACATATTAAAGAGGCGATTGAAAAAGTAAAATATGAGATGGAAGAGGCGACTCGTAGAGGCGATTGGCAGCAAGTGTCAGAGTTGCAATATGGGCAATTGCCACAACTAGAAACACAGCTAAAACAGGCAACGAGCTCAGAAACAGAACAAGTTAACGCTAAACCTAGAATGCTGCGCACAGAGGTGGGTGCCGATGAAATTGCTGAAGTTGTGAGTCGTGCAACGGGTATTCCTGTCAGTAAGATGATGACCGGTGAGCGTGATAAGCTGCTCACCATGGAGGCAAAGTTGCATGAACGTGTCGTTGGTCAAGACGAGGCTGTGCGCTTGGTTTCTGATGCTATTCGTCGCTCACGCTCTGGTTTAGGTGACCCCAGCAGACCATACGGTAGCTTTTTGTTTTTAGGGCCAACAGGCGTCGGTAAAACAGAGTTGTGTAAATCGCTAGCTAACTTTCTGTTTGATTCTGAGGATCATCTTATTCGTATCGATATGAGTGAATTTATGGAAAAACACTCAGTTGCTCGCATGATAGGCGCGCCCCCAGGTTATGTTGGTTACGAAGAAGGCGGCACCTTAACAGAAGCGGTACGACGTAAACCATATTCCGTTATCTTGCTAGACGAGGTAGAAAAAGCGCATCCAGATGTGTTTAACGTTTTATTACAGGTCTTAGATGATGGCCGCTTAACAGATGGTCAAGGGCGTACGGTCGATTTCAAAAACACAGTGATTATTATGACCAGTAATTTGGGTAGCCAAATGATACAAAGCATGGCAGATCAAGATTATCAAGTGGTGAAGCTGGCCGTGATGGTCGAAGTGAAAACGCACTTTAGACCTGAGTTTGTTAACCGTATTGATGAAGTGGTTGTATTCCATGCGTTAGGTGAGGACAATGTACGCGAAATTGCGAATATTCAGTTGCAGTATTTGGCAAAACGATTACATGCAATGGATATGCAATTAAATATGACGGATGCGGCAATAGCAGAAATTGCCAATGCAGGTTTTGACCCTATTTATGGGGCAAGGCCTTTAAAACGTGCGATACAAAGTGAAATTGAAAATCCATTGGCGCGTGAAATTTTGGCGGGTAATTTTGTCGCAAAAGATACGATTACCGTTGATAGTAAAGCAGGAAAAATGGTGTTTAACAAAACGTGATTAATTAGATAGTAAAATGATGGCAACGTGGCCGCTACCAATAATTTGTACATGTTTAATGATATGGGTCTGCCCTTCGGCGATAACGGCATCCGAGAAATCGACCGCTATGTGAGTGTTTTGGCTATACATAAGTGCTGGCTAAACATTAGTATTGGTAAATGCGGTTCATCGATGCTGTTGCTGATGGGCATCATATAGACCAACAATTGATGTGAACGATTATTGCGCCATTGTCAAACTTTTGCCTTGCGACGCTGTCAAACAAAAACTGAATGCGCTGAATGTCGTGAAGGCAATGTACAGCAGAGCCATTGAATGTTAAACATGCTGATAACGCGAGGCAAAAGATTAACAACGGGATATCTTTTTTGCGTTGGTTCATGTTCTATTGTAGAGGAGAGGTCATGCTGATTGTTGCTACTGATGTAGTAACAAAAGGGGTTCATAAACATCATGACATTGCTTTATATGAACAAACTTAACCTTATTTAAAAAGGTATGAAGTGTATATCAGCGAAAACGGCATGGTTATAACAACAGTCTTACCAAGCAGCCCATGTAATTGAAAAGTCGAGGTGGCAATGAAAGTTTATCTATTATGCATACTCTGCGCGATGTTATTACTAACTGGTTGTGCAACAACCAGTAGCTTAGAACAATCTCAAATCAAACGAATTACCCCTGAAGAGTTACAAAAGTTGATTCCTGAGCCAGTTGCTTCATACACATTAGAGCAGCTTGTTGCGGATGCTAAGCAAGCAAAGACGCCAGTTGAAATTATTGACAAGATTAAAGCAAGTGATTCACGCTATGATTTAAGCGCTGGTAAAATTCTAGAACTGCATCAAGAAGGCGTAGATAAAGAGGTGCTTAACTATATGCAACAGAGCAACGAATTAGCAAAGCAGAATTATATTGCGGATGAAATTAACAAGGCAGAAAAAGAAAAAACTGAAGCGATAATCATGTTAAATGCAGAGCGACGGATGCAGATGCGACAATTTTACAGTCCATTTTGGCATCCATATTTTGGACCATATGGATATTCTTTTAGACACTGGCCAGGCTCACGATTTGGCTGGGGCATGGGCTATGGTTGGTAATTACACGAATATAAAGAAGCATTATTAAGTATGCGGCAATGCACAGAAATAATAGAAGTGAGAGCCCAAGGCCGTAAGCTATATGACATCACGCCGCAAGTGATCAACTGGGTGAATCAGCAGCAGTTTGTCACCGGGTTATTAACGCTCTATATACAGCATACTTCTGCCAGTTTATTGATTAATGAAAATTATGATCATGATGTATTGGTTGATATGGAGGCTTTTTTTAATCGTCTTGTACCTGACGGTGATACATTGTTTGTGCATACAGTTGAGGGGCCTGATGATATGCCAGCCCATGTGCGAACAGCACTCACCCAAACAAGCCTTTCAATCCCGCTTGTTGATCATCAGTTAGCACTGGGACAATGGCAAGGCTTATTTTTATTTGAGCATAGACATATGCCAGCAACGCGTCGGATTATGATGCATTTAATCGGCGAATAAGCAAGAAGCGCAGCTAAGAGCGGCGACTAATTAAGCGAACAAAAGCAGATTTTTTAGTCTTATTTGGCAGAAAATACAATAGATGGTGCAATCATTGTGGTAGATATTTGCCATTTTGGATGCCTTAAAAAATGTTGTCGTGTTATTGGGGCATGCGCTGATGCAGTTATCTTGGTTTTTGCATGGTATAAACTGCCTTAGTGATTGGTGGTCACCTCGATTCGGTTGCCGTAAAAGTCGAGATGAAAACAAGCTGATATGAAGGATGTATGCATTGCTGCAAATTTCCAACAAATAACACAGCCTATTGTACGGAATTTGTACAATTGTTTTATATGACATTGTCAATTGACTTTAGTTTTGGTATTGTCATGTTGGAAGTCTGCAGTTTTTTTTAAAAAATTGATTGGGAGAACACGAATGAAAGTAACATATAAATTATTAGTTCCTGCTTTATTGGCAGGTTTCTTATTGGCAGCCTGTGCAGAAAAAGAAGCGGAAGCGCCTGTAGACGAAATGGCAACTGAAGAAATGGCAACTGAATCGGCTGCAACTGAAGAATCAGCTGAAGCGCCTGCTTCTAACGAGCCAGGTGGTTATGTGCCAACAGATGATGAGCGTATTCCTGGTGAAACTAGAGAATAAAAAGCAAGAATAATTGTTACTAAAAACGCACCTTCTGGTGCGTTTTTTTCTGCCATAAGTATAGTCTATGCTAGCGCAAAGAGCTCCAAACCAACGGGTCAAAAGGCACACTTTTTTTACGTAACTCGTAATATAAACCATAACTTTTATTGCCGCCGGTATTACCAACCGCAGCTATGGTGTCGCCACCTTCTATATCCTCTCCTACCGCTTTTAATATGGTTTGATTATTGCCATATAAGCTCATATAGCCACTGCCATGGTCAACAATAATTAAGTTGCCAAAGCCGCGCATCCATTCAGCAAATACTACCCGGCCGCTTGCAACAGATTTGACTGGCGCACCTTCCTCAGCACGAATAAATAAGCCCTTCCATGATAGTCCGCCGTCTTGCCTTTCTCGACCAAAGCGGTTGGTTACTTCACCTTTTACCGGCAGTTTTAGCTTTCCTTTTAGTAGGGAGAAGCTTTTGCCAGCATATCGATTGTCAGGGACTGCCTGATTGGTTGCTACAACATTGGTTTTTTCTTCTTGCTTTGGACGCGCTACTTTTGGACGTGCTGTCAATTTGGCAACAAGTTGAGTGAGCCGCTTTTCATCACGTTTTAGCTTGCTCATTTCTCCTTGTTGCGCACTAATCTCTTTTGACAGTTTTTTTAATACCAATGCTTTTTCAGTTTTCTGATTTTCTAGAGTCTCTCGCGTCTTCTCCTGCTGCGCTTTTAGCTGAGCTATTTCTTGCAAGGCATCTGTGGCTTCTTTATCCAGTTGCTTAACCTTATCCAAGCTGCTTTGCATATCATGAATCAGCTTGGTATGCGCTTTAGTAATATATGATTGATATTTGAGATTGCGCGAGATTGTACTTGGATTTTTACTCTGTAAAATCAACTGAGAGTAACTTTGATTGCCAATAGTATAGCGTTGGTAAAGTAATTTGCTTAATTGCTTTTGTTGTTGTGCCAGTTTTTCACTGATGCTAAGCGATTGCTTTTTGAGTTCGTTCAGCTTATTTTCATTCAGATGTTGTTGTTTTCTGATGTTATATAAGGATTTGTTGGCAAGGCTTATCGCAGTTTCGGATTTTTTTAATGCATCCCTAACGTCATATTGTTCTTTTTTTGTTTTGTTGAGTTTTTGTTTAATTGAATTAATTTTTTCTTGAATGCCGCTAATATCTTTTTTTGCAGCATCTACGTTGTCGGCTGCAAAGCCAGAGTTAGCATGAGCCACAAAGATAAGTATGCCGAGCCAGGCTATTCTGGAGCCAAAAAGTCGTTGGTGTAGTAGACAAGCCTGAGCCATTAAGTAAGAGCGGTAAAGGAAATTAAATTTTTGCCTGTCATTTCTACTGGTTGTGTAACGCCCATGATAGTAAGTAGTGTGGGTGCTAGATCAGACAAAGCACCATCTTGCGACAATCTAGCCGATCGGCCTACATAAATCATCGGTACTAAGTTAGTAGTATGTTGCGTATGTGGCTGATTATTTTGATAGTCACGCATCAGCTCTGCATTGCCGTGATCCGCCGTAATAACGACTTCTCCACCAATGGCTTGCATCGCTTCAACCACGCGACCGATGCAGCTATCCAGGGCCTCAACGGCTTTAATAGCAGCCTCCAAACTACCTGTATGGCCAACCATATCGCAATTGGCATAATTACAAACAATGGCATCATATTTTCGCGCTTGAATTGCTGCTATCAGCTTGTCCGTCATTTCATAAGCGCTCATCTCTGGTTGCAAGTCATAGGTAGCTACTTTGGGAGAAGGGACTAAGATTCTATCTTCACCATTAAATATCGCTTCTTCACCACCATTAAAAAAGAAAGTGACATGTGGGTATTTTTCCGTTTCAGCAATGCGCAGTTGGGTTAATCCCAAGTTTTGCAAGTGTTCGCCAAATGTGTTTTTAACGGTGAAGGGTGCAAAAATTGGCGTTGCTTTTTTCTGATTTTGATCGTGCTGGGTCAATGTAAAGAAATGCGATAGCTGAGGTACGCGTTTGCGCGTAAAGCCATCAAATCGTGTGTTAAGGATTGCATCTGTTATTTCTCTGGCACGGTCGCCACGGAAATTCATAAAAATGACACTGTCGCCATCTGCTAACTTAATTGGCTTTTCTCCGAGTTGCTGGATAACAGTACATTGGACAAACTCATCCGTTTCTTTTCGGGCATAGGCATTTTCTAATGCTTGCGTTGCACTGGTTGCAGACAATGACGCTTCTCCTTCCACTATCATATTAAAAGCGGGTTCAATACGTTCCCAGCGTTTATCTCTATCCATTGCATAAAACCGACCGCAAACACTCGCAATTTGGCCAACACCCAGTGAAGTTATTCTTGCTTCCAGTGCTTCAATATAGGCTTTTGCGCTCACAGGAGGGGTGTCGCGACCATCTAAGAATAAGTGAACATAAACCTGCTTGAGCCCTTGTTTGGCCGCCATTTCTAATATGGCATAAATATGTTCTTGATGACTATGCACGCCGCCATCAGAAAGTAAGCCAAAGATATGAAGCGCTTTGTTTTTTTCTTTTAATGATGACATTGCTTCAATTAAAGCAGGTATTGCAAAAAAATCACCCGTTTTAATACTATTATTAATCCTTTCAAAGTCTTGAAAAACAACCCGCCCTGCACCAATATTTAAATGCCCCACTTCAGAATTGCCCATTTGCCCATCTGGTAGGCCAACATAATGTTCAGAAGCATTAATCAAGGTATTGGGATAATCGCGCTTAAGCCTATCTAAATTGGGCGTGTTAGCGAGTGATATGGCATTATCTTGGCTTTCTTCTCGATAACCAAAGCCATCCAAAATAAGTAAAATTACGGGTGTGGTAGACATATTTAATATTTCACATGAAGCATAGAAGTTGTTACATTATAATCATTGCTTATGTAAAAAAAAGACAATCGTCAAGAAACTTCTTTGTAAGGCTTTTAATATCCTTTGCATTATGAAGGCTTAGGGCGCAGATAACAGTTTAACTTTAAACAGAAAGTGTAAAGAAATACAGTGGAATTTATTATTGATAATGCAATTTATGTTGTTCTTGCATGCGCGTCTGGGTTAGCGCTTATATGGCCTTTACTGGCTGGATCAAATGCTGGTGTGTCTGCTATTTCACCATCGGAAGCTGTACTCCTGATGAATCGAGCAAGACTTTTTATTTTAGATGTGAGGGATGAAACTGAGTTTGCGGAAGGTCACATTCAAGGCGCAAAGCACATGCCTCTGGCAAAATTAGAGGAGCGTATTCAGGAGCTTGCCAAACAAAAGACTAAGGCTGTGCTAGTCGTCTGTCAGCGCGGTGTGCGTTCGAATGCTGCGTGCAAAATATTGACAGCTAATCAATTTACACAAGTCTATAGTTTGCAAGGTGGCTTAGATAAATGGATAGAGGCAAAAATGCCTTTGGTAAAGGATGAATAATGGCAAATATAGTGATGTATACAACTGCCTATTGCCCTTATTGCGTTAATGCGGAGCGGTTGTTGGCAAGTAAAGGCGTGACAGAAATTAATAAGATACGCATTGATGAGGACCCAGATTTACGCATGCAAATGATGGAAAAAACGGGTCGTCGCACAGTGCCGCAAATTTATATTAATGCACAGCATGTCGGTGGATTTGATGATTTGCGTGCCCTAGATTTAGCCGGTGAACTAGAGCCTTTATTGGCTAAAGAAGCTGAGTAAAATAATGCAGCGCAAATTAAGCAATATTGCGCTTGCGCAATATTTAGGTGATTAAAGCGCTATAAAAAGTTAAAATAATGTGTTAGCAACGCAACAAGCTTTAATCAATGAACAAACAATAGGAAATTTAAATGGCAAAAGATAACCAAGCAACAGAAAATAAGACTGAGCAAGAAACCGCAGAAGCTGGTCAAAATACACAACCAGGCTTTGCAATTGAAAAGTTATATGTAAAAGACGCTTCCATTGAAGTGCCTAACGCACCGCAAATTTTCACTAATAGAACAGCGCCGCAAGTGAATGTTGAACTTGGTAATAGCGCCACCCGATTAGAGGATGGTATTTTTGAAGTAGCAATTAAAGTAACAGTAACAGCCAAAGTAGAAGAGACGACAGCCTTTTTGGTCGAGGCGACACAAGCAGGTGTTTTTGCAATTCGTGGCATACCTGATGAGAATTTAGAGGTGGTATTGGCTATTACTTGTCCAAATATCTTGTTCCCTTATGCAAGAGAAGCAGTGTCTGATATGGTAACCAGAGCAGGCTTTATGCCAGTGCTATTAAACCCAATCAATTTCGAAGCATTATATGCGCAACAAAAAATGGAACAAAACGCATCTCAAACACCAAGTTAACAGATAGAAGGCTGAATTCATGAAATCATTATTTTCTAAATTCAACATGCTTTCATTAAAGATAAACCCAAGCCTATTGTTGCTGAGCTTGGGTTTTTCTTTTTGTTTGTCTGTACCCGTGCAAGCGGCAGATTTTAGGTCAATTTCTCCCGTAAAAGCAATTGGTTATGATGCGCCCTCGGTGGAAGCGAGTAAAATTTATATTATGGGGCAAGGTTATCCAGTAGAAGTGATTGTTAATCTTGGCGCATGGGTCAAAGTGCGCGATCAACGTGGTGGATTGACCTGGGTAGAGGCAAAAGATTTGGATGTGAAGCGCACCGTACTGGTGGTAAGTGATGCTGAAATTAAAGAAACAGAAAGCCCTGATGCTAAACTGCTTGCAATGGTAGAAAAACAAGTGATACTTGAATTGGCGTCCCCAGAAGTGAGCAAGAGTTGGGTTAAAGTAAAGCATCGCGATGGTATCGTTGGGTATATCCAACGCAGTGCTATTTGGGGGTTTTAGTGAAAAAAATAGCCGTTTTAGGCGCAGGTGCATGGGGTACAGCGCTAGCCATTCACATTAGTCATCAGCACAAAGTCAGTTTATGGGGTCGCAATGCCGGACATGTATCTGGCATGCGTAAGGCACGTGCAAATCCACTATATCTAGGCGATTTTGCCTTCAATGAGCATTTGGATGTTGAAGATAATCTAGCGCAAGCGATTCAATACGCGGATTTGATTGTATCGGTGGTGCCAACGGCAGGTTTCCGTGCTTTGTTAAAAGATCTCAAAGCGTTGGGATCTCAACAACCTTTGATATGGGCGCATAAGGGCTTAGAGCCTGTTTCTGCATTATTGCCACACGAAGTGGCCCTCGATGAGCTTGGTATGCGTCAACATTGGGGCGTGTTGTCTGGCCCTAGTTTTGCAGCAGAATTGGTGCGAGGGTTGCCAACAGCAGTGACATTGGCAGCTAATGATTCTGTTTTTGCATTAGAAGCTTCTAAATTATTGCACGGTGGCAGTTTGCGCGTTTATAACAGTGCCGATGTCATTGGTGTTTCAGTGGGTGGGGCGGTTAAAAATGTGATGGCGATTGCAGCTGGTATTTCTGATGGTATGGGGTTTGGAAATAACGCCCGTGCTGCAATGATAACAAGGGGTTTGGCAGAAATTACCCGTTTTGGAGTTGCCTTAGGCGCAAAATCTGAAACTTTTATGGGATTAGCTGGCGTTGGTGATCTGATATTAACTTGTACTGGACAATACTCCCGTAATAGAGAAGTTGGTTTACAGTTAGCTTCAGGTAAATCCTTAGAAGAGGTGTTGAGTGGGTTGGGGCATGTTGC
Source organism: Methylophilaceae bacterium (assembly GCA_018398995.1). Lineage (NCBI taxonomy): Bacteria > Pseudomonadati > Pseudomonadota > Betaproteobacteria > Nitrosomonadales > Methylophilaceae > Methylophilaceae bacterium. Next base: position 507,614 of record CP073759.1, on the reverse strand, counting down.
TGAAGGCGTAAGTACTGCTCGTGAAGTGATGCGACGTGCTGAGAAAATTGGTGTTGATATGCCAATTACTGATGAAGTAAATCAAGCCTTATCGGCAGGCAAGTCTGCAAAAGCAGCGGTGATGGATTTATTGGGTCGTGAACAAAAATCTGAGGCTATCTAAGGCGTTATAAGCCGCCTTCAAAACCAATTTGGCGCCATGCTTCGTATAGTAATATGGCTACAGAGTTTGATAAATTTAAACTTCTGCTTTCTGCTAGCATTGGCAATCTGACTCGACGCTCTGGCGGGAATGTATTGCGAATTTCATCGGGCAAGCCTCGCGTTTCTGGGCCAAATACAAAAACATCGTCCGCTTCAAATGCAATGTCACTATGTCGCGTGCTGCCTTTGGTTGTGATAGCAAATAACCTTTTTCCGGCTAATGCTGCTTTGCAGGCAATCCAGTTTTCATGCACTTTCAGTGTAGAAAACTCATGATAATCAAGTCCGGCACGCTTTAATTGTTTGTCTTCTAAGGTAAATCCTAACGGTTTAACCAGATGCAAGTGCGCACCAGTATTGGCACATAAACGAATAATATTACCCGTATTAGGAGGAATTTCTGGCTCAAATAAGACGATGTGAAACATAGACCATTATTTTACCGTATGAATGCTTGGTATGGTATGTATTAAGTGGCTCTAGCCAATACATAACAGCTCACTTTGCGAGCACCTGCTTTTTTCAATATTTTGGCAAGCTCATTAAGGCTACTTCCAGTAGTCATCACGTCATCAATGATGGCAACATGTTGGCCAGCAAACGATTGGCTACATGTAAAAGCATCTTTCATATTATTTAAACGGTGCTTAAATGGCAGGCTTGCTTGTGGCGGTATGTTTTTAATTCTTTTGCAACTAACGCTATCTAATGCAATATGGTGTTGTCTGGCGATTATTTTGGCCAATTCTAAAGATTGATTGAAGCCACGTGCTTTCATTCTATTGGGATGTAAAGGCATGGCAATCATGACATCTATCTCGCGCATCTCTACTTTTTTTGCGAATAACGAAGCCAATGTTTGGCAAAGATATAAAGCATTGTTGTATTTGTAGTGTTGCAACAATGCGTCAACAGGATAACTATAGTGCAGGAAGGCATTAGTGACATCAAAGTGCGGCGGCTGTTTAAGGCATTTGCCGCAAATGTCACCTTGTGTGCTTAGGCCACATTGCGGGCAGCTAGGATTTGGCGCAAGCGGTAAATCTTGGATGCAGGCTTCACACAAGCTTAATTCGCTATTGGTTGATGTGTTACACAAGGTGCATTTTTGCTTGAATACATAGGAGATTATGCGAGCAAAATTTGACAGTTGATTATATTTTAACCAGTTGTTCATATTGTTTTTATTATTGCTTTACAGTTATTAATTTATTGATTAGTATGACAAAAATTTATTTAAAAGGCGTTCCTTATGCTTAAAGAAACAGCAATTCAAACTGCAGAAACCATTATAAACATGGATGCATTAAATTCGAATAAATCATCAATCGAAAAAGCAGATGCAAAGAAGAAAGTGCAGAGAAATACAATACAGCGCTGGGCTGTTGACGATATTGTCGCTTTGTATGAGATGCCATTTAATGACTTAATGTTTAGGGCGCAAAGTGTTCATCGCGAACATCATGATGCCAATGGCGTGCAAGTGAGTACATTGCTATCCATTAAAACGGGGGGATGTAGTGAAGATTGTGGCTATTGTCCTCAAGCAGCGCGCTATCACACAGAGGTGCAGAATGAGCCAATGTTGCCAATTGAAGAAGTATTAAAAGCCGCACAAGCGGCAAAAGATAGTGGTGCAAGTCGTTTCTGTATGGGGGCGGCATGGCGTAGTCCTAAGCAAAAAGATTTAGAACCCGTGTTAAAAATGATTGCTGAAGTAAAAGCCATGGGTTTAGAAACTTGTGCAACATTGGGAATGTTAAAAGAGGGTATGGCAACCCAGCTGAAAGAGGCTGGCTTAGATTACTACAATCATAACCTTGATACTGCACCAGAGTATTATGGTGACGTGATTAGCACGCGCACTTATGAAGACCGTTTAGACACTTTGGATAGTGTGCGCGAAGCGGATATTAATGTGTGTAGCGGCGGTATTATTGGCATGGGCGAAACACGTCAACAGCGTGCAGGTTTATTGGCACAATTTGCCAATATGGAACGCCCGCCAGAAAGTGTACCCATTAATTTGCTAACACAAGTTGAAGGTACGCCTTTGCATGGTACAGAAGCATTAGATCCATTTGAATTTGTGCGCACCATTGCCGCTGCGCGTATTGTAATGCCTAAGAGCTTTGTCCGTTTATCGGCAGGCCGTCAAAGCATGCACGAAGGTATACAAGCACTATGTTTCATGGCAGGCGCTAATAGTATTTTTTATGGTGACAAGCTGCTCACAACAGGTAATCCAGAAGCAGAAACGGATCAGAAGTTATTCCAAAAGTTGGGCATACACCCTATCTAAGATGCTAGCCGATTTACAAAAAGCGTTGGATCAGCGCGCAACCGATGGATTGTTGCGTCAGCGTCGCTTATTAGATTCGCCACAAGCGGAATATATCGCGACTAACAATCAACGGTATTTATCATTTTGTAGCAACGATTATCTCGGATTGGCTAATCACCCGCTATTGATTAAAACCATGCAAGAAGCGACTGGACATGCGGGTGTTGGCAGTGGTGCATCGAATCTCATTACTGGACATCATCGCTATCATGATGATCTGGAAAAGCAATTAGCGCAATTTGTTAATATGCCAGCCGCGTTGGTTTTTTCGACTGGATATATGGCCAATATCGGCGTGCTGGGCGCACTTGCTGGTCGTGAAGATGCGATTTTTGCAGATAAGTTAAACCATGCATGTTTAAACGATGGCAGTTATTATTCTTTAGCAGAGTTTCATCGGTTTGCACACAATGATGTCGTTGCCTTGGAAAAATTGCTAAAAGCCAGTCAAGCTAAACGGAAGATAATTGCAGTAGATGCTGTATTTAGTATGGACGGCGATCTTGCACCACTAACGCAGTATTTGGCGCTATGCGAACAATATGACGCCTATTTATATGTTGATGATGCTCACGGTTTTGGTGTGCTAGGCGAACACGGTCAAGGTTCACTTAATCATCTACAACTCAAATCACCACGTATCATCATGATGGCAACATTGGGTAAGGCTGCTGGGGTGGCGGGTGCTTTTGTGGCAGGCGAACAAGTGGTGATTGACTATTTAATTCAAACGGCAAAAAGTTATGTATATAGCACGCCAGCACCACCAGCATTATCGGCAACCTTATCAGCATCTGTTAGATTAATTGAGCAGGGCGATGATTTAAGATCACAATTGCGCCGTTTAATCACAACGTTAAAAACACATCTAGCATTGAATAAATGGCAATTAATGCCATCAGAAACAGCTGTTCAACCATTATTAGTTGGCAGTAACCATGATGCGCTTGCGCTAAGTGAATACTTGCAAACAAAAGGCATTCTGGTGCCAGCCATCCGACCCCCAACGGTGCCAAAAAACACAGCGAGATTACGTATTTCGTTGTCTGCAGGCCACAGTGAAGCAAATATTATACAATTAGCACAAGCGATTAATGAAGCAGAGAGAGAATTGGCATGACATGTCATGTTGAAGTGATAGGGAAAGGCCATCCACTGGTATTAATTCATGGCTGGGGCATGCACGGCGGGATATGGCAATCATTAGTCAAGCGCTTGTCAAAAAACTATATGCTCTATATTGTCGATCTGCCAGGTATGGGAGAAAGTCCGTCTGTTGAGCCCTATCATTTATATCGTTTAGCCGAAGAAATTGCGGAGGTTATTCCTGGTGTTTCTGATATTTTGGGTTGGTCGCTTGGTGGTTTAGTTGCGCAAAACATTGCAACCACACAGCCAGACCGCGTAAAAAGATTAGTATTAGTTGGCTCGACACCCTGTTTTATAGAAAAAAACGATTGGCAAGCAGCTATTCGTCGTGATTACTTTATGACGTTTTCGCAGAACTTAGAATCCGACTATCAACGCACCATGATTAAATTTTTGACCTTGCAATGCATGCGCGCAAAAGATGCCAGAGACACAATTAAACAGCTCAGATTAAGCTTTGAATCAAAGCCTTCTCCATCACAAAAAATATTAAGAGAAGGGTTACATATTTTGCTAGAAAGTGACTTGCGTGAAGAAAGCATCAAAATCCGCAAACCCACATTATTTATTCATGGCGATCGTGATACCTTAGTGCCAGTGCAAGCGGCGCATTGGATGATGCAACATTTGCCCAAAGGTGCATTACGCGTTATTTCGGGTGCAGCACATGCGCCATTTTTATCTCACAGCGAACAGTTTATCCAAGCACTAGACCAATTTTTAACCCCACACGGTAACGCTTAATGGATCAGTATTTTATTGATAAAAAACGCGTTCGTGCGTCCTTCGACCGCGCTGCTAATACCTATGATGCCGCCGCTGTATTGCAAAAACTGGTGCGCGAAGAAATGTTCAGTCGTTTAGATTTAATTAAAGTAAAACCCAGCAATATTCTAGATGCAGGTTGTGGCACGGGATATGGCAGTTTTACTTTACAAAAACGCTTTAAAACTGCGCAGGTATTTTCTTTGGATTTGGCTTTTGCTATGTTGCAAAAAACCCACGCACAACAATCCTTCATTAATAAACTGTTACGCCCTAAACGTCTAATCTGTGCAGATATTGAAAACTTACCAATTACAGATAACAGTATGGACATGGTCTGGTCAAACTTAGCATTGCAGTGGTGTAACGATTTAGACAAAAGCTTCATTGAAATAAGTCGTTTATTAAAGCCAGATAGTCTGTTTATATTTAGCACCTTTGGCCCCGATACACTCAAAGAACTTCGTGCCGCAACCAGTAACGGCGAAACCCATGTCAGCCGTTTTATTGATATGCACGACATTGGCGACGCCTTAACGCGCAATGGCTTTAATGCGCCAGTATTGGACGTAGAGCGCTATACGCTTACTTATGATGATGTGCGTAGCGTGATGGTCGATTTGAAATCTATCGGCGCAAATAATGCAACACAGGGCAGAGGCCGTGGTTTGGCAGGTAAAGGCTTTCTAAAAACGCTAGCAGCGCAATACGAACAATTTCGTATAGACGGCAAATTACCTGCGACGTTTGAAGTGATTTATGGCCATGCTTGGACGCCAAAAACACCACAATATTCTAGTCAAGATTTAGGTGATGGCGTTTCACCGATTAGCTTTAGACCAAGAAAGTAATGCTATGAGCAAAGCATTTTTCATCACAGGCACCGATACCGAAGTAGGCAAAACCCATGTTACTTGTTTGTTATTAAAACAATGCGCTGCAAAAGGCTTAAAAGTCATTGGCATGAAACCGATTGCGGCAGGTTGTGAGCTGGTGGATGGTGAATGGGTGAATGAAGATGTACAAAAACTCATCGCTAGTAGCAATGTAAAAGCGCCTTTAAATTTAATTAACCCTTACTGCTTTAAAGAACCCATCGCACCGCACTTAGCCGCAGAAAAAGCAGGCGTGACGATAGCAATTGATACCATCGTCAACGCATTTAAACAATTGCAAACCATGGCAGATGTGGTAATTGTTGAAGGCGCAGGTGGCTTTTTAGTGCCGCTCAATGCCAATGACGATATGGCAGATTTAGCAATCGCTTTAGGCATTCCAACCATATTGGTTGTCGGCATGCGATTAGGTTGTATTAATCATAGTTTGTTAACGGTAGAAGCGATTAAAGCACGTGGGTTAGCCTTGCATGGTTGGGTGGCGAATCATATTGATCCTGAGATGGAAGTGCAGCAAGAGAATATTTTAACGATTACGCAACAGCTTGGGTTAGAGCCGATATTGGTTTCGGAGTGGGTTGGATAGTATTTAGTCTATAGTTAACATTCTTTTTCGCCTTTAGGCGAGTTACTTTCTTTTAACTGCCTGAAAAGAAAGTAACCCAAGAAAACGGCACCCCACACCAAGGCCTTCGGCTCCCTTGCGCTACTCAGCAAACAAGGCGTCTGTACCCGTAAAGGGCATCACCAACTTCGCTAGCTGCTAAAGCAGCAAGTCAGTTGAGACGGAACTCGCCATATATAAAACAATATGGCTCAAACAGTCCTCGACGAAATCTCCTTGCTTGCTTCCGTTGCTCAGCTTGGCGTCAAGGGGGGAACCATCGAAACTTGTACGATTGTAGTACTGAACAAATATTAATCCTCGTCTTTCCCGCGAAGGTGGGAATCCAATTATGTTTTAAATTCAAAATGGATTCCCATTTGCATGGGAATGACAGCACTCTACGTTGGGTTGCTTTACCTTCCCCTTGATCAAGCTGAGTAGCGCAGACAAAATAAGATGAAGGCGAGGACCTGTTTGAGCACCGCGACAGACTACGTTTTGTGTAGTCTGTTAGGGCGAGTTCCGCAGCCGCTTATTTTGTTGAGCAACGCAAGGAACCCGTCTCAACCGACTTAATGCTTTAGCATTTAGCGAGGTTGGGGACACCCCTTGCGGGTGAAGGGCTTGATAGCAGGGTGTGTGTTTCTTTGGTTACTTTCTTTAGCACAAGCAAAAGAAAGTGAGTCGCCTAAAGGCGAAAAGGAGTGTTGATTAGATAAGTGATTAGGAGTATTGCGCAATGTTAGTACACTCTATGTGCTGAATCCAAATTCATTATTGCTTAGAACTAATTCAATTGGCATATGGTCACTAGCTTCTATCCAGTTGTGAAATACTCCAATTTTTAGAGCACTCAGTTTAAGTAAGTCTACTGAAACAAAAGCGTAGTCAATGTGATATGGCTTGGCTAAATTTCTTTGTAAATAAAATGATGGCTGGCTTTCGCTACCATGGCGTTCATTATTCTGCACATGGTAAACACTTTTGAAGTTGAGTAGCTATAGCTCTTGCACTACTCCGGAGTGACTCCACCACCTATCTGGCTTATCCCAGATAGCATTGCTATTAAAATCGCCGATAATCAGTGTATTTTTGTTGCTTAGTTCTTTCTGATGTAATTGAATATACTTCCAAAGTTGCCCTATGTATCCAAATGCTTCTGTATCGCTTCCTTTTGTCCAAACACCAAGCAAGGTATATTGATTGTTGAGTATAAATGGAAGAAATAACTTTAAGTCAGAAGACGACCACTTAGACGCGCTATGTATTGTATTTATACCATTAAGGCTAAACGAACCATGCCAGTTTAATTTGTTTACAATATTTCCTTTTTTAGGAAATACTCCAATACCTTTGTTCTTATTGGTACCTAACCAAAGATAATCCCCAGCCTACGAGCGATAACTTAATGTTGAACTTACTGGGTCCTCACATTCTTGAATGATGTATACATCGGCATCTAATAAGTCTAATTTATTAAGCTTTTTTCGTAATGCTCCATTGCAGTTCCATGTCACTATTTTCATAATCGGATTAGAAGACGTTTACCTTATGAATGCTGAGTAGTACTTATTTTTGATAAAGATGCTGTTGTTGAATATATTCAATTGCTTGCTTAGGCACCAAATACCTCACCGATTGTCCAAGTTTCAACAATTCCCTAATCTGCGTCGCACTAATCTCCTGCGCTGAAATCGCTTGCATATTAATCAACCCAGAATTTTCCTCATGCAAAGCACTAACATCTTCAGCATAATGGTCGCGTAATAGTGTTTGCAACTCGTCAGGTAGCGGTTCTTGCGGTTTGCCTTGGTTCGAAAGAGGGTTTGGTCTTTGTACCAGAATAATGTGCGCGTAGTCGAGTAGTGCTTGCCAGCGGTGCCAGGTATTGAGTTTGATAAAGGCATCGCTGCCCATCATTAAACAAAGCGCGGTATTGTTGCCTAATTCTTCGCGTAAGCTGATTAACGTATCAATGGTGTAGGAAGTGCCTTGGCGTTCTAGTTCACGTTTGTCTAAGGTAAATAATGGATTGTCTGCAATCGCGAGTTTGACCATGGTGGCGCGGTGTTCGGCTGACACGGTGACGCTGTCTTTATGTGGCGGATTAGCAGAGGGGATAAACTTTACTTCATCCATGCCTAAGCCATTGGCTAACTCTTGTGCCATGCGTAAATGGCCATAATGAATGGGGTTAAACGTACCGCCAAGAAGGCCGACTAGACGCATACAGTTTTGCGCCTAGTTGCGAATGTGACCATCACCTAATACAACATATTTAAGTGAAGTAAGACCTTCTAAACCGACAGGACCACGCGCATGCAGTTTGTCAGTTGAGATGCCAATTTCAGCACCTAAACCATATTCAAACCCATCGGCAAAGCGGGTAGAGGCATTCACCATCACACTACTTGAATCAACTTCGCGCAAAAATCGTCTTGCTTTGGTATAGTTTTCCGTTACGATGCTTTCGGTATGTTGTGATGAATGTTGATTAATATGGCTAATCGCTTCGTCTACATCATCCACTACTTTGCATGAAATAATCGCATCTAGATACTCGGTATAATGGTCTTCAACTGTTGCTGGTTTGGCTTCTTTTACCCATGCACAAGTTTCTGCACAGCCACGAATCTCAATGCCTTTGCTGATCAACATAGCGGCAATTGTTGGCAACATGCTTTGTGCAACGCTACGCGCAATCAATAACGATTCTGCTGTATTGCAAGTGCCTAGGCGTTGCGTTTTACTGTTTTCTACAATACGTAATGCTTTATCCATATCTGCCTCGCTATCCACATACACGTGGCAGTTACCGTCTAAATGTTTAATCACAGGAATGCGTGCATCATTGGCAATACGTTCAATGAGCCCTTTGCCGCCACGAGGCACAATCACATCAATATAATCTTTCATGGTAATCAGTTCACCTACCGCGGCGCGGTCAGTGGTTTCAACCACTTGCACCACTTCTTTTGGCAAGCCTGCTTTTTCTAAGCCTTCATGCACCAGTTTTGCGAGTGCTTGATTACAATGAATGGCTTCTGAACCACCACGCAAAATCGCTGCATTACCAGATTTAATACATAAGCCTGCTGCATCCGCTGTTACGTTTGGCCTTGCTTCATAGATAATGCCAATGACACCCAAAGGCACGCGCATTTGACCCACTTGAATGCCGCTGGGCATATATTTAAAGTTGTTCATTTGGCCAATTGGATCGGCAAGGCTGGCGATTTGTAGTAAACCTTCTGCCATGCTATCAACGGTTTTTGCCGTTAGGGTTAAACGATCAACTAATGCGCTTTCTAAACCATTCTTTTTAGCCGCTGCCAAGTCCTCGGCGTTCGCGGCTAACAAGCTTTCTTTTTCGCGCAAAATGGCATGCGCAATATTGGTAAGCGCTGCATTTTTGACGTTGGTGTCTGCATTGGCAATTGCGCGTGAAGCCGTTCTAGCATTGTTGCCGAGCGTATCCATATAGTCTTTGATGTTTGACATATTCATGTTGTATTTTCTTTATCTATTGAGCGTTTGCTACCTACTTTTGCTAGACCAAAACACAGCCTAGAGAGTTCTAACCATGCATCCCCTATCATGATGCCTTTAGCGATTCTATCAATATCGCACAATTTTTGTAAGGCGGCTTCTAATTGACGCAACGTTAAGCGCGATAATGCGCGTTGCGTGAGTTGTTGACGATCGCCATAAATACGCGCATTGGTCATGGCTTGATTGATATTTTCACCATTGGCTTGCGCGCGTTTAATCCGAACTAATGGGCGCAAGACCCAAATGAGTGGATTCATCACGGCGATTGCTTGCTCACCTTCATCTTGCAAGCCTTGCAAAATACGTGAAGTGCGTGCCGTATCCCCTACTAAAACGGCTTCACCTAATTTAAAGGCATCGTAGCGTGACACATTCAACACCGCTGTTTGAATATCTTCAAAACTAATTGCGCCTTCAGGATAAAGCAAACTCAGCTTTTGGATTTCTTGATGCGCCGCTAGCAAATTCCCTTCTACTTGGTGTGCCATCAATTCAAGTGAGGCGGTATCTGCTGTTTGATGTTGCAATGCAAGTCGCTTAGCAATCCATTGTGGCAATTGTGCAGGCGCCACATCATTCAGCTCAATCACGGTTGCAGCACTTTGTAATGTGTTAAACCAAACACTTTTTTTAGTTTCTCGCGCAAGGGCGGGTAAGATAATAATAGTAGTGGTATCTGGAATTGGATTTTCTGCTAAATCGGTTAATGCTTTACTGCCTTCAACGCCAGGTTTGCCGTTTGGAATGGCGATTTCAAGGATACGTTGTGATGCAAACAGCGATAATGCTTGGCCAAATTGTTGCACAGATTGCCAATTAAAACTGCGATCAACAATAAAGCTCATCCGCTCTTCAGCACCATTATTTCTGGCGGCTAATCGAATAGCATCTAAACACTCACTGTGGCCCAAAGGCTCATCACCTGCTAAAACGTAAATAGATGATAAGGTTTTATTTAAGTGTTGCTGTAGCTGATTGGGCGCCAACTGCATATTATTGTTGTGATTGTTTTTTTAGTGCAGAGAGTCTACGAATTAATCTGTTCACTACCTCTTGTTGCATATTCTCGTTCAACTTTCTCTCTTCAGTTTGTTTTGATAAGAGTGTGGCATCGCTATAGGTTAAATCACGTCTGGATTCAATTGTAATCGCTTGCGACCACAGCGGTTGATTAGACACTTTGGTTCGATAGCTGATACGGTAATACAATTCATACTCGTTTACTGTACCCGTGCCAGCCAAAGACAAAATACGCTTTTCATTTTCCTCGCCAAGTAAATCAATTAATAATTCTGCATTCTCGGCAGAGGGTAGTATCTTAATTTCATTCGTATTTAAATACTTTTTAAGGTCTTTTGAGATGGTTAAGGTGTTCCCTTGAATATAAACAGACTTAAAAGGAATATCACTGGGGCCGCGCAAATGAAAACCACAAGCACTTAAACTAGCAACAATTAGTGATATTAAATAAAAATAAGTTATTGATTTCAATGCTTATCCAATCACAACATTAATCAGTTTATTGGGGACAACAATAATTTTACGCACAGTGTTATTATCTACCAAGAATTTCGTTACACAATCTTGAACAACAACTAATTGTTCAATTTCAGCTATGCTGATAGTGCGAGCCACTTGCAAATTGCCGCGTAATTTTCCATTGACCTGAATCATCATCTCAACTTCATCTTGAACCATTGCCGCCTCTAAAGGTTGGGGCCAGCTAGCGTGTAAAATATCATCACCGTAGCCCAGCTCTTTCCATAAAGCTTGGCTTATATGCGGTGCAAGCGGCGACAGTATGCGTAATAGGATGGAGAAGCCTTCATGCGCTACACTTTGCCAATCTTGTTCGCCATCTTTTAGCACTTTTTCCAGTGTATTTAATATTTTCATGCTAGTAGAAGCAACAGTATTCAATTGTTGGCGATCTAAATCATAAGTGGCTTGTTTTAAGCCTAAATGAATCTCGCGCCTTGCTGCCGCTAAGTTGCTAGTCAATTTTGCGGGTAATTCAACTGTTGCTTCAGTTGATAAAGCATAGCCAAAATGCCAAACTCTTTTCATAAAGCGGTGCGATCCTTCTACTCCAGAATCTGACCATTCTAATGTTTGTTCTGGCGGTGCGGCAAACATCATAAAAAATCGCGCGGTATCTGCGCCATATTGATCAATGAGCGATTGTGGATCGACGCCGTTTCGTTTCGATTTTGACATGGTGCCCATGCCTTGAAAGTCCACAGGCTTTCCATCGGATAGTAAAGTCGCACCAATTGTTTTGCCCTGTTCGTCATGCATCAACTTAACTTCTTCTGGCGCGAAGTATTCAATGCCGCCTTTGTTGGTGCGACGAGAGAAAATATGATTAAGCACCATGCCTTGCGTTAATAAATTAGCGAAAGGTTCGTCATAATTGACCAAGCCTAAGTCACGCATGACTTTGCTCCAAAAGCGCGAGTAAAGCAGATGCAGAATGGCATGCTCAATGCCGCCAATATATTGGTCAACTGGCATCCAATAATTGGTCTGTTCATCGACCATTGATCCACTACTTTGGCCGCTAGCATAACGTGCGTAATACCAACTAGAATCAACAAACGTATCCATGGTATCCGTTTCACGTTTGGCTGGTTTGCCACAACTTGGACAAGTGCAATTGACAAAACTATCTAATTTATTTAATGGGTTGCCAGAGCCATCGGGTACGCAATCCTCAGGCAGTTTTACGGGTAATTGATCGTCTGGCACTGGCACGTCGCCGCAAGTATCGCAGTGAATAATCGGAATTGGACAACCCCAATAGCGTTGACGCGAAACACCCCAATCGCGCAAGCGCCAGTTGATTTGTTTGTCGCCTAAGCCCTTGGCATGTAAATCGTTAGCAATAGCATCAACCGCTGCTGCATAAGCTAAACCATCATATTGTGCGGAATGCATGCACACGCCTTTGGTTTTGTCGCCATACCATTCTTGCCAAGCATCTTCAGAAAATGTGTCGTCAGTTGCAATCACTTGTTTAATCGCTAAATGGTATTTTTTCGCAAACCAGAAATCGCGCTCATCGTGTGCAGGAACAGCCATGACTGCGCCTTCGCCATAAGACATTAATACATAATTACCAATCCAAACAGGCACTTCTTCATGGGTGAGCGGATGGGTAACGGTTAAGCCCGTATCCATACCTTCTTTTTCCATCGTTGCCATATCAGCTTCTGTGACTGAGCCCAGTTTGCATTGGTCTATAAAGGCTTGTAGCGCAGGATTATTTTTTGCGGCAAATGTTGCCAGCGGATGTTCAGCGGCAACTGCACAGAAAGTCACGCCCATAATGGTGTCGGCGCGGGTAGTAAATACCCATAATTTTCCCTCATCAATTAACGAGCCATCTGCATCTTTAATGTTGTGCGTAAAGGCAAAGCGCACACCAACACTTTTACCAATCCAATTGGCTTGCATGGTTTTTACGCGTTCTGGCCAGCCCGTTAGTTTGTCTAAATCATCCAATAATTGCTGTGCATAGCCAGTAATATTGAAATAGTAGCCTGGAATTTCACGTTTTTCGACTAGTGCGCCTGTGCGCCAACCACGGCCATCAATCACCTGTTCATTGGCTAATACCGTTTGATCAACGGGATCCCAGTTAACAGTTTGGGTTTTTTTGTAAGCAATGCCTTTTTCAAGCATGCGTAAAAATAACCATTGATTCCATTGGTAATATTCAGGCTGGCAAGTGGCTAATTCACGTGACCAATCAATGGCAAAACCAAGTGATTTAAGCTGTTTGCGCATATAAGCAATATTGTCAAACGTCCATTTGGCTGGCGGCACATTATTTTGAATGGCTGCATTTTCTGCAGGTAAACCAAACGCATCCCAACCCATCGGCTGTAATACGTTAAACCCCTTCATATGATGATAGCGGCTTAATACATCGCCTATTGTATAATTGCGTACATGACCCATGTGCAGTTTGCCACTTGGGTAAGGGAACATAGATAAGCAATAATACTTGGGTTTATTGCTATTATCGCTGGCTGCAAAAGCCTGATTTTCGTGCCAATATGTTTGTGCGTCTTGTTCGATTTGTTTGAAAGGGTATTGCTGTTGCATGGCGTGTGAAGGTGCTAAATAAAAGCAACATTATACTGCATGGCAAGTGCTTTGGTATGTTAAAGCCAAAGGCAGCTGTTGGGAAATCAGTTAAACTGGTTCAACTAAATCACGGTAGGCATGCCAACTTGCATGTCCGATAATCGGCATAGTAATGATTAAGCCGATAAAGTGGGTGGCAAACCCAATGGCAACTAATAAGACGATAGTGATTGCCCATAACACCATTGGAACGACGTTGCGGGTAACTGCTAGTAGGCTAGCGATAGCTGCCGTAACAGCATCGGTTTTTTGATCGGCCATGAGTGGGATAGCAACAACGCTGACCGCATACACAAAAGCAGCAAAAAAACCGCCAACCGCAAAATACACCAAGGCAAATGTGGGTTGTTCAAAAGTAATGACAGTTTGAACAATCTCCAAAAATGTAGGAAGCCCACCTTGAAAAAATAAAGCAAAAATGACTAATGATGCGCGCGCCCAAATTAACAGAATAACAACCAACACACCAGCAAAGATGCCAACGTTCATCAAGTTTGCGCGCCAAGCGCTTAAGCTAGGGATTAGCACTGGTTTTTCACCAAGTTCTATACGTCGACTTAAATCATAAAGTCCCATCGCAAGAAAAGGGCCTATCAGCAAAAAGCCAGTGGTTAGTGCAGATAGTAACCAGCTAGCATCAAATAACACGGTATGCATGAGAATGCCAGCGCATGCAAAAATAATCCCATAAAACAAGCTAGCAAATTGCGCTTGTCGCACATCATCTAAACCACGCCTGAGCCAGTCAATAATGTTACTTGATTGTATTTTGCGAACAACTGGAAAGCGTTGCGACGCACTATCGACCTCTGCGATTTTATTTTTGCTCATCAGCTTGCCCCTATGTCAATCATGGCCTGAGTTATTAAGTGCTAATTTGCCAATTTATACACAGGATTCCTTTGTAAAGCAAATGCAGCAGTTAAACAAGTGCGGCAGTTAAACAAGTGCAGCAAAAATACTGTCGCGTATGCTATTCATTTCACCCAAGCCATTGACCTTGATATGTTTTGGCGCTCCTGTAACGCCACTATTCGCCCAGTTAGCATAATAATCAACCAGCGGTTTTGTTTGGTCGTGATACACCTCAAGGCGTTTTTTGACCGTTTCTTCTTTATCATCATCACGTTGGACTAAGTTTTCACCCGTTACATCATCTTTACCTTGGACTTTTGGCGGGTTGAATTTGACGTGGTAGGTGCGACCACTTTCTGGGTGACTGCGACGACCACTCATACGCTCAACAATCGCGCTATCAGGCACATCAATTTCGACCACGTAATCGATCATTACGCCTGCTGCTTTCATTGCGTCCGCTTGTGGGAGCGTGCGTGGAAAGCCATCAAATAGAAAGCCATTTTTGCAATCAGCTTCTTTGATGCGTTCCGATACTAAGCCAATAATAACGGCATCAGGAACCAAACCGCCACTATCCATATAGCTTTTGGCTTCCAAGCCTAATGGCGTTCCTGCTTTTACGGCGGCGCGAAGCATGTCACCTGTAGAAATTTGTGGAATGTTAAAGTGCTCTTTAATGAACGTGGCTTGTGTGCCCTTGCCAGCACCCGGTGCACCCAATAAAATGATTCTCATACAATTCTCGCTTACGTGTGGTTACAAAATAAAAAAATGAAACGAAATAAAAAATTCACACAGCACTATACAGATAATTGGTGATGACAACAAATTCGGCGACGCTAAGCGTTTCAGCTCTACGCTGTGCATCAATATCTAATTTCATAAAATCATCATCGTTTAAAAAAGGTTTTAACGTATTTCGGATGGTTTTACGACGCTGTGAAAATGCAGCAAGCACCACTGTGGCAAACAGCACGGTGTCTTTTGCGACGAATGGCAATATAGTATGTGGCACGCAGCGAACAAAAGCCGACTCTACTTTGGGGGCGGGGTTAAATGCCTCAGGCGGTACGGTAATAAGATATTCCATTTGCAAGTAATATTGCAACATCACACTGAGCCTGCCATAGGCTGGTGTTGCTGGGGCTGCAACCATGCGTTCAACCACTTCTTTTTGCAGCATAAAATGCATGTCGACAATGCTGGATAAATGATCTAACAAGTGAAATAAAATCGGCGTTGAGATATTGTATGGCAAGTTCCCAGTAACCCGTAAATCATTGCCCAGTGATGAAAAATCAAATTTAAGTGCATCCACATTATGCACAGTCAACTTGTTTTTTTCATACGCGGGCATATTGTATTCAGTCGACATCCAACTGACAATGTCACGGTCAATCTCCACCACATGCAATGCGGTCACTTTATTGAGAAGGGGTTTGGTTAATGCACCTAGACCAGGACCAATTTCGATGAGCCGTTCACCTTCTTGCGGATTAATGGCATTAATTAAGCTGTTAATAATGGTTTGGTCAGTTAAAAAATTCTGTCCAAATCTTTTTTTGGCTTGATGCTTCATGATGGATAATCCGACTTCAATCGATTGTTTGCCAGTTGAATAGCAAGCGCAAGCGCCGCTTGCATGCTGCCGATATGAATATTGCCAGTACCAGCTAAATCAAGTGCTGTACCATGATCAACAGATGTACGGATAATGGGCAACCCTAATGTAATATTAACGCCATTACCAAAACTGGCATACTTTAAGACAGACAGGCCTTGATCGTGATACATCGCCAGCACGGCGTCTGCTTGGGTTAAATGTTGATTGGTAAATAATGTGTCGGCAGGTAAAGCGCCAATAAGCTGCATGCCTTCGTTACGTAAGCGCTCCAGCACAGGGTTAATGATAGTCATCTCTTCATCTCCCAAGTAACCATTTTCGCCCGCATGTGGATTTAATCCTGCCACCAATACCCGAGGATTGCTGATGTTAAATTGACTCATTAAGTCGGCATGCAGAATGCGTATCGTGGTTTCCAATGATGTTTGATTAATCGCCGCTGGCACTTTTGATAGCGGTAAATGGGTTGTTGCCAGTGCCACACGCAAGCCACCCCCAACTAACATCATCACGACTTGTGGTGTGTGTGTTTGCTCTGCTAAAAACTCCGTGTGACCGGTAAAAGCAATACCGGCTTCATTGATAATGCCTTTGTGAACTGGGGCTGTGACAATCGCATCGAATTGATGATGTTGACAACCTTGTATTGCCGCATTAAGTGTGTTCAGCACATATTGACTGTTGTTGGCATCTAGTTTGCCAGCAACAACTGTTGTTTGTGTTGGAAGATGCATGACCGATAGATTTGTCGGCTTGCTAGTTACTTTAGATGGTTGGTCTAATGGAAGTTCTGGCGACAGCTTCGATAATACAATATCAAGCTTAAGCTGCTTTGCTCTGGCCGCAAGCATATCAATATCGCCAATAATGGTGATGTTAGCATCAACAGATTGGTGCGCCAGCATTAAGCACAAGTCGGGGCCAATGCCTGCAGGCTCGCCAGAAGTGATAGCAATACGTGGATTGACTTTTTTCAATGTTGGTTTAGATGTGACTAAAAGTTGTCCTCAAGTCTTAACTCGACAAAAGCGCGATCGCGCAGCTCATTTACCCAATCTTGGTAGGCTTCTTCTACTTTGCGCGCAAAAATTTCTTTACGCGCTTGAATCCGCGCTGCCTGATCGGTCATATCTTGTTTGCGACGCTCTAGGACTTGAATAATGTGCCACCCGAATGGCGAGCGAATGGGTTCGCTTATTGCTTGCGGTTCAAGCGCATCCATTGCTTTTTCAAATTCAGGAACGGTATCACCTGGGCTAACCCAGCCCAAATCACCGCCACTACTGGCAGAGCCATCTTCCGAATATTGTTGTGCCAGCTCGCCAAAGTCTGCGCCATTATCTAAGCGTTCTTTAAGACCATCCATTTTTAATTTGGCTTCTTGCTCTGACACCACCTCATTCAACTTGATTAAGATATGGCGTGTACGCGTTTGCTCTACAATTAAAGTAGAATCAGCACTCCGTTTATTATTCACCTTAACAATATGAAAGCCAGTAGGACTACGGATGGGTTTTGATATACCGCCTACTGCCAAATCTGACAATAGTGCCAAAAATGCTGGCGGAATTTGACTGCTGCTGCGCCAGCCCATATTGCCACCTTCAAGCGCATTAGGCGCATCTGAAAAATGAGCAGACACCTGCTCAAAACTATCACCGTTGCGAAGCGCTGTTAAGGCTTCTTCTACTTTGAGTTGTGCCATTTCTAAATCTTTTGGTGAGCTATCTTCAGGGGTTCGAATAAGAATATGAGAAAGATCAAACTCTTCTTGTTTACCATCTGTGCTGTTTTCTTGGGTAGTCAGGTAATTATCAACTTCGCCTTCACTAATGTTGATTCGATTATTGATTTCAGCTTCTTTTAACCTGGCGATTGTTATTTCATTACGCATATCTTCACGAAAGACAGGGTATGAAACACCGTCGTTTGATAGGGCAGCTTTAAAGGCTTCAACAGTCATTTGATTTTGTTCTGCAATGCGGTCGATTGTTTTTTCAAGTTGCACTTCGTTAACCTTAATGCCCCTTTCTTCAGCTAACTGCAATTGAATACTGTCCACAATAAGACGCTCTAAAATCTGTTTTCTCAGAACGCGCGGTTCTGGTAGTTGCTTACCTTGTTTTTCTAGCTGATCTGAAACCGTCTGTACTTTGGTTTCTAACTCCTGCTCTGTAATAGCCTGTTTGTCGACGATAGCAACAATACGATCTAACTTGATAATGTCATCAGCAAGCGCGCTCAGTGAAAATAAACTTAAGCTCAGCGGAATACTGATCAATAAAAAAAGCATTAATGGGGATTTTGCATTCAATAATTTCATTGGTTGTAATTTTGCTGTCTATAAAAATATGGAATTTCACTGGAGCTTACATATCCAGGAATGTCACGTCTTAGTAAATTTAATGGGTTGGAGCCTATAGAGCTTATCCCGCCTAATTCAAGTTGGAAAAAGAAACCATAGTTGGCATCCGCCGTTGCTGTTTCTACGCGCTGCACAACCACTCTTCCTTGCCAACAGCCTGCATCATATTCTAGTCCTGCTAAGCTTTCAATCAGTGATTTGTCTCGTATTGAATAGTTGACTCGGCCAACTCCGTACCAACCACGGCTCAGCGGCCACTGACCTGCTACGTTAATTTGCTCTAAAAACTGTTGCGTGTAACGATAGCCAGCATTAATCAGCTTGCCTGGCTCGGGGTTGTAACGCGCCAAAATATTGGCTCTGACCGTGTTTGCGTCATCAGTGTTATATTGCCAAAAGCTATCCAAGTTCCATTGATTTGATAAACGTGCGGTGATGCCTGCGATAATATCAGTATTGTTACTTTGTGTTGCAGTGCCGCCAGGTAAAGTGACTTCTTGGTCGGCAAAGTAATAACGCTGGCCAATAGTGGCCGCCCAACGTTCTATGCCGGTGTCACTATCAATAACTCTTGTTGTTAATGCCAAGCTTATTTGGTTGGCGTTATTGATTCTATCTTCACCTGCGAATTGATTTTCAGTAAACAAAGTAGTCATGTTTAAATCAGCTAAACCTGTATCAAATATCGGTAGCAAGTCTTGTTTTTTATTTGGGATATACACATAAAATAAACGCGGTTCTATGGTTTGGGTATAGTTATTATCGGCAACGCCAATATCACGTTCAAAATATAGGCCACTATCTAAACTAAAAATAGGGAGCGTACGTGATGCTGAATTGTTACTAATGTTCTGCCCATTGATAACAAAGTTATTATCATTCAGATTGTAATGACTTGCATGTAAGCCAAGTTTAGGGGTAATAAAGCCATACGGTTTCATGAGTGGCATGCTGATGCTTGGGTAAACCGTGAGCCGATTACCTGTTGGTGCAATAGGGGCATTACTGTTGAGGTTAAAATAGGTCCACTGGCTGCTCAAGTTTGTTTGTATGCCACCAAACTCTTTATCTGCAAAAAGCGATATTTGCGGCAATCGTTCATATGGAAAACTCAGTTGATCTAAGGTTTGATATTTTTGTACTAGACCATTGAATCGCCATACATCACCAACATAGTCTACACGACCAGCTTGTGATAAATTGACCTGGCTGGTGCTGATAATGCGAGTAGACATATCAGAAAAGTATTCATCATCAGATACTTTTTCAATGTTGTATCCCGCTGACCAGCCATCACCTAATAAATGGGTGTGATTAACATTGATAAAGTAACGCTGATCACCAGTAAGACTATCTTGGTTTAAATATTCAATACTATCTGCACCAGAGTAGTTTTCGCCCATATAACGAAAGGTGCCTTGCAACTGCGCGCCACGTCGACTGAGAAAACGTACGCCCACCGTCGCATCTTTATCGGGTGCAATATTAAAATAATAAGGAACCAATGTCTCAAAACCACTTCGACTAGTTGAGCCAACAGTTGGCGCCAAAAAGCCAGACTTACGTTCATTATTAAATGAAAAGCTCATATAAGGTGAATATAGCAATGGTAAGCCTTTAAATTCGACATAAGCATGCTTGGCAGATCCTGACTCAGTAAATTGATCTAACTCAATTTCATCTGCTTTGATATACCAGTCATCCACGCCCACCTCACAAGTTGTATAGCGTGCCGACTTTAAACGTTTCTTCGACTTCCCTTCAAACAGAACGACTTTGGCATCTGCCCGTGACGCTTTTATTGGTGTATCAGTTGACTGCTTGTCCTGTGCAGAAGCATCAAAATAATTGCCCTGATATAACTTAGGACTATCGGTTAATCGAGTATGCCTGTTGACTAATTTAGATTGCGCATACACATTGGGATCATTATAAGTCTTGATGTTGGCATCATTAACAGACAGTGGTTTTTTTAAGCTAATACTGGCGTTTTTCATTTCACCTATCGTATCTGTTAAACGCATTTTTAGGGCCGGGCCAGTAATGACGCCATCACCTAGTTCGATACGTACATTGCCTTTTGCTCTAAGCTCATCATTGAGCATATTGTATTCAATGACATCGCCGTATATTTTCTGATCATCACGCGAGATCACGGCATTACCGACAGCATGCATTTTTCTATCTAAATAGAGATCAAGCGTATCACCTGCTATTTCAATAGCACCCGGTAGTGCCACGGGTTGAACTGTTTCTGGTATTTTAAACAATACACGCGTGAGTGTTTCTGCAGCAGGAGAGCTGCTATAGCTAAGCAAATAAATCACAACTGCGTTGGCAATAAATTGCTTATAGCGTTTGAAGTGTGTACGGTAGATAGTCAATGAAGTTTAAATAATCATTTTTTTAATGAAAAATTGTTCAATACAGTATTATCTCCGCGCATGATAAAATCTCATAAAGCAAAATTGTCATAGAACAAAAGTGTAATCAATAAAAAATGTAGCTTTTTAACAATACGTTAGCTACATTATAAAAAGTAATTTTACCTTAAAGAAGATTGTCATGGATAGAAAAAAAGAACTAGAACATTGGTTAATACGTGTGCTCCCTAAAAGGCCTTTTACCTTAAGCACAGCATCTGCTGATGCAAGCTTTAGGCGTTATTTTCGTGTGCACTTGGAAAATGAAACATTAATCGCCATGGATGCACCGCCTCAGCTAGAGAACTGCCAATTGTTCGTTGATGTTGATCGATTATTTTTAGCATGTGGATTGCATGTACCTGAAATCGTTGCACAAGATCTTGAGCAGGGCTTTTTGCTATTAAGTGATTTGGGCAGCAAAACGTATTTGTCTGAATTAACTAAAGACAATGCACAATCGATGTACGGCGATGCCACAAATGCATTAATCAAGTTACAGCTAGCGAGCAAGCCTGGAATATTGCCTAATTATGACGCTGCTATGTTGATGCGTGAAATGCAGTTATTTATAGATTGGTATATTGCTAAACACTTAAATATACAATTGAGTGATGCACAGCAGGCGGTATTGCAGAAAACATTTGCTGTGCTGACTGACAATATTGTGCATCAATCACAGGTCTATGTGCACCGGGATTACCACGCTCGAAATTTAATGGTCTGCGATAATAATCCTGGTATTTTGGATTTCCAAGATGCAGTCTATGGGGCAATTACTTATGATTTGGTTTCCTTATTAAAAGATGCTTATATTGGTTGGGAGGAGGCAGAGATGATGGATTGGGTTGTGCGTTATTGGGATGCTGCCAGAAAAGTGCAATTACCTGTTCCGCGCGATTTCAGCGAGTTTTATCGTGACTTTGAATGGATGGGCGCGCAGCGACACATTAAAGTACTTGGTATCTTTGCAAGATTGTCACACCGAGATGGCAAAGATGGTTATCTAAAAGATATGCCGTTGGTCATGGACTATTTGCGTCGTGTTTGTGGCCGCTATTTGGAGTTGCGACCAATGTTAAAATTGCTCAACACATTACAAGGATATGAAGAGAAAGCGGGATATACATTTTAATGAAAGCCATGATTTTAGCCGCTGGTCGTGGAGAGCGTATGCGTCCTTTGACAGACAGTCTACCAAAGCCGCTATTGAAGGTTGGTGGTAAGTCATTGATTGTTTGGCACATTGAGCGTCTGGTTGCTGCAGGTTTTAAAGAGTTGGTAATTAATCATGCATATTTAGGGCAAACAATTGAACAAGCCCTTGGTGATGGAAATCAGTGGGATTGTCACATTGAGTATAGCGCAGAGGCTAGTGCGTTAGAGACCGCAGGGGGTATAGCTAATGCCTTGCCATTGTTGGGCGATGCGCCATTTTTAGTTGTTAATGCTGATGTTTTTTGCGAGATTGATTTTTTACACCTAACGCATGCCTTAAATAAGCCGAACTTAGCCCATCTGGTGATGGTCAATAATCCACCACAACATACAGAAGGCGATTTTGCATTGCAAGCGCATCAGCTTAATAGCGATGGTGAAGAGAAGCTTACTTTTTCAGGCATCGGCGTTTATTCACCAATACTATTTCAACAAATAAAAAAAGGGGATACGGCAAAGCTGGCTCCTTTACTAAAACAAGCCATGACCAATGGCTTAGTTACTGGCGAGCACTTCCAAGGTGTTTGGCATGATATTGGTACGCCACAGCGCTTGCATGAAATCGATGTACGTTTGCGTACAGCTAACCATCTTCATGATCATGGCAAAAATGTACATTGATGTTTTTAATGGCGATGCAGATGGTATCTTTTCGCTGATTCAGCTGCGTAAAGTAAACCCTGTTGCAGTAGAACAGCAGCGCTTAGTAACGGGCGTTAAACGTGATATAAAGTTGATGCGTAACATTAGTAATGCCGACGCGAATCAAGCTCACATGACGGTGTTAGACGTATCGTTTGATAAAAATGAGCATGAGGTAGCCAGGCTGCTTGCACAGGCCAATTCAGTGTTTTATTGCGATCACCACCAAGCAAACAAGTTATTTGCGCATGAATGTTTAACAACAGTCATTGATACCAACCCTGCGGTTTGCACAGCTTTATTGATAAATGATTATTTGCAAAATGCACAGCCGTTATGGGCAGTTACGGCTGCTTATGGTGATGGATTAGATGCTTCAGCAAATCAGTTGGCGGATCAATTGGAGTTGACTGACCAACAAAAGGCAGCATTAAAAGAGCTTGGCGTGCTGATTAATTACAATGCCTATGGCCATACAGTTGAAGATTTGTATTTCGCACCAGATGATTTGTATACCCGCTTAATGGCCTACGATAGTCCATTTGCGGTTATTGCAGATGCTGCATCACCATATGCCCGCTTAAAAAGCGGATATGAGGCAGACTTAACCCAGGCGCAAGAAACCCCTATCCAATCTGATATTGCGTGTTTGCTGCTAGTTGAGTTGCCCAATGCAGCTTGGTCAAATCGTATTAGTGGTACTTATGGCAATATATTGGCAGCAGAAAATCGTGATAAAGCGATAGTCATTGTCAGCAATAATCATGACCAAAGCTTTACCATTAGCCTGCGCGCACCCAAGAATAACCCTTATGGCGCAGCTGATATTTGCAATCAATTTGCAACAGGCGGTGGGCGTGAAGGTGCAGCAGGCATTAATGCGTTACCTGCGACTGAATTGAATCGATTGGTTACGTTGGTCAGCCACACTTACGCGAATGAAAGATACCACGGTAAAACATAATGGATACGTTTAGTCACGCACTTTGGGGTTATGGGTTATTTGGATATAAGCGCTATGCATTATTGGCGATATTATTTGGTGCTTTCCCAGACTTAATCTCATTTGGTGCATTAATGGCAATGCGCATCATTGAGGGCACAATGCAATTTGGTAAACCCTCTCTAGAGAGCCTGCCGTCATGGTTGTATCTTCATTACGCCATTGGGCACAGTTTTTTAATTAGCTTGCCGATGATAGGTTTAGTTGCATTGTGGCGCAGAGGCATCGCTTTCGCTATGTTGGCTTGGCCTTTTCATATTGTACTGGATTTTCCTTTTCATACCAAAGCCTACTTTGCCACGCCAATTTTTTGGCCACTCTCAGATTTTACTGTGGATGGAATAGCATGGTCGCATTGGTATATTTGGTGGCCTAATGTTGCCGGGATTGTGATTTTGTTTTGGTATCGTCGCCAACAAAAGAAAAAGGCAATTTTAAGATAGTGATCATTGTTGATGGGTGATGCGGTTGGGCAATGAAGCAGATGGAACCGAATGCCCAATTAGCGACCAAATAAGCTAAAATGCATAGAGACGTAAGCGCCAAAAATAAGGACATTATTTGACTTTTCCAATACAAGAGTTTAAAGCTAGAAGAGATAAGCTGTTAGCCAACATGCGCGAGGGCATTGCAATCGTGCCGACTGCAGTTGAAGCAATTCGCAATCGCGATAGTCATTATCCCTATCGCTTTGATAGCTATTTTTATTACTTAACTGGCTTCAAAGAGCCAGAGTCCATATTAGTATTAATCGCTGGCAATCAGCCTAAAACTATTTTGTTTTGTCGTGATAAGGATATGGAGCGAGAGATTTGGGATGGCTTTCGTTATGGCCCCAAAGCTGCGCAAGATGTATTTGGTTTTGATGAGGCTTATTCGATCAGTCAGTTGAATGCAATGATGCCAAAGTTGTTATCGAATCAAAGCAAGCTATTTTATAGCTTGGGGGCAGATGTGGCGTGGGATACAAAAGTGACGCAGTGGATAAATCAAGTCAAAGACTTAGCGCGCACAGGTGCTTTTGCGCCAGAAGTTATATTGGACGTGCGTCAGCTGATTGATCGTCAGCGCTTGCTAAAAACACCATTTGAAATTGATATAATGAGACGTTCTGCCAATATTGCCGCCATGGCGCATAACCGCGCTATGCAAAAAACCAAAATAGGCAAAATGGAATATGAAATTGAAGCAGAATATTTACATGAATTTTATCGAAAAGGCGCACAAGCGCCTGCCTATAATAGCATTGTTGCGGGTGGCGCTAATGCCTGTACCTTGCATTACAATGCGAATAATTGCCTATTAAATCAAGGTGATTTATTGTTGATTGATGCTGGCTGTGAGTTAGATGGCTACGCTAGCGATATTACCCGTACCTTTCCAGTCAATGGCAAATTTAGCTCCCCACAAAAAGACTTATACCAATTGGTGCTGACTGCACAGTTGGCTGCAATTGATGCGGCAAAACCCGGCAACAATTGGAATATGCCGCATGAGGCTGCGCTAGATGTATTGGTGCAAGGGTTTATCGATATTGGTTTGTGTCAAGGTACAAAAGACGAAGTGCTGGAAAATGGTAGCTACCGGCAATTTTATATGCACCGCACAGGGCATTGGCTCGGTTTAGATGTGCATGATGTTGGCGATTATAAAGACAGAGAAGGTGATTGGACGGCGCTAACAGCAGGGCATGTGTTGACGGTAGAGCCTGGTTGCTATGTGCGCCCCGCGCCAGATGTCCCCGAACATTTTTGGCATACGGGTATTCGAATAGAAGATGATGTGCTGATTACTGCGCAAGGGAATGAGGTGCTCAGTAAAGAAGCAATTAAATCCGTGGTTGATATTGAAGCGCAAATGGGTGCAAGCTGAGAGAAATGCAGACGATACTCAACCCTGATAATCAATCCATTGTAATCGTTGGAGGCGGGCCTGTTGGTCTGGTATTGGCAATTGCCATGCAACAACATGGTTTGCCGGTTAAGGTATTAGAAGCGCGGCAGCAAGGCGCAGCCTATCATGACAAGCGTGCATTAGCGCTCTCTTACGGTTCAAAAATGATTTTAGAACAGCTGGGTGTTTGGACGGCAGTCCTGCCCCATGTTACCCCAATTGATTGTATTCACGTTTCACAAAAAGGCAGTTTAGGCCGTGCTAAATTGCTAGCGAGTGAGCATCAACTGCCAGCACTTGGTTATGTTGTTGCTTATGGTGCATTGATGCAAGCGCTCGATGGTGTGCTTAACTCAGCACATGTATTGTATGAAGCAGTCGCGACTGCGATTACACAAAATAACGAGTTTGCAGATGTTGATTTTACCTTAGCAGGTGACTCACATAGGCTTGCCACTGATTTGTTGGTGATTGCAGAGGGTGGGCGCAGTTTAGAGAATATCGCTAGCTTAAAACGCGACACCAAAGCCTATGGCCACGATGCCTTAGTCAGCAAAGTGAGTTGCGAATTGCCTCACAATCATATTGCTTACGAACGATTTACCACAACCGGACCCATGGCCTTGCTCCCTAATGGAGATCATGATTTCTCATTGGTTTGGACTGGTGAACAATCAAGTATTGATCGCTTGCTTGCTTTAGATGATGCAACTTTTTTAGCAGAGTTACATGCTACTTTTGGTGATAGAGTGGGACGTTTTTTAAGCGTAGAAAAACGCATGAGTTTCCCCTTAATGAAGTCGCAGTTAGAAAACAAACAAACACCGCACATGGCGGTAATTGGTAACTCAGCCCAAACAATGCATCCAGTCGCCGGGCAGGGGTTTAATGTAGGCATGCGCGATGCAACAGTGTTAATGCAACAGTTGTTAGCAACACCTCAGTCGGATTGGGGCAGCATAAACATGCTAGCAACATATGCTAAAGCCAGAGTGCGTGATACCAAAGGTGGTTTACTGTTTACCGATTTCTTGGTCACTGTGTTTAGCAATGATGTCATTGGCTTGTCTGGGATGCGTAGCCTTGGGTTGGGGTTGTTAGATAGTTGCAGCCCAGTTAAAAACATACTAGTAAACAAAATGAGTTATGGTAAGTAGCAAACAAGCAAAAGCAGTCAATTGTGATGTACTGGTGGTTGGTGCAGGTTTAGTTGGCTTAGCTGCAGTCATTGCTCTGGCAGAACAAGGTAAGCGAGTTGTGCTGATTGATACGCAGAACAGTGAAGTAGTGCAAAAAATGGCATTCCCACAGCAAGATTGGGATGCACGCATTTATGCATTGACACCGGCAACTGAGGCTTTTTTGATTAGGCTAGGCGTATGGTCTTTTGTTGATTTGCTGCGCGTTAATGCTGTTGAGGCAATGGCGCTATGGCATAGTGAATCAGACAGACCGCTCAATTTATTTGCTGAAGATGCGCGATTATCTAAATTAGCCAGCATTGCAGAGAGTCGTCATCTCATGCAGGCTTTATGGAAAAAACTGCAAGCGCTTGAAGTGACTGTGATGAGCGGCATTGCCTGCAGATCGCTAGATTATGATCAAAATAGTGTCATCATTAATTTAGATAACGATATTCAAGTGCGTGCAAGTTTATTAGTTGCAGCCGATGGTGCACAGTCTTTTATAAGGCAAACATTAGCCATTGCGACTAAAACGAAAGCATTTAATCAAACCGCATTGGTGGCTAATTACCAAGTAGAAAAAAAGCATGATAATGTGGCAAGGCAATGGTTTGCATCGCACGAAACGTTAGCTTTGTTGCCCTTGCCTCAACAACATGTGTCAATGGTATGGGCATTGCAAACCCCATTGGCACAGACGTTATTGGCGATGGATGATGCCTGTTTGGCTGAGCATGTGCAAACAAGAGCCAGTGGTCTATTGGGTGAGCTGAAACCGATTGGTCAAACTTTTTCTTATGAATTGAAGCAAGTGACCGCAGAACGATTAATTGCACAGCGTGTAGTATTGATTGGTGATGCTGCCCATCAAGTACATCCCATGGCTGGGCAAGGTGCTAATTTAGGCTTTCGCGATGTGATGTGTTTAGAAAACTTAATCGCGACTAGTCATGCTATGCAAGATATTGGCGATCTGACTTTTCTAAGGCAGTATGAACGTACGAGGAAGGCAGACATTTTAAATATGAATATACTGACAAGCGGGCTCGATACTTTGTTTTCTATTGAGTCTTCCGTCGTTAAAAAAATAACCAGTTTCGGTATGCGGCAATTAGATCAACACCGCAGTATGAAAAACATTTTAATTCAACAAGCAATTGCTTAAAGCAAGGGACAAGAGAGACAACATATGAAACTGAAACAGATAGTATTGGCTTCACTAATCGGTATTAGCCAGATAGCGTATGCGGATGAAGCCAGTCTTAAGAAAAAAATTGAGGCTGCTTATCCCAAATTTGATGTTGAAAGCGTGGTAAAAACACCTTATGCAGGCTTATATGAGGTGTTTATGGGCGGACAAATCGTCTATACCGATGAACATCTCACCTTTCTGATTGCAGAGGGTCATTTGGTTGACCCCAAAACCAAGAAAGATATTACAGGAGAGCGCTTGGAAGAGTTGACAAGAATCGACTTCAATAGCTTACCTTTAAATAAAGCCATTAAGGTGGTTAAAGGCAATGGTAGTCGAAAAATTGCCGTCTTCTCGGATGTGGATTGCCCCTTTTGCAAAAAGCTAGAGCAAGATGAATTAAGTCAGATTAATAATGTAACGATTTATACTTTTTTATATCCTTTAGAGCAACTACATCCCAATGCGGCCGCCAAATCAACATTAATTTGGTGTGCTGAGGATCGTGTGAAAGCATGGAACAATTGGATCTTTAACAATCAATTGCCGAAATCAGCTGGCAATTGTAAAGTTCCTTTAGCAGAAATTGGTGAGTTGGCCGGAAAAATTGGGGTGGCAAGCACGCCAACATTGATTTTTGCAGATGGTAAACGCATGATGGGAGCGCAGCCACATAAAGTAATCGAGGCTGCTATGAAGGCCGCTGCCAAGTAGTGAGCGACAGCAACATTAACAATAAAATAGGCCAGTCAAGACTGGCCTATTTTATTGTTTGCCGGAATGTTAGCCGCTAACCACCTGACCTAGCTTGAAGATTGGTAGGTATAGGGCAACGACTAAACTACCTATCAAGACGCCTAATACAACCATAATAATCGGCTCCATTAGACTGGATAAGCCTGCAACAGCATCATCTACTTCACCTTCATAAAAATCAGCGACTTTGCTTAACATGCTATCTAAAGCCCCAGATTCTTCACCAATAGCAGTCATTTGCAACATCATATTTGGAAAAACATCTGCATTTTGAATGGCGACCGTTAAACTGGTGCCTGTGCTAATTTCACTCTGTATTTTTTTAGTAGCGTCGTAATAAACACGATTACCAGACGCGCCTGCAACAGAATCCAGCGCTTCTACTAATGGCACGCCTGCAGTAAACATCGTTGCTAGCGTTCTGGCAAATCTAGCAAGTGTTGCCTTGCGTATGACTTCACCAAAAATAGGTAGCTTCAAAAGGAGTCTATCCATGGTTGCTTGCATTTTTTCTGAGCGCTTCCAAGTATAGAAAAAGAACCATAAACTAGAACCAATAGTGCCAAAAATTGCCCACCAGTAACTGACAAAAAAATCAGAGATTGCCATGACAAGTAGTGTTGGGCCAGGTAAATCTGCACCAAAGCCAGAAAAGAGTTCTTTAAATGCGGGGACCACAAAAATCATAATGACGGTCGTAATCACAAAAGCAACGATAATGATAGAAATAGGGTACATCAGTGCTGATTTGATTTTGCGTTTAATAGCAAGAATTTTTTCTTTATAGCTTGCTAAACGATCCAGTAACGTATCAAGAATACCCGCTTTTTCACCTGCACCGACTAAATTACAGAATAGATGATCAAAATGTAATGGATACTTACGGAATGCAGCGCTCAAGCTACTGCCTGTTTCTACATCGGCTTTGATACTTGCTAATAATTTTGAAACGGCTGGATTGCTATGCCCTCTACCAACAATATCAAAAGCTTGCAATAGTGGAACGCCAGATTTCATCATGGTCGCTAATTGACGAGTAAACAAAGTGACATCCTTTTCGGAGACTTTACCGTCCTGAGATAGGCCACTTTTCTTTTTAACTTTCGTCGCGCTAATACCTTGTCTTCTCAGTGTGGCTTTAACAAAAGAATCACCGTTAGAGCGCATTTCTCCCTTGATGACTTTGCCCTTTTTGTCTTTACCTTCCCAGAGGTAGACGGCTTGTTTGCTGGTGCTTGCGGCCATGTTGTATCCTTAATTAATCCTTATTCGTTGGTACAAGCTTCTACTTCACTGATAGAAGTAAGACCTTGGATGACTTTTAAAATGCCTGACCTTCTTAAGTCATGAATCCCTTCTTTTGCAGCTTGATGCGCAATATCAATCGCATTGCCGTTATCCATAATAATGCGTGCAATCGCCTCAGTGACTGGCATGACTTGATAGATGCCTACACGGCCTTTATAACCACCGTTACAAAGTTCACATCCACCTTCTTTTGGGCCATATAGTTGAAATGGCGTATCAAAATCTGACTCAATAAAGCCCACTTTTAATAGTGCTTCCTTAGGGACATTGATTGGCACTTTACAACTTTTACATAAACGTCTAGCTAAGCGTTGTGCCGTAATCAGGGACACTGCAGACGCAATGTTAAATGGCGCTACTCCCATATTCATTAAACGTGTGAGCGTTGACGGTGCATCGTTCGTGTGCAGTGTGGAGAGTACCATATGGCCAGTTGAAGCTGCTTTAATGGCCATATCTGCTGTTTCTAGATCACGAATCTCACCAATCATAATAATGTCTGGGGCTTGTCTTAAAAATGCTTTTAGTGCGGCGGCAAAGGTTAGGCCTTGCTTTTCGTTAACGTTAACCTGGTTAATCCCAGCTAATGGAATTTCTGCTGGATCTTCTGCTGTAGAAATATTAACCCCAGGATTGTTTAGAATATTAAGGCAGGTATAAAGTGAAACAGTTTTGCCTGATCCAGTAGGGCCCGTCACAAGCACCAAGCCATAAGGACGACTGATGGCATCCATTAATACTTTTTGTTGTTCAGGCTCATAGCCTAGCGCTTCAATGCCTAATGTTGCGCTAGTGGGGTCTAATATCCGCATGACAATTTTTTCACCGTGAATCAGGGGTATCGTGCTTACCCGAAAATCAATAGTGCGCGACTTTGATAAAATTAACTTCATGCGGCCATCTTGGGGAATTCTTTTCTCAGAAATGTCTAAGTTTGAGATTACTTTAATGCGTGAGGCTAATTAATCTTTAATGGCTAAAGGTGGTTGGGCAATATCCCGTAATTCACCATCGACACGGAAACGAATACGATAAAACTTTTCGTAAGGCTCGAAGTGTAAATCAGATGCACCAATTTTAATGGCATCTAAAAGCATTTTTTGGATAAATTTAACTATAGGTGCATCATCTACTTCTTGCGTATTCTCTTTTTCATTCGCTTCATCAACAGCAGCGCCCATTTCGAACTCAAAATCACCCTCTATTTCTAATGCACTTAAGGTGTTGTCTTTGGTTTCGGCAATGCGCTCTATCCATCTGCCTAATTTGTCATCTTCAACAATAACAGGCGATAACTTCATCCCCATTTGGAAACGCACACTATCTAAAGCATGAAGCATGGTAGGATCTGATACACCAACAAATAGAATATTGTTTCGGGCTTGCAGACCGATAACACGATTACTTTGCATCAGCTTGATATCGATGGCTTTAGATGGTAAGTAATCAGGGTCAAGGGCATCTAAATTAAAATAGGGGAAGCCGAACGCTTGAGAGGAGATTGATGCAATTTTTTCTGCTGACAGTTTTTTGCTTGAGACTATTTGTGTAATGAATGGAATCTTCGCAGCATCTGCTTGCGATTGCAGTCGGGTGGCATCCTCTTCTGATAGCTGATTTTCTTTAATCAACATGCGTGCCAAGCTACTCAATTTTGTCGTCTCTATTACTGTCGCCATATTATGCGCTTCTTTTTATCCAATTGATCATATATTGTATCTAAATTATTGAAGTGAAACTATATTTTCATAATACTGATCATGCATGTTACACCTTTATTTGTAAAGCGAAAACAGAGCGCTAAAGGTGGTTGAATTCAACTTTTGATGATTGATGCATATACTATCACCCTATTCAATCTAAGCCCGAGCAAATGATATTACGCTTGGCGAAAAAAAGCCCAATATAATCAAGGTCTTTTAGTAATATTGAGCATATTTTTTACATCTGATTGATAATCTCATCGCCAAACTCAGCAGTAGTCACTTTTGTAGCGCCATCCATTTGTGATGCGAAATCAGCGGTTACACGTTTAGACTGAATTGCTTTAGCAACACCCGACATAATTAAGTCCGCTGCTTCTATCCAGCCCATGTGACGCAACATCATTTCTGCCGATAGAATCAATGAACTCGGGTTGGCAATGTTTTTGCCAGCAATATTCGGCGCTGTACCATGTGTCGCTTCAAACATTGCCGTGCTATCACTCAAATTTGCACCTGGCGCAATGCCAATACCACCAACTTGTGCGGCAAGCGCGTCACTCATATAATCGCCGTTTAGGTTTAAAGCAGCAACCACATCATAATCGCTTGGATGTAATAAAATTTCTTGCAAAAAGGCGTCTGCAATACAGTCTTTAATCACAATCCCATTAGGCAGTTTGCACCATGGTCCATTGCCAATTTCAACCGCACCAAACTCTTCTTTTGCTAAGGCGTAACCCCAGTCTCTAAAGCCACCTTCAGTGAATTTCATAATATTACCTTTGTGGGTAATGGTGACTGATTTTCGGTTATTATCGATAGCATACTGAATTGCTTTTCGAATCAAACGCTTACTGCCATCTAATGACACTGGTTTGATGCCAATTGCTGATGATTCAGGGAAGCGAATTTTTTTACGCATACCCATGTCGCTTAAGAATTGAATGACTTTTTTCACTTCGTCCGTGCCTGCAGCCCATTCAATACCTGCATAAATATCTTCAGTATTTTCACGGAAAATCACCATATCTGTTTTTTCTGGATGCTTAAGGGGGCTAGGTACGCCAGTGAAATATTGGATAGGACGCAGGCAAACAAATAAATCTAACTCTTGACGTAGCGCAACATTGAGTGACCGTATACCGCCGCCAATTGGTGTTGTTAATGGCCCTTTAATTGAGATGACATAGTCTTTTAGTGCGGCCATTGTTTCAGCAGAAAGCCAGGTATCTTCATCATAGATTTGGGTGGATTTTTCGCCGGCATACACTTCCATCCAAGCAATTTTTCTTTTCTTGCCATACGCTTTTTTAACCGCTTCATCAACCACTTTAATCATCGGTGGCGTAATATCAACGCCAATGCCATCACCTTCAATAAATGCGATAATGGGGGTGTCAGGTACAATAAGTTGATGATGCTCATCAACGGTAATTTTTTCGCCAGTACTTGGAATTTTAATTTTTGATGCCATTGCGCTTTCCTAATAATGATAATTTTGTTTAATAAGCCTTTTAATGTTGTTTGCCAATTTAGCCCGCACGATAAACATTTAACATTAAAACACTTTATTACTATTCCGAATGTATATGCGGCTGGCCGACTAGATACAGATTCGGAAGGTTTACTTATTTTAACCGATGATGGTGAATTACAACATCGTTTAAGCCATCCAAAATACAAACAAACAAAAATCTATTGGGCACAAGTTGAAGGAAGCCCAACAATGATGGATTTGCAATCACTGCTAATCGGGGTTGATTTGGGCGATTTTGTTACACAGCCTGCGCAAATTCGTATCATGGATGCCGCCCCCAATATATGGGAAAGAGTCCCGCCAATACGAGAAAGAAAAGCAATCCCAACCACTTGGCTGGAAATTAAAATTGCAGAAGGCAAAAATAGACAAGTACGAAGAATGACAGCTAAAGTCGGGTTCCCGACGTTGCGACTTATTCGATATGCAATTGGCGATTATACGGTCGATAATATTGCCCTAGGCGCATATCAGATTATTGATAGATGAAGAGCGAGAAGAGAAGAGATGACGGCAGCATGAATGCAGCAATCAAGAACCCTATTCAGCGCAATGTGGTGTCCCATTTGGACAGTAATTTATACGCTTAACTATGCTAAAATCCACATGGTTAAGATTAGCTCAATTTTTTAAAGTGTAGATGATATGTCTGGTAATACAATAGGTACTTTATTCACACTCACGTCATTTGGTGAGTCTCATGGCCCAGCGATTGGAGGCGTCATTGATGGCTGCCCGCCAGGGCTACCAATCTGTGCTGAAGATCTGCAGCTTGATTTGGACCGTCGCAAACCAGGCACTTCAAGACATGTTACCCAGCGTAAAGAGGATGATTTGGTTGAAATTTTATCTGGCGTGTTTGAAGGAAAAACGACTGGCGCACCCATTGGTTTGTTAATTCGCAATACCGATCAACGCAGTCAAGATTATAGCAAAATCAAAGATACGTTTCGTCCAGGACATGCCGATTATACCTATACGCAAAAATATGGGGTGCGTGACTACCGTGGTGGCGGACGATCCAGTGCGCGTGAAACGGCAGTGCGTGTAGCGGCAGGGGCTGTTGCAAAAAAATGGCTTAACACACAATTTGGTATTCACATTCGTGGTTATATGCGTCAGCTTGGTGAAATTGAAATTCCATTTCAATCTTGGGACTACGTGAATGAAAATCCATTTTTTTCGCCGAATATTGATGTGTTACCACAGCTAGAAAGCTATTTAGATACCATCAGAGCTGAGCGTGATTCTGTTGGTGCGCGTATTAGTATCGTTGCGGAGGGTGTGCCTGTTGGTTGGGGTGAGCCCGTTTTTGATCGGTTAGATGCTGATATTGCGCATGCAATGATGAGTATTAATGCGGTTAAAGGTGTGGAAATAGGCGCAGGTTTTGCCAGTGTTGCTCAGCGTGGTAGCGTGCACTCAGATGAAATGACCGCAGGTGGATTCTTAAGCAATCATGCCGGCGGTATTTTAGGTGGCATTGCTACGGGGCAAGCGATTGAAGTGAATATTGCACTGAAACCCACTTCTAGTATTCCACAAGCCCGTCGCTCTATTGATGTTGATGGCAATGATATCACCATGCAAACCACAGGGCGGCATGACCCTTGCGTGGGCGTGCGTGCAACGCCAATTGCAGAAGCGATGTTGGCTATGGTGTTGATGGATCACGCCCTGCGTCATCGCGCACAGAATGCGAATGTGGCTTGCACAACGCCTACAATCTAATGTCTCAATTTAATCATCATCGTATTTAACGCTTGAGTCATACCTTACATAAAAACCTTTCCCATTTTTATTTTGTTTACTACTTCTTTGTTGGCGTATTTGTCCCTTACTGGGCCTTATATTTACAGTCTGAGCGGTTTTCCCCAGTAGAAATTGGCGTTTTAATGTCTATATTTCAAATTACGCGCATCTTTGCACCCAACTTTTGGGGTTGGCTTGCCGATCACACTGCAAAGCGCGCGATTTGGATTCGGCTCAATGCAGTGTTAGGAGTGATCGGGTTCCTTGCCGTATTTTGGACAGAAGGATTTTGGTCTATGCTATTTGTGATGGGTGCGTTAAGCTTGTTTACTAGTTCAATCATGCCGCTTTCTGAGTCACTAACACTTGCGCATTTGGCTAATACAAAAGGACATTACAGTCGCATACGCATGTGGGGGTCAGTTGGCTTTATTGCGGCCTCTATTGTTTTGGGATATTTAATTGATTGGGCGGGTATTTCAAATTTGTTATGGGCAATAGTCGTTGTGCAAATTACCTTGTTTCTACTGACATTCAGTTTAACAGAGGTGAATATCGCACCACACCATACCGACCATTTTTCAGTCTGGAAGATTTTACGAAAACCCGCAGTCATCGCTTTACTGTTTGGTTGCGCATTAATGGTGACCGCGCATGGTGTTCTTTATAATTTTTATTCTATTTATTTAGCCGATCACGGATACAGCAAAGGCATGATAGGTTGGTTATGGGCGGTAGGCGTTATCTGTGAGATTATGGTGTTTATGTATATGCCAGTCATCATGCGCCACTTTAGTCTCAAAGCAATCATGTTAGTCAGCTTGGGCTTGGCTGTCATTCGCTTTGTCATGATAGGCGTTGCGGTCGATCATCTGATTTTGTTGTTGATTGCACAAAGTTTACATGCAGCAACTTTTGGGAGTTTTCATGCGGCAACCATTGAAGTCGTTGCGAAATTTTTTAATGGCAGACACCAAGCAAAAGGACAGGCTATTTACAATAGTGTGACTTATGGCCTTGGCGGCGCTATTGGTGGCATCGCCGGTGGTTATGCCTTGCAAGGATTAGGCGGTGAACTGACTTTCTTGTTAGCTGCGGCATTCCCACTCATTGGTTTTGTTGTGATAGCATTTGGCCTGAAGCTAGTAACAACACATGGCGATACGGGCATGTTTAGTTCGCGCACATAAAACAGGAGGCTGTATGCAAAAGATAAGACTAGCATTATTGCTCATTAGTTTATGTGTCACTACCCAAGCGTTGTCAGCGGTGCAAGTTAATGTGGTTGGCTTATTTACCAATAAGGTCATTGTGATGATTAACGGTAATGGCCCGTATAGTCTAGCAGCAGGCCAAACAAAGAATGGGGTTACATTAGTATCTGCAGATAGTAATACAGCGCACTTTCTTGTTGAAGGAAAGCGTCAAGTATTAGGCATGGGTCAAGCCGTCTCGGTTGGTACTAGCGCTGCAACAGCAGATGGCACAGTCAATACGCCAGTTAATCTATATGCCGATAGCGAAGGGCATTTTTTTGGTCAATTGGTCATTAATGGCGTCACACTTAAGTATCTTGTCGACACCGGTGCAACCAGTGTGGCAATGAATAGTGGGGATGCGAAATATGCCAAGATTGATTATCAACAAGGAAAAAAAATACAAGTATCAACCCCTAATGGCATCACTTCAGCACATTTGCTGAAATTAAATACCATAAAGATAGGGACGATTGTC
Organism: Methylophilaceae bacterium; assembly: GCA_018398995.1. Classification (NCBI taxonomy): domain Bacteria; kingdom Pseudomonadati; phylum Pseudomonadota; class Betaproteobacteria; order Nitrosomonadales; family Methylophilaceae; species Methylophilaceae bacterium. The sequence continues at coordinate 470,750 of CP073759.1, read as the reverse complement.
TTACACAATATCGACGTGACTGTGCTAGATGGCGGTTCGCCGCCATTTGTGTTATTGGGTATGTCGGCACAAAATAGATTGGATATGAAGCGTCAGGGTGCCGTCTTGACCATGACAAAAAAATATTAAGATTGCACTTGATTAAGCCAATAAAAACGGGCAACTGCCCGTTTTTTATTATTGCCATTTATTAATAATATAACAATCAAGCTACACTTTAATGCTTTTTGCTGAAACGCTTAACTTAAATAGCTAATGGCTAAGTTGACAAAAGTGAGCACTGTTACAATAAAAAGAATGGCACCAATAACCCCTGCAATAATGATTTGTCTCGGTTTTATTTTGGCAATGTCATTCTCATAGCCTTTTTGACCTCTTACACCAATCATGCTCCACATGACGGCCTTAATTACTTGAAAAGTAGACGCTGTTTGTTGCTCATTCATTTCATTTTGCATGCGGCGATTCCTATTAGATATCAATGATGATTATTGAGCGCGTTTATCATGCTCAATAAGCGCATAAGCAGAATGATTGTGAATGGATTCAAAGTTTTCACTTTCAACAATATAGGCATCAATACGTTTTTCTTTGTTGAGCGCAGAAGCAACATCACGCACCATATCTTCCACAAACTTAGGATTATCGTATGCTTTTTCAGTGACATATTTTTCATCTGGACGTTTTAATAAGCCATACAGTTCACATGATGCTTGCTTTTCAACCAACGCAATAATATCTTCTATCCAGATAAAGTCATTAATTTTGGCCGTAACAGTAACGTGTGAACGTTGATTGTGTGCGCCGTAGTCAGATATTTTTTTACTGCAAGGACATAAACTGGTAACAGGCACCAATACTTTCACTGTGATACTAAACTGCTCATCTTTAATTTCACCAATAAAAGTCACATCGTAATCTAGCAAGCTATTAACGCCTGAAATAGGCGCCGCTTTATTAACGAAATAAGGGAAACGCATTTCAACATACCCAGAGTTTGCCTCAAGACGATGTACCATTTCTCTTAAAATTGTTTCAAATGATTCAATGGATATCGCGCGCTCGTTGGTATTCAGAATCTCAACAAAGCGCGACATGTGAGTGCCTTTGAAGTTATGCGGCAAATGGACATACATATCAAACACTGCAACAGTATTTTGTTCGCCGCCGTGTTTGTCTTTAACAACAACAGGGTGACGAATCGATTTGATACCAACTTTATTAATGTCTAAATGGCGGACATCAGGCGTATTTTGAACATCTTCTATGCCTTCTAACGTATTATTCGGTAAATTAGGTTGATTCATAACAGAGACTATTCTCCAAAGTTAAGCATTGATTAATGCAATAATTAAAAATTTTACGCGTTTAGGCTTAAGTGTAAATGATTATTCTGCTTACTCAAACCACATTATGAGGATGGTTAAATGCGCGATAGTTTGTTTTTGATGGCGTTGCAAATACCTGTACTATCTAGACCGCATTGTGCCAACATAGTTTCATGTACACCATGCTCGATAAACGTGTCTGGCAGACCCAGACTAAGGGTCGCAGTGGTTAAGTTAAGTGATTGCATTGCTTCCATAACAGCCGAACCTGCACCACCCATTAAGCTGTTTTCTTCTACAGTCACAACAAGGTCATGCGTTGTTGCCATTGCTTCAATTATTGTAAGGTCCAGCGGTTTAATAAAACGCATATTGACAACACTCGCATTGATTGCTTGTGCCGCTTCTACACTGGGCGCAACCATACTACCAAATGCCAATATTGCCACTTTTTTACCGTCGGTAATCGTTGTTTTTTGGATGACCTCAGCTTTACCGATGGTTAACGGCACTAGCGAATGAATAATCGTGGCTCCGCTGCCAGAACCACGTGGATAACGAACTGCTGCAGGACCGATATGATGATAACCAGTTGACAGCATTTGTCGGCATTCATTTTCATCACTAGCCGCCATAATCACCATGTTGGGAATGCAGCGCAAATAGGTTAAATCAAAGCTACCCGCATGGGTTGGGCCATCAGCACCAACCAAGCCTGCTCTATCAATGGCGAGTAAAATATCTAAATCTTGCAAGGCGATATCATGAATGAGCTGATCATAGGCTCTTTGTAAAAAAGTACTATAAATAGCAATGACGGGTTTTAAGCCGTCGCAAGCCATGCCAGCTGCAAAAGTGAGTGCGTGCTGTTCTGCAATACCAACATCAAAATAACGCTCAGGATATTTATCGGCAAACGCGTTTAAACCACTGCCATCACACATGGCAGGCGTAATGGCGACAAGCTTATTATCACTATCAGCCATATCAACCAACCAATCAGAAAACACCTGTGTATAGGTTTTTTGATGACTTTTTGCATGTGCAAAGCCGTTGCTACGGTCAAATTTATTGACGCCATGATATTTGTTTGGATCGTCCTCCGCAGGCTCAAATCCTTTGCCTTTTTGCGTCACAATATGCAAAAACTGCATGCCTTCTAGTGCGCGAATATTACTCAACGTGTCCACTAATGTATCCATATCATGCCCGTCAATCGGACCGATATAATTAAAGCCCAGTTCTTCAAAGAGGGTTCCACCGGGCGACACCATGCCTTTGGCGTGTTCCTCTGCGCGACGGGCAAACTCTTTTACTGGCGGCACAATATCCAACACTTTTTTACCTTGTTTGCGCACGCTGTCATAAAAGCGTCCCGATAGTAATTTAGCTAAGTAGTTATTAAGCGCCCCCACATTTTTAGAGATGCTCATATCATTATCATTCAAGATAACCAGTAAATTGGCTTGTGTCTCGCCGGCATTATTCAATGCTTCAAAGGCCATCCCAGCTGTCATGGCGCCATCGCCAATAATCGCGACACTATGCCGATCTAATCCGGTTTGTTTTGCCGCAACCGCCATACCCAACGCAGCAGAAATAGAGGTGCTTGAGTGACCAGTGCCAAAAGTATCATATTCACTTTCAGACTTTCTCGGAAAGCCAGCAATGCCATTTGGTTGGCGTAAAGAAGCCATCTCTTCACGGCGGCCAGTTAAAATTTTATGCGGATAGGTTTGATGGCCTACATCCCATACTAATCGATCTTCTGGTGTATTAAATACATAATGTAGCGCTATGGTCAGTTCGACTACACCTAAATTAGAGGCTAAATGCCCCCCAGTTTTTGACACGCTATCAATCAAAAATAGACGTAACTCTTCTGCCAAGCTTTTTAGTTGGTTACGGTCTAGGTGACGTAAGTCAGTGGGGGAATCAATGGAAGAAAGTAGTGGCGTTGTCATATGATGGCATCTGCATTAGAAGCTGCGTTGTTTAATAAACTGAGCTAAATGTCGTAATAAATCGGCTTCTTGGCCATAACTGGATAATGCATTTATCGCATGATGATGCAGCTCTGCGGCTAATTGTTTTGCTTTACTCAATCCTAATAAAGTGACATAAGTTGATTTATTAGCTTGGGCATCTTTACCTGCCGTTTTACCCAATGTTTGTGTATCTGCTTCCGCATCTAAAATATCATCTACAACTTGAAACGCTAAACCAATTGATTTGGAAAAGTGATCAACCGCATGCAGTTTATCGGCATTTTCTTCTGCACTGCAATAAGCGCCCATCAAGGTTGCCGCATGAATTAAGGCGCCTGTTTTATGTAAATGCATGACTTCTAATTCGGCTTGTGAGACTAATAAACCAGTGTTTTCTAAATCAATTGCTTGCCCACCAGCCATGCCTCTAGAACCCGTTGCAATAGCCAAAGTCTGCACCATTTTGATTTTATACCCATCTTCAATATGGTTACATTGTGCAATTAATTGAAATGCTAAACTTTGCAGCGCATCACCAACCAATAATGCCGTGGCATCATCATATTGTTTATGTGTAGATGGTTTACCACGACGCAAATCATCATCATCCATACAGGGCATGTCATCGTGCACGAGAGAGAAGGCGTGGATCAGCTCAACAGCACCCGCTGCCACATCGGCTTTTGTAATATCAGCATTACAAAATTCAGCAGCGGCATAAGCAAGCAATGCGCGCACACGCTTGCCACCACCCAAGGTGGCATATCGCATGGCTTCGTGTAAACGTTGCGGAATAATGGTGGCGGCAGGTAAGTGTTGCGCCAAGACGGCTTCGGTTCGCAACTGCATATCAGCCAACCATTGCGTAAATGCTTGGTTTTCCATTGGAGCGATGATTGGACTTGTCATGCGTTTGATTTATTCTTTTTCTGGATTAAACGACACAAGTTGGTTGTCTTCAGAAACTAGCCGTATTTGCTGCTCTGCATCAGCCAACGATTGTTGGCAAATTTTTACTAATGCTGCACCGCGTTTATAGGCATCTAGCGCTTGCGCTAGCGGTAAATTATCCGACTCCATTTGACGGACGATATTTTCCAGCGCTGCAATGGCCTCTTCAAAGTTTGGCGTTGTATCAGAATTCTTTTTTGACATGTCAGCGTGTTTGTTTTGTGTCGTTATTTGAGGCCATTATTTGGCGCTATTAACAGAGCCGTTATTTTAACAAAAATTCACTATCACTTGCGGCTTTTCACACATCTCTATGCATCACCCTTAGTAAAAAGGCACGAATATCGTTAATCTCCTCTATTGAGAGACTATGCGCCATATCATATTCATGCCACTCCACTGGATAATGTTCCGCTTCCAATAGCGATAATGAAACGCGACTAGTCTCAATACGAATCACATCATCGGCGGTGCCATGTGCCATCAAGATGGGCGTTTGTTGGTTTTGTGGTGATTTTTGTGCAGGGAAATGTGATTGCAACGGCAAATAAGTAGATAGTGCAATCACCCCCGCAAGGGGCTGCTGATAACGTAAAGCGGTATGTAACGCGATTGCACCGCCTTGCGAAAACCCTGCAATCACCATCTGATGGCTAGGCATCCCTTTATCCAATTCAGCTTGAATCAGTTGCTCAATATTGCGCTGCGTTTCAGCAATACCGGCTACATCTTCAGGACTGCCCAATGTTAAGCCAAATAAATCATACCAAGCGCGCATTTCATAGTCACCATTAATGGTCACTTTTCGGAAGGGTGCATGCGGTAAAATAAATCTTAACTCAGGTAAATTGAGCATCTCAACTACCGGCGCAAAATCATTGCCATCTGCACCTAAACCATGTAACCAAATCACGCTGCCAATAGGGTTGGAGGTGCCGCATATTTCAATTGCTTGTTCGTTCATACGCTCGCTTTCATGATGGTGTATGTTTTAATCGGTATACGCTAGTGCTAGAAGTGCTATCTATGTCCGTCACTGCGATTCATCATCGCCTTTAATAGTGATCAATCCAAATCCCTATCCCAACGCATGAAATGATTCAAATCCAATGAAGGGTGTTAAAATAATGAGCACTTTTACCTTAAACACTGTGTAGTGAATATTAATAATTATTAAAGATGATAACCCTATGGTGCAAGCAGGCGCAAACAATCATTTAGGACTAAGCAAAGAACGGCTACAGCACTTAGTGCCATTATCAACGTTGTCGCCAGCTGGTCTAGCAACCTTAGCCAGTGTGCTAGAAATAGAACAAATCAATAGAGGTGTCGATCCGACACGGCAGGGCCGGAGTATGCAAGTGTTTTATTTGCTTGCAGGCGATTTAGGTGTGCGTTATCACAATGGTAAAAAAGTCATCGTGCGTGCAGGAAGTGCGGCGGCCAGACACCCCATCAATACCGATCGTCTTGGTATCAAAGACACCATCGCCCTCACTGCAATTGAAATTGTGCGCATTGATTTAGATGTGTTAACTGTCAGTCAAACATGGGATCAAATGGTCAAACTCACCAATCGGATGCATGGCCAATTAAAAGAAGTATTACAGCGTGTTGTCTTCGAGCAGCGTCAATGGTAGTTATTATAATCTGCAACTTATTGTAGATTGGCACAGTTTGTCTGTCGGCATGACTAGTGGTGATGATAATAGGCAATATTTTGATGCATCTAGCTGTTGCACATGGCGTGATGCAGCGGCTACCCCAATCGATTCACAATCACATCCATGATCATCATTGCGATAACAAAATCTTTTTTAAAAACAAATATTTTTACCGTCCTATTTGTATTGGCATCATGATGCTCATCCTGCGAGAAATAAAAAAGCCCTTGAAAAAATCAAGGGCTTTTATTTAATATCGCATACCTAACATAGGTTAATCGATAGCAAAAAAGTTGTTATTGTAGTAGTAATCTACAGGTGCCACTACCGCCTTGACATATTATATTTCTCCTTAGAGCAGTATTGCCGCGAGCTACAGGAATAAATGTTATCGGAGCATCACCGGTATATTGAGCAATTGTTAGGGTTGGAGCGGTTGCACATGAATTGGCTGTGTTTGCAGGTGGTGCAATTGGAGCACGGTTATCAGCTGCGTCGGCTACTGCAGTATTCATGTAAGCTTTAGCTACTGATAAACAAGCACCGTTTGCAGCACGCTGGGTATAGTCACGATAAGCAGGTAGCGCAACAGCCGCCAAAATACCAATAATAGCAACGACAATCATTAATTCGATTAAGGTAAAGCCTTTTTGTGTTTGATGCATTTTTTTTCCTTTTAGTAAACATGGTTAATCAATGTTGGTTATTAAATCTGCTATTCACAATCAAAATCTATACAGTGAATAACAGTAATTCCAAACTATAATCAGCAAGGCCTATGCCAAGTAATACATTTTATTGTTAAGTGCTTGATAATAAACAATATTAAATATTTTTGGATAAAAATGGAGGCTGTAGGTTATGCTTCAAAGCAATAAAAAAGCGGGGAAAACCCCCCGCTTTTTGGCACACAGAGTGACAATTTTTGTCACTCTGTGAATTGTAATTGATGGGTGGTTACCAAAATTGCCACCAAGGCTTCTGTTTAGCTGCTGGTGCGGTTTTGGTTGTTGCGCCTTTAGTTGGCACGCTAGGGTAAGTAGCGTTGGAAGTTGCGCGAGCTTCTGTGCCTGTTACTTTGAGTTTTCAATCACCTTTTTCAAGTGTTGATTACCTGGTACATAGGTTTCATTAATAAATTGAATGGCAGCCGCCTCGTCTTGTCCATCAGGAATAGGTGGGTTATTTGGATAGAAACGATAAAAGCGATGGAAAAAACGCACTTCACTTTCACCCGCATTGGGGCCTTTGCTAACAGAAATATAAGGATTGTAATTGCTGGCTGGAACACCTTCAATCACTTCAAATTTAATTTTCATCCCTGCATCGTCAACATCGCTGATTTTTTCTTTTATTTTGCCGCCGTTTTTAAGGTTTAAGGTTCGAATAATCTCTGAGCCTTTTTTTTCTACAGTGATGTTTTTAACCGTTGGAAGCCATTTTTGCGCATTTTCATAATCTTTAACCATTTCCCATACTTTTGCAGGCTCTGCTTTAATGATAACTTTTTCGTCTATTTTTTGTGGTGTTGGGCCGTGGGCGGCCGCGGTTATTGAAAATACAGACAATGCGATTAATGCTAAAAACTTCTTCATGTATGGTCTCCCAAAGTTAGTGTAAATTTATCTAAAAATAGATCGTCATTTATTATAAATGACTTCGATGTTTAAGCCTACGTTAACAACAACGTATTGCGAATGCACTGGTTGACTTATTATTTGATGGCCACATGCCAAAGCGTTGTTCACATAGCCACTTAGTCTGTACGAGGGCTACAGCGACCAAGCAATCTAGGTGCATTATAAAAGTAAAAATACCATGGACTGCCACGGCCTAACGGCCTCGCAGTGACGTATTAGCATCACCTTTCCTAGAAGAACGACTCTGTTGGTATTCATTTGGTATAGATTTGATTATTGCTATTGTGTTGTAGTATTTTGCAGAACAAATTGTCCAAATGCGCGTGGTTGCTCGCCAACAGAGATATGATTGATGACTTTATTGGTTGTGGCATCAATCACGGCGATGTTATTTTCGCCCCAGTTTGCAACGAAGATGAGGTGGTTAGTCGCATCATAGCTAATGCCTTCCGGCGTTTCTCCAACTTTAATAGTCGATATCATTTGGTTGCTGTTAAGGTCAATGATCGAAACACTTTCGTCTCGTGTGTTAGTCACATACAGCGTTTGATTGTCGGGGCTGGTAACAGCGCAATAGGGATGATCGCCTACAGCGATGACCTTTTGCGTCCAAGTGTGCGTATTGATAATAGAAACGCTATTGTCATAGACATTCACGCTATAGAGCGTGTTGCCATCGGTGCTAAGATTAATGCCAAACGGATGCTCACCTACAGTAAAACGATGATGAACGCTTAAATTGTTGGTGTTGAGCACGACAATTTCATTCGAATCGCGTGCGGCGACATAAAGACGCTGGTTATCTGGGCTGACGATAATACCAGCTGGGGCTTGTTCGACGGTTGCTTGATTGGTAATGGCATAGGTTGTTGGATCAATCGCTAGCACGCGGTTGCTATACCAATCTGCGACATAGAGTGTTTTGTGATTAGGTGCCATGGCAATACCAACAGGAGATCCGTTAACGGGAATGCTATGAATAACAGTGTTGGTATTGGTATCAATCACGGCTATGTTTTGACTGTCTACGTTAGTGACAAAAATACGTTGTAATGTTGCTGATCCAGCGATGCCAACAGGCGCTTTATCAACGGTAATGGTGTGAATCACTTGTTGTTGCTTGTTATCAATGACAGAGATTGTGTTGTCACCTTGGTTGCTAATATAAGCAAGTACAGCAGGTGATTGCACACAAGCATTGAGTGAAAGCGTCAATATTAATAAAATAATTGCTAATATAAATGACGATAAGTGATGGGTGAAATGCATGCGTACTCCTTAATATTCTTAATATTATAGGTTAAATAGAAAGCGCTACTTTCATTCATGCCTAAAGTGTGAAAAAATCATGGTAAATATTATAGGCAGTAGATTATGTTAGACCGTGACGGTTTTCGTCCGAATGTGGGTATTATTTTGTGTAATGCGCAAAATAAGGTGTTTTGGGGTAAGCGAATTAAAGAGCATGCTTGGCAGTTCCCGCAGGGTGGCATTGATTATGGAGAGAGTCCTGAAGCGGCGATGTATCGCGAGCTGATGGAGGAGGTGGGGTTGCGTCCTGAGCATGTGCAAATATTAGGACGTACGCGTGATTGGTTGCGCTATGAAGTGCCTAGCCATTGGGTGAAGCGTGAGTTTAGAAGTAACTATCGCGGACAAAAGCAAATTTGGTTTTTGTTGCGCTTGATTGGTCGAGATAGCGATGTATCACTGCGGGCGACTGCACATCCAGAGTTTGATGCTTGGCGTTGGAGCGATTATTGGGTATCACTCGAGGACGTTGTTGAGTTTAAACGTGAAGTTTATAAATTGGCCTTAAACGAATTGGCGTCTTATTTGCATTATAAGCCAAAAGCCATACGACCAAAAAAAGCAAAAAGACCTGCATTAGAAAAGCCGGAGCAACTGGCAAAAAAATAGTGGAGACTTTAATTTGGTGACTGATTAGCCATCAACTCGCCAAGTTTAATTGTTTGTGCTGGTTGCCAATTGGTATTAAAAGCTAACGTTTTTTGCTGAAACAGCATAACCACAGTCGATCCAAGTAAGAAGCGACCCATTTCTTCACCTTGTTTTAATTGAATTGTTTGATCCTGATATAGCCATTGTTGCACAGTTTTTTTGCGTGGTGGGTTAATCACGCCATGCCAAACGGTCGCCATGCTGCCCACAATTGTTGCACCAACTAATACCATCACAAAAGTGCCGTTTGATGGCGATGTAAACTCGCAAACTACACGTTCATTGCGTGCAAATAAGTTGGGTACATTTGCTGCTGTTGTCGGATTAACTGAAAATAAATCACCAGGTACATAGGTCATACTTATCAATCGGCCATCGCACGGCATATGAATGCGATGGTAATCTTTTGGGCTCAGATATAAACAGGCAAAATGGCCGTCCATAAACTGATTAGCGAGTTCGGCCTTACCTGCAAGCAGGGCTAAGGTGGTGTAATCATGGCCCTTGGCTTGCAGGATTTGATTGTTACGAATCGGGCCAAATTGGCTAATTGCACCATCTACAGGGCAAATAAAATCTGCATTGGCAATTGGTCTAGCATTGCTCTTTAATGGACGTGTAAAAAATGCATTAAAGCTTTTGTAGCTATGGATGTCAGGATTTTCTGCTTCCTGCATGTTGACTTGATAACGCTTCACAAACCATTGAATGACTTTGGTCGTGAGTGCCCCCCATTGTTGATTGGCCAGGATGCCAGCAAGGATAGTGATGGCTTGCTTGGGAGCAATATATTGTAAAAGGATTGCGAGGTTCAATGCGTTCTTTCAAGGCTAATGTAGCGTTTTTGTTGATGTGTACAATGATTTGAATGTGATTATATCGTTTTTTACCGTAATCAATGCATGCGCTTTGGCTCTTCTGCTATTGCCAATGTCTCATTTTCGTCGCAAGTCCTTATTACGCATCACAGGCGCTTCAATGTTATCGCGTGTGTAGGACGGCGATCTGGCTTGTTAAGGACGATGGTTTGGGCTGTTTCGTCGCTACATTCCTCGCAAAAAAGCCGCTGGTCACTGTGAGTGAAGTTTGGCCCTCTAGCCTTTTTGTTGGGTTCAAAAAGAGTGGACAATGAAGACCTATAAAAAAAGCACAGTGCCGAAGCCTCTGTGCTTTTTAAACAACCAAACTCACTTATTAAATAGCCAAACTCATTTAGTTTTTTGACTTATCAATGATTTTGTTGGCGGCAATTGAAGGCATCATGGCGCGTAATTTTGCACCGGTGATTTCAATTGGGTGTGCAGCGTTATTGCGACGACGTGCAGTCATAGAAGGGTAGTTTGTTGCGCCTTCTGCGATAAACATTTTTGCATATTCGCCAGATTGAATGCGTTTTAATGCATTGCGCATGGCTTCACGTGATTGTTCGTTAATCACTTCAGGGCCAGTCACATATTCGCCATATTCTGCATTGTTTGAGATAGAGTAGTTCATGTCGGCAATGCCGCCTTCGAACATTAAATCAACGATGAGTTTTAATTCATGGAGACACTCAAAATAAGCCATTTCCGGTGCGTAGCCAGCTTCTACCAATGTTTCGAACCCCATTTTAACTAACTCAACAGCACCGCCACACAATACCGCTTGCTCACCGAATAAATCAGTTTCTGTTTCATCTTTAAAAGTGGTTTCGATAATGCCAGTGCGACCGCCGCCAACACCCATAGCGTATGAAAGTGCTAGCTCTTTTGCTTTACCAGATGCATCTTGGAAAACAGCAATTAAATCAGGAATGCCGCTACCGCGAACGAATTCTGATCGAACGGTATGACCAGGTGCTTTAGGCGCAATCATAATCACATCTAAATCGGCGCGTGGTACCACTTGGTTGTAATGGATGGCAAAACCGTGCGCAAATGCTAATGTGCCGCCTTGTTTAAGGTTAGGCGCAATAACACTTTCGTAAAGACCTTTTTGGAATTCATCGGGCGTTAAAATCATTACAACATCAGCAGCTTTAATTGCATCAGCTGTTTCAGCAACTTTTAAGCCTTCGTATTCTGCTTTTTTCCATGAAGTAGAACCTTTACGCAAACCAACAGTAACATCTACACCAGAGTCTTTAAGGTTTAACGCATGCGCATGACCTTGTGAACCATAACCAATAATGGCTACTTTTTTGCTTTTAATAATGCTGAGGTTAGCGTCTTTGTCGTAATAAACTTTCATTTCTTTTCCTTGTAATTGCGAATACTTATTTTGTTATATAGTGTTAATGCTACGGTGTATAACTTATAGCTTTAAAATTCTGTCACCACGTCCAATACCAGACGCGCCTGTGCGTACTGTCTCTAAAATTGCGCTTTTGTCTAAGCTTTCAATAAAGGCATCTAGCTTATGGCCAGAGCCAGTTAGTTCAATCGTGAAGCTGCCGTCTGTCACATCAATAATGCGGCCACGGAAAATGTCACACATGCGCTTCATTTCTTCTCGATGGGGATTGGATGCTTTGACTTTAATCAGCATCAGTTCACGTTCAATATGCTTGCCATCGTTTAAATCCAGCACTTTAACCACGTCAATTAATTTATTTAATTGCTTGATAATTTGTTCTATGATGGCATCGTTACCGCTGGTGACAATGGTCATGCGTGAAAGCGTAGCATCTTCTGTGGTGGCTACGGTGAGTGATTCAATGTTGTACCCACGCGCTGAGAATAGACCAGCAACGCGTGATAATGCACCAGGTTCGTTTTCCATTAAAATTGAAATGATATGCCGCATTATGAGTTCTTTCCTGTAATCATTTCAGACAAGCCTTTTCCATTAGGCACCATAGGGAAGACGTTTTCAGCTTGATCGGTAATAAAGTCCATAAACACCATGCGATCTTTTAATTTTGGGCTAAACGCTTCTTTTAATGCATCCTCGACATCCCCAGGATGGGTAACGCGCATGCCAACATGGCCATAAGCTTCCGCTAATTTTATAAAGTCAGGTAATGCATTCATATAAGATTCTGAATAGCGGTTCTCATAGAAAAACTCTTGCCATTGTCTGACCATGCCCATATAACGATTATTTAAGGTAATCACTTTGATGGGTAAGTTGTACTGCTTGCAGGTAGAAAGCTCTTGGATACACATTTGGATAGATGCTTCACCGGTTACACAGGCAACCTGTGCGTCTGGATACGCTAATTGCACGCCCATTGCATAGGGTAAACCAACGCCCATGGTGCCCAATCCACCTGAGTTAATCCAACGACGTGGCTTGTCAAAGGGGTAATATTGCGCTGCCCACATTTGATGTTGGCCAACGTCTGATGTGATAAAGGCATCCCCTTTGGTGACATCATATAAAGACTTGATGACCTGTTGCGGCTTGATCAGGTTGTCATCCAATGCAAAATCTGAATAGCGTTTGCTACGCCACTCTTCAATTTGTCGCTTCCAATCGGCAAGTGCGGCGGTGTTTTGTGCAGGCTTTTCTTCACTAATCAGCGCGTTTAAATCACTGAGTACAGATTTCACATCGCCCACAATTGGTACATCAATTTTGACACGTTTTGAGATGGATGATGGATCGATATCAATATGAATGATGGTGCGAGGGCGGCTTAAGAAATGCTCAGGATTGCCAATCACGCGGTCATCAAAGCGTGCGCCAACAGCAAGTAATACATCACATTCTTGCATCGCCATATTGGCTTCGTAAGTGCCGTGCATACCCAACATGCCCAAGGATTGCTTGTCGGTGGCAGGGTAGCCGCCTAAGCCCATTAATGTGCTGGTGGTTGGTAAGCCCATGGATTGAACAAATTGCGTTAATTCGGCTGATGCATTACCTAATACGACGCCGCCGCCAGTATAAATCATTGGGCGCTTGGCTTCCGCAATAAGCTTGAGTGCTTTTTTAATTTGGCCTGAATGCCCTTTGGTAATTGGGTTGTATGAACGCATTTCCACTTTTTGTGGGTATTCAAATCGATTTAAAGTAGCCGTGATGTCTTTAGGAATATCAACAAGCACAGGACCTGGGCGACCCGTTGATGCGACATGAAAGGCTTTCTTCATCACTGGGGCGATATCGTTAATATCTTTAATCAAAAAGTTATGTTTGACACAAGGGCGCGTGATGCCAACGGTGTCGCACTCTTGAAAAGCGTCCTCACCAATGGCATAAGTTGGTACCTGGCCGCTAATAACAACCATTGGCACAGAATCCATATAAGCAGTCGCAATGCCTGTGACAGCATTTGTTGCGCCAGGCCCTGATGTAACTAAGGCGACGCCTACTAAACCAGTGGATCTTGCATAGGCATCTGCTGCATGTAATGCGGCTTGCTCGTGGCGCACTAAGATATGTTCGAATTTATCTTGCTGATAAATAGCATCATAAATATTAAGTACTGCGCCTCCCGGATAGCCAAATACAAATTTGACGTTTTCCGCATGTAGACACTTAATCAGAATTTCTGCCCCAGTAAATTCAGGCGTCATTTGTGGTTGATTATCAGGCGTAGCTTGATTCATAAATTTTATCGGTTTAGCTTGTTTATACGAACCTTACACAATAACTGTTTGGACATATTTGGTCAAGATGTAGGCGCTTTAAAGCCCAATATTTGCTTTTAAATAAATGCCATTATGATTGATGAGCAGGTCCGAAATGTTACGAGCAAGATGGGTATTGTTTTGTGACAATAAGGATGGATAAGACTTTCACTTTAAGGAGGGTTAAAAATAACACTTTACTTTATTAATAAGAATCATTAGCATTAACAAATTAAGGAATGTAATGATAATGGAGTCTTTTGGCGATGAAGCTGCAATGTGTGGACAATTTGATCCAGATTTGCCAACAGCTAACCATGTGTTAACGGCGCTTGCTTGTGTTGCATCACAGTATGCATTAAATCCATCTTTACATTTGGCTAAGCTAGCGTTGCGTTTATCCACAAATTTATTGGCGCCAGAATATGGGTATGTCCGTTCTACTGAAGAGGTGGCCTATCGTTTAATTGCGCAATGGGAGTGTATTGTAGAAAAATATATGGCTATACATGCCAGTGTTATTCCACAGCACCAATTATTACAATAATAAACTTGAATGAGGAAAGTGAAATGTCGAGATTAACTGGGCCAAGAGTCAAAATAATGCGCGCATTGGGTGTTGATTTACCTGGGCTATCTCGCAAAACCATCGAAACTAGGCCTTTTCCACCTGGGCAACATGGCAATAAAGCTTCACGCAAAAGACTTTCTGATTATGGTGTTAAGTTAAATGAAAAGCAAAAAATACGATTTAATTATGGGTTAACAGAAACGCAAATGCGCCGCATGATTGTCGATGCGCGTAAAGGTAAAGCGCCTACGGGCGAACGATTAATAGAACTGTTAGAAAGACGCTTAGATAACGTTGTTTTTCGTGCTGGGTTTGCGCCTACAGTAATAGCAGCTAGGCAGTTGGTGAATCATGGCCACTTATTGCTCAATGGCCAAAAAGTCAATATTGCTTCTATTCGATTAAAAGTAGGAGATGAAGTCACCATTAAACCTAAAAGCAAGCAAATACCAGTTGTGGCTGAAGCATTAAAGCAACCTGCATTAGATAGACCAGAATGGTTGATTTGGGATGAGGGCGCACAAAAAATAACAGTAGCGCATTATCCGGGTGCGGATGATGCCCCATTTCCCGTCGATTTACAGTTGGTTGTAGAGTTTTACGCAAATCGTGTTTAACGCTAGCACTAGCTAGCTAAGAATTTAAGATGACCCCTAACACATCTTAAATGTTGTAAATGCATAGCAATGTGCATCTCCTTAGATCGTGAACGATCTTTTTGGTCGCAGTTGATGAAACTTGACGTAAGACGACCATTTTTTTGAAATAGAGAGAGTGAAGGTTGGAGCAGCAGGTTGAGCACCAATTTTTTATTAAAGTAACCAGTTGGGTTTATTCCTTGCAACAAAATTCAGCGTTGCCGATGCCAGCGTCATTGCACTGTTCTATCTAGCAACGTCTAATCCCCATCATCTGCAATGGCCTCAATTTGGCATGTGTTATCTGGAACAATCGGGGCTTTATCATGATCGTTTTGTGCTCAATCATGCA
Source organism: Methylophilaceae bacterium (assembly GCA_018398995.1). Lineage (NCBI taxonomy): Bacteria > Pseudomonadati > Pseudomonadota > Betaproteobacteria > Nitrosomonadales > Methylophilaceae > Methylophilaceae bacterium. The sequence continues at coordinate 455,100 of CP073759.1, read as the reverse complement.
ACTGAGTTAACTATTGGTAATACCTGTATGGTTAATGCGGATAATACGGTTATGATGTCAGTGGGTTTACAGTAATTAGACTAGCAAGCAATATAGAGAGTTAGCGTCAATATCCATTAAATTGCCAAATAGCATTGTCTGGCTATAGCTTTCAACCGATAAAAGACAATGATTGACGCTAAGATTGATTGGTCATTTATACGCGTTTGATTTGCCGCATGAGTCGATCAAATGATTGTTTTGAGTTTGACATGGCTAATTTTACATGCTGCGCATCGTTGAGCAAGTTGCACAGGCCTGTGAAAGAGGCTTCGTCTAGTCTAAGGCTCAATGAACCTATCATCAGTTCGTAGGTATTGTGCGTTTCGCAGTAAATAATGCGACTGATATTGTTGCCTGCTAAGGTTATGTTGCTGCATTGTTGGTGATTCATTGATTATCCTTTTCTATTGACGCGCTTGATGCTCGTATTCATTCATTATTCGAGTCCAATGTACACACATTCTGCGAGATACTGTGCAAATCAGCTCAGATTCGGCATATTCTGGTGTCATGAGTTTTTCGGCTAGCCGTAAAGCCAGTTTGGCAAAGTCTTGCGATGGTTTTTTGTTGTAGATAGTGGATACATAAAGTAAGGAAGCCATGACAGAAGCCGCATCTGGATGTTCGGGGTCATGCTCTTCGCTTAGCAGTGTCGTGCCGCTTGATGCATACGAATTGGTGAGGTTCATTTTTCCCTTTCTGTGGCTATGCCACACTTTCAATTTTGGTTTGCATGACGATTTTGGCGGCTGCTTTGCGCAGCATTTCATTCACCACAATAAAACTATTTGCTTCAAATTTAAGTGTAGTGCCGCCAACTTCAATTTCTACGGTATCTGAAGATTTGTGATACAACACTTTACAAGAGGTGTTGCTAGGCAACCGTGTTTGGCTAACGATATTAAGATGTTTCATATGCTACTCCAGAACAATGAAATTAACTAAATGATAATCATTCTCATTCAATGTGTCAAGCAACCATTGCAAAAATGATTGGTGTGTTAGCAGCTAGGCATAATGGACATATTCATCAAAAATGAATACTTAATATTAGTGGCGGTAATCCGCTCTTTAGTGATGCTTAATAGAGGGTATCTGATGAGAAAGCACGTCCATCAGAAATTGCGGTGAGTGGTATTGATGAGCCATTGCAGCATGTTACTCATCAAGATGTGGTGCAACTTTTAATACTTCTTCAATCGTGGTTAGTCCGGCAGCTACTTTTTCCAAACCATTGAGCATTAATGGTTGCATACCTTCCTGATAAGCCAGTTTTTTAATTTCTGCTAAATCGGTATGAGGTGTAATTTGTTTACGTAAGGTTGGTGTGATAGTCAGCATTTCATAGATACCGCTCCGTCCTTTATAGCCGGTATGACGGCATTCGAGACAGCCGACTGCTTTCATTGCAGTAGTCGGTTTAGTGGCTTTAAATGGATGGGTCACTGATGACCATTCAGCATCGGAAATTTCCGTTGGTGCTTTACATGCAGGGCACAAGGTGCGTACCAAGCGTTGGCCCATAATTCCTAAAACAGTAGAGTGAATGAGGTAAGAGGGCACGCCTAAGTCTAGTAGGCGGGTAATGGCAGATGGCGCATCATTGGTATGCAGTGTAGACAGGACTAAATGACCTGTTAAAGCAGCTTGAATTGCCATATCCGCCGTTTCACTATCACGAATCTCGCCTACCATAATAATATCTGGGTCTTGCCGCATTAAGGTGCGAATGCCTTGTGCAAAACTCAGCCCGATGTTGGTTGTTACTTGCATTTGGTTAAACGCAGGTTCAATCATCTCAATGGGGTCTTCTACTGTACTGACATTCACCTCCGAGGTAGCCAGATGTTTTAAGGTGGAATAGAGTGTTGTTGTTTTGCCAGAGCCTGTGGGGCCTGTTACCAAAATAATGCCATTAGGGTGTTTGGTCCAATCCTCCCACAGCGCAGCTTGTTTTTGAGAGAAACCTAATGTTACAAAATCTTGCAAAATGACCTCTGGCGTAAATACACGCATCACCAACTTCTCACCAAACGCAGTGGGCATTGTCGATAAGCGTAATTCAATTTCGTGGCCTTCAGTATTAATGGTTTTGATGCGACCATCTTGTGGACGGCGTTTTTCAACCATATCCATACGACCTAACAGCTTAATTCTGCTGGTGATGGCGTTCATGATATTAGCGGGTAACTGATACACTTGATGTAATACGCCATCAATTCTAAAGCGCATCACGCCGTTGGCTCTGCGAGGCTCTAGATGAATATCGCTGGCACGTTGTTCAAAAGCATATTTGAACAGCCAATCTACAATATTAACGACATGTTGTTCATTCGCATCTAAGTTTTTATCTTTGCCTAATTCAACTAATTGTTCAAAGTTTTGTACGCCAAGAATTTGTCCTGTTTTAGATAAGTTGGCTTTGTTGATAGAGGACGCTAAGTTATAGACTTCCGGTAGATAACGATTAATCTCAAGCGGATTAGCTACCACAAGTCGAATTTTCATACCCAAAATACGTTCTAGCTCTGGCATCCAATCCGCATGATAAGGATCTGCAGTAGCCACTACTGCCTTATCTCCTTGGATAGAAATTGGCATGATTTTTAAGCGCTGTGCATAAGCCTTAGACACCATCTGTGCAGCTGAGCTAAAGTCAAGTTTTAATGGATCGATATGATAAAATTCATGTCCAGATTCTGTTGCCAGCCATCTTGATAAAAAGTCAGCATTCATCGTTTTGCCGCTTATTGCATCTTGCCATTTTTGTTCTGCGACAATAATAATAGGGTGTAAATTCGAGCTATCTAATTTACGATCTTTGTAAAGCGTTTCAGCTTTTGCTTTACTTACTTTTCCAGCATTAACTAACATGCGAAGAAATTCGCCCAAGCCAAGCTGGTTTTTATTAACTGAAGCGTTCATTTTTGCCATAAGTGCGTGTGACCTAACTAAGCAGTGCAATCAATGTCGTCTAGCGCAATCCTATTGGATTCGCATCGACAAATCAATGGCTTGTATATTTTTTGTTAATGCCCCAATTGAAATACGATCGACTCCGGTTTCTGCAATTTGGTGCACATTATGCAGTGTGACATTGCCCGATGCTTCTAATAATGCTTTGCCTTGGTTGATATGAACGGCAGTACGCATATCCGCTAGGCTAAAGTTATCAAGTAACACGCTGCTTGCGCCCGCAGATAGTGCTTCATTGAGTTCGGTTAGGTTTTCCACTTCAATTTGGATACTTGCTTGCGTATTTAACGCAAACGCTTGTTTCAATGCTGCGGTGATACTACCTGCGGCAGCAATATGATTTTCTTTAATTAAAATGCCATCATAAAGACCAATCCGTTGATTAAACCCTCCGCCAACTGTCACCGCATATTTTTGTGCTAAGCGCAAACCAGGCACTGTTTTTCGGGTATCTAATATTTGTGCTTTCGTCCCTTGAACACGCGCTACATATTGGTTGGTTTGCGTGGCAATCGCCGATAATGTTTGTAGAAAGTTAAGCGCACAACGCTCCGCAGTCAATAAAGCACGTGCGTTGCCTCTTATTTCACATAAATGCTGATTGGGGCTGATTTGCTCACCTTCTTCAATCCACCAATGTATATGAATGTTTGCATCTATTTGGGTAAAACAGGCATTCACCCAGTCAATACCACAAATAATTGCTTTTTCACGGGCAATAATTGTTGCTTTGGTCTCGATTATGGGGACAAGAGATGCGGTTAAATCGCCTGTACCAATATCTTCAGTTAATGCACGTTGAACCAATTCAGTGACTAGCATACTAAATTGGTCGCTACCGCGAAGATAGTGTTTTGTCGTTAGAGATGCGTTCATATTTACATTATAATGCAGCTTATAAAAACTAGGTCCTTACTATATGAAACTGTTATACACACCGAATAGTCCCTATGCCCGTAAAGTGCGTATTGTTGCAATCGAAAAACATATTGAACTGACATTACAAACGGTCGTTCTGGGTGATCCAGATTCGCCGCTGACACAATATAATCCGCTAGGCAAAGTACCGACTATCGTGTTGGATGATGAGACGCCTTTATATGATTCGCGCGTGATTGTTGAATATCTTTCAGCTCGCACTCCTGTGAACCACTTGCTACCAAGCGAGCATAAACTAAAAATTGAAGTCTTACGTTGGGAGGCGCTGGCGGATGGTGTGTGCGATGCTGCTGTTGCCATTATGCTTGAACAGCGCAAGCCTGAAAATCAGCAGTCAGAATTGGTGTTAAAAAAACAGCTACTAAAAGTAGAAAATGGCTTGGCTGTTTTAAATACAGATTTAAGCAAAAAGAAATGGTGCGTTAATGAGACCTTTAGCTTAGCCGATATTGCAGTTGGCTGTTTATTGGGCTACATTGATTTACGTTTAACCGCATTAAATTGGCAAGACCAATACCCGAATTTAGCCAAACATTTTACCATTCTGAGTAAACGACCAAGCTTTAAGGATACAGAGCCAAGCCGTGATTAATGGCGTTGGTGCCTATTTTAAACGGCACTAGTAATAATACCGCCACCTAAACAGACATTGCTTTCATAAACAACGGCAGATTGCCCAGGCGTAATCGCCCATTGTTTTTGGCCAAATCGAATATCCACTTCTTCTGCATTAATCGCATCAATTTCACACGGCGCATCAGGCTGGCGATAACGGGTTTTGGCTGCATACACCCAGTTTGTTTTTGGCGCCTCACCGCTAATCCAATGCAACTGACCTGCTTTTAAACCATCGTTAAGCAATAACGGATGGTCATGCCCCTGTACCACAATGAGCTCATTGGCCGCCATGTCTTTTGCTGCAACAAACCAAGGTTCGCCATTGCTATCGCGGCTCCCACCAATTTTCAACCCTTGACGTTGACCTAATGTGTAATACATCAAGCCATCATGTTGACCGATTGTTTTGCCTTCAGGCGTTTTGATGTCACCTGGTTTTTTAGGCAAATAACGTTGTAAGAATTCTTGGAATGGGCGCTCGCCAATAAAGCAAATACCAGTTGAATCTTTTTTCTCGGCATTAGCTAATCCGATTTTACGTGCCATTTCACGTACTTCACGCTTTAAGTATTTTCCTAATGGAAATAATGTTTTGCTTAATTGTGCTTGGTTTAAACGGTGCAAAAAATAACTTTGGTCTTTACTGCCATCATCTGCTTTTAACAGTTGATAATGACCTGCTTTTAAAGGATTTTCACGTACTTGTGCATAATGCCCTGTTGCGATTAAATCTGCGCCTAGCGCCATGGCATGATCTAAAAAGGCCTTAAATTTTATTTCTGCATTACATAGAATATCAGGGTTAGGCGTGCGACCCGCTTCATATTCTGCCAAGAAGTTGGCAAATACACGGTCTTTGTATTCTTGACTAAAATTGACTGCTTCAATTTCAATATCCAGTTTGTCTGCAACGGCAACGGCATCTATCAAATCTTGCTTACTGGAACAATACTCATCATCGTCATCATCTTCCCAATTTTTCATGAATAGACCCGTGACTTCATAACCTTGTTGCTTTAATAACATCGCAGTGACTGATGAATCGACGCCGCCAGATAGTCCGACAATTACTTTTTTACTCATATTTGTTGCTCATCAATAAAATGTTTTATAAGTGGGTGATGGTTGCTAATGGATAGCGCTTGCCCGCAAGATAATCTTCAAAACAGGTCAGCACTTGATCACTACGCATTAAATGTTGCCGTTGCCGTATCTCCTCAATGCCCATCCATACGGCTCTAATAATCCCATCATCTAAGGCCTGCTCAGGATAATGGTTGCTGACTGAGCCAATAAAAGCAAAACGAAGATAGGTTGTCTTGTTGTGATTGTGCTTCCAATGATAAATGCCCAATAGCGCTTCTGGCATAAAATCATAAGCTGTTTCTTCTAGGGTTTCTCGTATCACCGCATCAATAATCGTTTCGCCATCTTCTAAATGGCCAGCAGGTTGATTAAAACGGTTGCCACGACTAGTCGACTCTTCTACTAGTAAAAACTGACCATTTTTTTCAACAATTGCAGCGACAGTTGTGTTTGGTTTCCAAATTTCTTTCTTCACATTACTTTTCTTAAAAGACACTTTTATCATTTTACGCTAAGCTGTCCACTACGGATAGCTAAGCGTCAATCCACTTTAAATAATGAATGTTTTGGTAAACTGAAGGTAGACAATATAAAGTAACGATATGACAGCAAAAAACAATAGACAAATGGTGATTTTGGCTTCGAGAAGCCCGCGCCGAATAGAATTACTCAAACAGGTTGGCATTGATTGTATTGTGTTGCCTGCTGATATCGATGAGTCGGTGAGACAAGGTGAGTTGCCGATTCAGTATGTAAAGCGTTTAGCCAAGGAGAAGGCACTGGCTACGGCAGCTAATATGAAAAAGGAGTACTCTCATCTGATCGTATTATCAGCAGATACGACAGTGAGTGTAGGAGATGAGATATTAGGTAAGCCAGAACATGACCAGGATGCACTAAGGATGCTAACGCTATTATCAGGTAAACAGCATGCGGTGCATACAGCGGTAGCTGCTTTTTATGGTGATAAAGTGCATGTCGTGTTGAATACGACAAAAGTTAGCATGGCGCGACTCACAGCAGAAACTATCAATACTTACATTGCGTCTGGAGAGCATCGAGATAAAGCGGGTAGCTACGGCATACAAGGCAAGGCGGCAGCTTGGATAGAAAGTATTGAAGGTAGCTATTCTGGTGTGATGGGATTGCCTTTATTCGAGACGGTCCAACTGATTAATAAAGTGGCTGCGGCATCATTGAAAACGATTAAAAATTAAAGAAGAGTAAAAAATTGGGACAAGAGATATTAATTAATGTGACGCCGCAAGAAACGCGCGTGGCTGTTTTAGAGCATGGCGTTGCTCAGGAATTGCATATAGAGCGTAGCTCTTCATTAGGTATTGTTGGCAATATTTACTTTGGAAAAGTGTGCCGCGTATTACCAGGTATGCAATCGGCTTTTGTGGAAATTGGTCTGCAGCGGGCTGCTTTTTTGCATGCGGCCGATATTAAAGAGTGTCAAAGTGATCAGGAAACGCAAGGAAGGCCAATTCAAGAAGTGTTACGTGAAGGCCAGCTTATTATTGTCCAAGTGATTAAAGAGCCGATTGGCACCAAGGGTGCGCGACTAACCACAGAGGTGAGTATTGCTGGGCGTTTTTTGGTGTTTCTGCCGCATCAGGCGCATATCGGTGTTTCTCAACGTATTGAAGATGAAGACGAACGAGAACTGCTGCGCAATCGTTTATTAGGATTGCTGCCAGAAGACAGAAAAGGTGGTTTTATCATTCGCACCATGTCTGAAAGTGCGACAGATGAAGAGTTATTGGCAGACGTGGCTTATCTTGAAAAAGTATGGTCAAAGATTCAAGAAGATAGCAAAGTGGCGACAGAACGCTCTTTGATTTTTTATGATTTAAGCCTGCCAAGACGTGTGCTTCGCGATATTGTGAATAAAGAGACTGTGAGCATTCGTGTCGATTCAAAGGAGACCTTCACTTTGATGAAAGAGTTTGCCGAGTTGTATGTTGTTAATGCAGTTAAACTGCTTAGCCATTATCAAGGTAAACGACCAATTTTTGACTTTTATAACATTGAAAAAGAGTTTGAGCTTGCTTTTCTACGCAAGGTCGGCCTGAAATCGGGAGGCTATTTGATTTTTGATCAAACAGAAGCCTTAACAACTGTTGATGTGAATACTGGCAGTTTTGTAAGCGGAAAAAGCTTATCGGATACCATTTTCAAAACCAATTTAGAGGCGGCTCAAGGCATTGCGCAACAATTACGATTGCGTAACTTAGGCGGTATTATCATCATTGATTTTATTGATATGGATGAAGATGAACAGCGTGCAAAAGTGCTCGAAGAGCTGAATCGTGCATTGAGTATTGATCGTGCCAGAACAAATGTGAATGGCTTTACTCAGCTCGGCTTAGTTGAAATGACGCGCAAACGGACACGTGAAAGTTTGGCACATTTGTTGTGTGAACCATGTGAAGTGTGTTCAGGTCGTGGAGAGTATAAAACAGCGCAAACGATTGCTTATGAGATTATGCGTGAGCTATTGCGTGAATCTAGGCAGTTTGAAGCAAACGAGTTTAAAGTGATTGCTTCGCCCAGTGTGATTAGTTTGCTACAAGATGAAGAGTCGCAAAGTTTGGCAAATTTATCTGACTTTATTGATACCCGCATTGTGCTGCAAGTGGATACTCAGTATCCACGTGAAGTTTTTGATGTGGTATGGAGCTAGCGCGGCATTTTGTAACACCGCTTAGCTTCTATTTAAAATGCAGCAGCTATATTTCTAGCCAGTGTATCGATGACGGATACATTCAGCATTTGCAGTAGGATAATGGCAATCATGGGTGAAAAATCGATGCCGCCCAAAAGTGGAACAAATTGCTGAATAGGTCTTAATATCGGACGTGTTAAATGATGTAACACTGGTGCAATAGGCGTGTGCGGATTGACCCAGCTTAAAATAACATGCAAGATGAGTGCGTAAAAGAAAATATCAAATAAGGTACTAACCACCCCCAACAAACTCAATCCCAACAATCCTGGCAAAATAGGCACATTTGCCACGGCAAAAGGAAATCCTCGTAATCCAAGTATTGCTAGATGCAACAGCAATTGGGTAATAAAGGCAAGTAATAGTGTAGATAAATCATTTTTCTTCCAGCTAGGAATAAAACGACGTGCGGGTTTAACTGCAAAGTCGGTTAATGCAATGACAATTTGACCAACTGGATTATAAAATGAGACCTTAAGTGCTTGCATAATAAAGCGCAGTAAAAACATTAAAGTAAGTAACCCTAGCAATGTGCTCAGTAAAAATTGGGTAGCGCTTTGTATCATGTGAGTTAACCTTCGTCTATTTGCATTGATATCATTATTTTAACGTGCATGGTCTTATTTATTAAATAGCGCGTTTGTATTGCCACTATCAACAGCCACTTTGCTAAGTTCATCGCCAAGGGATATGGCGCGGGCATAAGCACTGGTAGTAGCTTTTTTGATGGCTTCTTTTACTTCAGATTGTTCTAAACTGAGCAGTCCTTGTTCGGTAGTGCCACCTTTAGAGGTGACTTGTTCTCGTAACCTTGCTACTGACGTTTGGCTAGTTGCAGCAAGCAGGCTAGCTCCTTTAAAGGTGGCGATGCTCAGTTGTTTTGCTTCTGCCTCTGTTAAGTCAAGTGAATGCGCAGCAGCCGCTAACGCTTCTATCAAATAAAAAACATAAGCCGGACCACTACCTGAAATTGCCGTAACAGCATCTAGCTTTGTTTCATTATCAAACCATATTGTTTCTCCTGCTGCTTTTAATACTTGGTCTGCTGCGGCTATCTGTGCAATCGAAACAGTTGGGCTTGCATAGAGTCCTGTAATGCCAGCTTGGATTTGCGCTGGTGTATTGGGCATAGCGCGAACAATAGTTGGATAATGATTAAGCCATATACTTAAATCCGCTACTCTCACACCAGCTGCAATAGAGATAATTAACTGGGTTTTTAGCCAGGGCGATAGTGTTGCTGCTAAAGCAGCTAGCTGTTGTGGCTTAACAGCTAACACAACAGTGTCACAGACCGCAGTTTCTGCTAGTTCGCAAGTGGCTTTTACACCAAATTGCTGCTCTAGGTCGTCACGTTTTTGCTTATCTAATTCAACAACAGTGATGTCACACATAGAAAACTGTTTTGACTTAAGCCCAGCAATTAACGCTTGTGCCATATTGCCGCCACCAATAAATGCTAATTTCATATTCATTTACTCTTCATTGTTTTTCACAGATGTTCTAGCACCAAAAATGGCAGAACCGACACGTACCATAGTAGCACCTTCTTCAATCGCTACCATATAATCATCAGACATACCAATCGACAAGGTGTCAACCGCAAAGCCATGTTCTTGTAATGCTAAGAAAGCAGCTTTCACTAGTTGAAATTGCTCACGTTGTTTTGCAACATCATGCGTAGGCGCAGGGATTGCCATTACACCTCTCAGTGTTAAGTTTGGCAGATCGGTAATTGCCTTTGCTAGGGCGATCAATTCTTGTGTTTGAATACCGCTTTTGCTCGCCTCATTGCTGCTGTTAAGTTGAATGCAAACGTTAAGTGGCGGCAAAGTATCACCACGCGCATTGGATAAGCGCTGTGCAATTTTAAGACGGTCAACTGATTGTACCCAGCTAAAGTGTTGTGCGATTAGCTGTGTCTTGTTGCTTTGAATAGGACCAATAAAATGCCATTCTATATTGCAATCGGTGAGCAGATTTTGTTTGATCATCGCTTCCTGCAGGTAATTTTCACCGAAAGCCGCTTGCCCAGCGTGATAAGCCTCTTTTACTCGGTCGGCAGTTTGTGCTTTACTGACGGCGACTAAAAATACTGTGTCTTGTAGACTAGAATTGATTTTCGCGAGCAGAATATTTGCTTGAACAGCTTGCAAGGAGTCGGAAATTATGGTCATAATTCAATGATATTGAAGAATATACTTTATGTTGAATCTTAAGCGATAAATTATAACAGGAGTTGAAAGTGGATATTTCAGATTTACTGGCCTTTTCAGTCAAAAACAATGCTTCAGATTTGCACTTGTCGGCAGGCATTCCACCCATTATTCGGGTACACGGTGATATTCGTAAAATCAATGTTCCAGCTTTGGAGCATAGTGAAGTACATAATATGGTGTACGACATCATGAACGATGGTCAGCGTAAGCGCTATGAAGAAACAATGGAATGTGATTTTTCATTCGAAATTCCAAATCTAGCGCGTTTCCGTGTCAACGCTTTTAATCATGATCGTGGTGCTGGTGCTGTATTTCGAACCATTCCATCAAAAATTCTCACTTTAGAAGAGCTTAGGTGCCCGCCCATTTTTAAAAATATCGTCGATGTGCCCCGTGGCATTGTATTGGTGACAGGGCCCACTGGTTCAGGTAAGTCGACTACTTTAGCCGCAATGGTGGATTACATTAATGAAAATCAAATGGACCATATTTTAACCATTGAAGACCCAATTTAATTTGTTCATCAGTCGAAAAAGAGTCTTATTAACCAGCGTGAGGTTGGACCTCACACCTTATCTTTCCAAAATGCACTGCGCTCAGCCCTGCGTGAAGATCCAGATGTTATTTTGGTTGGTGAGTTGCGCGATCTTGAAACGATACGTCTGGCATTGACCGCAGCTGAAACGGGTCATTTGGTTTTTGGTACTTTACACACCAGTTCAGCCGCTAAAACGATTGATCGTATTGTTGATGTATTCCCGGCAGCAGAGAAAGAAATGGTGCGCTCTATGCTATCGGAATCGCTAAGAGCGGTGATTTCACAAACGCTTTGTAAAACCAAAGATGAAAAGGGTCGCGTTGCTGCACATGAAATTATGATTGGTACCCCAGCTATTCGTAATTTGATTCGTGAAAATAAAGTGGCGCAAATGTACTCTTCGATTCAAACAGGCCAAAATTTAGGGATGCAGACATTAGATCAAAGCTTACAAGAGCTCGTCAGAAGAAATGTGATTTCTGCGCAAGAGGCACGATCAAAAGCGGCTAATAAAGAATCTATTGTTGATTAAAAATGGAGTTATCGATGGAAAAAGGACAGGCAGAAGAGTTTGTATTTGATTTGCTCAGGTTGGCACTTGAACGCAATGCATCCGATATGTTTATTACAGCAGGCTTCCCACCAGCGCTTAAGATTGACGGCAAGCTAACGCCTATTCAATCAGAACGCTTAACTGCGCTCCAAGCGCGAGAAATATGCCGCTCAATTATGAAAGATAAGCAGGCTGCAGAGTTTGACCGAACGAATGAATGTAATTTTGCTATCAGCATTCCCGACGTAACGCGGTTTCGTGTCAACGCGTTTATTCAACGTGGTTCTGTTGGCCTGGTATTTAGGCCTATTACCTCTAAAATTCCAACCATAGACGAACTAGAGTTGCCCAGCGTGCTAAAAAAGATTGCTATGAGTAAGCGTGGCTTGGTGATTTTTGTGGGTGGTACTGGCTCGGGTAAATCAACATCGCTCGCGGCAATGGTTGGTCATCGCAACCAGCACGACCATGGCCATATTATTACCATTGAAGACCCAGTTGAATTTATGCATACGCATAAAAACTGCCTAGTGACACAACGAGAGGTGGGTGTGGATACAGATAGTTGGGAAATTGCATTGAAAAACACATTGCGACAAGCGCCCGATGTGATTCTCATTGGTGAGATTAGGGATAGAGAGACGATGGATTATGCCATTGCTTTCTCGGAAACTGGACATTTGTGTATGTCAACATTACATGCGAACAGTACTAACCAAGCCATCGATCGTATTATTAACTTTTTTCCTGAGGAGCGAAGAGCACAATTGCTGATGGATTTATCTTTAAATCTACGTGCTTTTGTTTCGCAGCGCTTATTACCAAAAAGCGATGGAACTGGGCGTGTGGCTGCAATTGAGATTATGATTAACTCACCTTTGATCTCAGATTTAATCTTTAAAGTGGATTTACATGCAATTAAAGCAGTGATTGCACGTTCTCAAGAATTGGGTATGCAAACCTTTGATCAAGCCTTGTTTGATTTACATGAAGCAGGAAAAGTAACCTATGAAGATGCATTACGAAATGCAGACTCTGCAAATGATTTGCGATTGCGCTTTAAATTAGAAAGTAAACTTGCCAAAGATAAAGACGTATTTTCTAAATTAGATCATCTTGGTGTGCTTTAATCTTGATGTACTGTAATCTTGGCATGCTGTAATCATGGTTTACTGGAATCTTGGTCTACTGTAAAAGTGTCAAAGTAAAAAGCCGATATCAATCGGCTTTTTTACAACCATATAGGACTATTTTCTATATCATCAAAACGCAATTATTTGACCTTGCCACCAGATAACGTATTTTGCAGTTTTTTGAGTGTTTCCCATTGATTACTGCCAGCCAGTTTAGCTTGTTTGGCCCAAGTGCCAGGGTTGGCAATACGATAGCGCGGCCCACCTTTATCTAAAATGGCACGCATTTGTGGTACTGTGGCATCAGCAACTTGCGCAAAAGTATTCAGTCCGTTATCTTTAAAAAGTGCGCTAATTTTAGGACCAATACCCTCAATGACTGTTAAGTCATCAGCATGTTTAATGGAAATGCCCGCAGCCTTGGCTGCTGCTAAATCAATCACAACTGTTGCGGTTGACTTTGGTTTTGCGGTAGTGGATTTTGGTGTAATTTTTTTGGGCGCTATCGTTTGCTTGGTGTTCTCTTTAGGGGTGTTCGCAGTGTTAACCGACGTGTCTGCAGCCTTTTCTATTGCTTGTGTTGTTTGTTGATTGTTTTTACAACAACGTTTAGATAGCCAATAATATAGCAACCAACCAATCAATGCAGCGACGATTAACCATAAAACAGTACATCCGAAAGATCCCATGATTGTCTCCTAATGGATAAAATGACTTTTTGATATGCGCTTAATTGAACAATACACGCAATACTAAACAATCACTATTACTCTCTTTTCATCAAGCGTCAAGTGTGAGTGTTGTATCAAGGCGACAACTCTGGCCGCTATTGCACGTTGCTTTGATAAGTGCTTTGATAAGTCACTTCCCCATTCAGTAAGGTATACATCACTTTTCCAGTAAGCTCCATATTGATAAAGGGGGTGTTTTTGCCCTGGCTCATGAGCATATTTGGGGTGACCTGCCACGCAGCCTCAGGATCGAAGATAGCGATATCCGCATGCGCACCAACACTAAGATTCCCACTTTGAATCCCTAATATTGCGGCTGGTTCACTTGTTATTTTAGCAACGGCTTTTGACAGAGGTGCTTTACTATTGGCTGACCACTTTAAGGTTAAAGGTAATAGTAATTCTAAGCCTGTTGCGCCAGCCTCAGCCAATGCAAAAGGCAGTAATTTTGCGTCTTCATCAACAGGCGCGTGGTCTGAACAAATGGCATCAATAGTGCCATCTACAACACCCAAACACAGTGCATCTTTATCACGCTGAGTACGTAGTGGTGGTTTTAAATGGGCATTGGTGTTGAAGTAACCAATATCATGCTCAGTAAGGTGTAAATGATGAATACTGACGTCAGCAGTAATAGACACGCCATTCTTTTTGGCAGCTCTTATCAGCGCAACACCTTCTGCCGTTGAAATTCGGCAAAAATGGATTTTTGCTTTCGTTTCTTGTGCAATCCGCAAGACAGCGGCTACTCGTAATGCTTCCGCTGCGCTGGGTATTCCCTTTAAACCAAGTCGCCCAGCAACCTCGCCATCATGCGCAACGCCGTCTTTGGCGAGGAAAGGTTCTTCGGGACGTAAAAATACCGTATAACCAAAAGTGGCAGCATACTCTAAAGCGCGCCAAAGAATCTGCGTGTCAACGATTGGGTGGTCTGCTTGTGTAAATCCAGCACAGCCCGCTTCGGTCAGTTCGCACATTTCTGTTAATGTCTTGCCTTCTAATTTTTGTGTCAATGCGCCAAGTGGGTAGATGCGTGCTAAATTGTAGCGCCATGCACGAAGTTTGAGCATTTCAACTAATCCCGGCTCATCAAGCACAGGGTCGGTATCAGGCGGGCAAGATAGGCTAGTTACGCCACCAGCGGCTGCAGCGCGTAATTCACTTGCTAACGTTGCTTTGTACTCATCGCCAGGTTCACGTAATCGTGCGCAGAGATCAACAAAGCCTGGCGCGACAATTAAGCCGCTGGCATCAATGGTTTGATTGACAGAAAATGTGGGTGGCGCTTTACCTATACCAACAATTTGTCCCGCAGCAATATAAAGGTCTTGTTTGGCATCAATGTTATTTTTAGGGTCTATGATACGACCATTTTTGATTAATATGTTCATGCTGAACCCCCTGCAAGAATTGCCATTACAGCCATTCGGATGGCGATGCCGTAGGTGACCTGCGGCAAAATGACTGCCTGGTTGCCATCGGCAACACGCGAATCAATTTCTACCCCTCTGTTCATAGGGCCCGGGTGCATGACGATAGCATCTGGTTTTGCAAACGCAAGTTTTTCTGGCGTTAAGCCAAATGTCTTAAAAAACTCCTGTGAGCTTGGCAACATCGCACCACTCATCCGCTCGTTTTGCAAGCGCAACATCATCACAACATCAACATCTTTCAGTCCAGCTTTCATATCATGAAAAACATGCACACCCATTTTTTCGACTTCATTCGGGATTAAGGTTTTAGGTGCTATTACACGTATTTCTGGAACGCCTAATGTTGTCAGTGCGTGTATTTCGCTACGTGCTACCCGAGAATGTAGTACATCACCCACAATCGCAATGCGCAAATTATGCATATCAGGCTTGTATTTGCGAATGGTAAAAACGTCAAGCAGGCCTTGTGTTGGATGCGAATGTCGTCCATCACCTGCATTAACAACGCTGATATTATCTGGCACATGTTGTGCAATTAAATGTGCCGCCCCACTTTGATTGTGACGCACGACAAACATATCAGTGTGCATGGCAATCAGGTTATTGATGGTATCTAGAATGGCCTCGCCTTTTGATTGTGATGAAGTGTTCACATTTAGATTAATCACATCGGCCGATAGTCGTTTAGCCGCAATTTCAAAAGTGGTGCGTGTGCGAGTGCTATTTTCAAAGAAGATATTACAAACAGTCTTACCACGTAGTAGAGGGACTTTTTTAACATCACGCTCAGCAACACTCACAAATGATTCTGCGGTATCTAAAATTTGCAGTAATACCTTTTTGGGCAAACCCTCTATGCTTAGCAAGTGCTTGAGTTTGCCATCATTGGTTAGTTGCGGGTTATACATGGTCAGCATCCTGATTTATTTCTAAAACAAGGTTAAGTTTGCCTTGCGTTGTTTGTGAAAGCTGAAAGCGTTGATCAGATGAAATCGGAATATGCGCACCAACAATTTGTGGTTGGATAGGTAGCTCGGCGCCACCGCGGTTAATCAATACGGCTAGCGTAACACTGGCTGGACGGCCAAAATCAAATAGTTCATTAATAGCGGCCCTAGTGGTGCGGCCAGTATAAAAAATATCATCAATCAAAATGATATGTTTGCCTTGAACATCAAATGGTATATTGGCCGCTTGAGATTGCGTTTTTAAGCCACGCTTCGCAAAGTCATCTCGGTATAATGCGGCATCTAGTGTGCCGTTTGGTACTGCATGGTTTAATTCAGCAAGTATTCTTTCCATTAACCAAACACCGCCACTATGGATGCCCACAATAGCAGTTTCAGGCTGTATCATCGCGATAATTTTTGAGGTAATGTCGCTTAGTAATGTTTCTGGATTGGGTAGTTGCATTGCTTATGTTTTTTGTACATTATCGAAGTAAGATTGTAATATGACTTTTGCTGCCACAGCATCAATTATTGTTTTTTGTTCACGGACGTCAACGCCTGCCTCGGACAACTGCTGCGAGGCCTCGGCAGAGCTTAAGCGTTCGTCTATCATCATCACAGGTAAATTAAAGCGACCTTCCAGCCGCTGTGCAAATTTTTTCGCTAACTGCGTTAATTGGTGATCTGTACCATCTAGATAGGTTGGCAAGCCAACGATTAGCAAACTGGGCTGCCACTCATCAATGAGTTTTTTAATCTCGTTAAAGCGTATTTCATTCGTCTCTGAGCAGATAGTGCTATGTGCGTGTGCAGTTTTTAACATCGTTTCACCCACGGCAACGCCAATGCGCTTTTCACCAAAATCAAATGCGAGCACAGTTCCAGTCACATCTGGATAACTACGATCCAGTATCGGCAAGTGACTTTGATTAAGCATTAGGCATGCCCCGCAATATCGGAGAGATTACTTAAGTTGAGACCCATTATGCCCATGCCCAAATGAAAGCGATTCGCTGGCGGCTCATCAAAGATAATGTTGTGAATGGTTTGTTGCTCTGACGCTTCAAGGCTTAACCATGCATTGAGGCCCATTTCTTGTTCTAATTGTCCGGCAGACCAACCAGCGTAGCCCAGCGCAATCATCATTTTTTCAGGTGCGTCGTTGTTGGCGGCTGCTTCTAAAATATCTTTTGAAGTGGTCAACGACAATGATTCGTTAATCGTAATGGTGGCATCATACTCTTGATGAGGGGTATGCAACACAAAACCACGTTCTTGCTGAACCGGGCCCCCTTCGTAAATAGGATGCTTAAGCAATGGCCCTGGTTTGGCGCTTAATTGAATTTGTGCAAATAAGTCGGCTACCGTGTGATGGGAAGGACGGTTAATCACGATGCCCATTGCGCCATCTTCGTTATGCGTGCAAATGTAGGTAATTGTTTGAGAAAAACGCGGGTCAGTCATGCTAGGCATTGCAATGAGAAACTGACCTGTAAGATTTAAATTTTTCAATTCAATTAGTTTAACACATTTTGAATAAAACAAAACTGAATAAACCAAGCTCAATCATGAAGTTAACAGTTTAAATGCTTACTCATCCGATTCCAGATAACCGGTAATTTCTAAACCAAAGCCATCCATGCTAGGCATTTTACGCGGGGTTGCCATGAGCTTCATTTTTTTAACACCTAAATCTAATAAAATTTGCGAGCCGATTCCATAGGTTCTTAACTCTTGATTATAGCGAGTAGGTTTGTCAGCGTTCTGAATGCGAGTAATTAAATCGGTGTCTGACTCACTATGATAAAGCAACACCATCACACCGCAGGCTGAATGAGCAATGGTTTGCATGGCTTTTAGTGTGTTCCAACTGTGTGATGTACTGGTGCTATCTAGCAAGTCAAATACAGATAATGGCTCATGCACGCGCACCAATGTTTCTTTTTCCGCACTTGGCTGACCGTTGACAATGGCTAAATGCGTTTCTTTGGAAATTTTATCGCGATAAGCAACCAGATGCATTGTGCCATAAGGTGTGCTGATGTCACGTTCTACAGCGCGTTCGATTAAGGTTTCATGTTCACTTCGGTAGTGAATTAAATCAGCAATCGTACCAATCTTAATTTCATGCTGAGCAGCAATCTCAACCAAATCTGGCAAGCGTGCCATTTCACCATCATCTTTTAAAATTTCACAGATTACGCTATAAGGGGCTAAACCAGCTAAGGCGGCCAAATCTGAACCAGCTTCAGTGTGACCTGCTCGTACCAAAACACCGCCATTCATTGCCTTAAGCGGAAAGACATGGCCGGGACTGACAATGCTTTTTGCATTCGCATGTTTGCCAACTGCCGCTTGAATAGTTTTGGCTCGATCGGCAGCTGAAATGCCAGTCGTCACGCCTTCGGCTGCTTCAATTGAAACCGTAAAGTTTGTGCCCAGGCGCGTACCATTGTTGTCGACCATAGGTGGTAAATTTAATTGCTCACATCGGGCTTCATCTAAGGTTAAACAAATTAATCCACGACCATGCTTTGCCATAAAATTGATATTGGATGCCGTCGCAAACTCTGCCGCAATCACAAAATCACCTTCATTTTCACGATTTTCATCATCAACTAGAATGACCATTTTTCCTGCGCTAATATCGGCAATAATTTCTGAAATAGGACTAATTTTTCTGTGTGGCATTTAATTGCTTTCGGTTTCCCACTGCTGCATTCTTTCAACGTAGCGCGCAATTTGGTCAATTTCTAGATTGACTTGGCTACCAATATTGAGTGCGCCGAGCGTGGTTTTGGCTAGAGTATGTGGAATGATGTTAATCGTAAACACATCTTTTTCAATCGTATTGATGGTTAAGCTCACTCCATTAACGCAAATTGAGCCTTTACGTGCGATATACTTTGAGATGGCATGTGGTGCGTTGATTGCCAATAACCAACAATCATTGACTGCCTCAAATCTAACCACTTCACCAACACCATCAACGTGGCCACTCACTAAGTGACCACCAAGCCTGTCGCTAAGCCGCATGGCTTTTTCTAAATTAGCTGGCCCCTTTTTATTGAGGCCGATGGTTACGCTCAGCGTTTCTTTTGAGACGTCTGCTACAAAATGTGTTTGACTAACATGGGTGACGGTTAAGCACACGCCATTAACGGCAATGCTATCCCCTAATTTGACATCGCTTAAGTCAAGTTGATGGGCTTCAATACTGATTTGAATATCGCCATTTGAATATGTGGTTGGTTGTATTTCACCAACCGCTTGAATAATTCCAGTAAACATCCTGCCATTTTACCGTTCTCATTCTATTTTATCCATGCATTAAAAGCCGTCAGCCTTAATTTTTTTTAAAACGCTTGAAATCTTCAAGCCATATGCTGTTAAGATTTCGCAATGTCATTTTTTCGACCACTTTTTTCAACAGTAAGTCTGCCATATGAATGGTTTATTGGTTTTCGTTATACGCGCGCCAAACGTAAAAATCATTTTATTTCTTTCATCTCTTTGACCAGTATGATTGGCATTGCTTTAGGTGTTGCTGCACTCATTATTGTGTTGTCGGTAATGAATGGTTTTCAAGCGGAATTACGCAATCGCATCCTTGGCGTGGCCTCACATATTGAGATTACCGAAAATTCCAATAAACTGAGTCGCTGGCAGTCGTTAGCCAAGCAAGTAGCAGCACAACCCAATGTACAAGCAAGTGCGCCTTATATCATGGCACAAGGTATGTTGAGTTATGGGCAAGCAGTACAAGGAGCCTTAATACGCGGTGTATTGCCCGAGCAGGAAGATAACGTCGCAGATTTAGGTAAAAGTATGCAAGTTGGACAGCTGTCAGACTTGGTGCCAGGTGAGTTTAATATTATCTTGGGCGCCGATTTAGCTTACAACTTGGGGGTGAGTGTCGGTGATAAAGTAGTGCTAATGGCGCCGCAAGGGCAGTTTACACCGACTGGCGTCATTCCGCGCCTGAAGCAATTTAATGTTGTGGGATTGTTCCAAATTGGGATGTATGAGTATGACGCGGGTTTGGCGTTGATTGACATTCAAGATGCTGCCAAGCTTTATCGTATGGGCGATCAGATTTCAGGTTTGCGCTTAAAAATTAACGATTTATTTGATGCGCCTGCGATGGCGATAGAGCTAAACAGACACTTATTGCCACTAGGATCGTATTACATCACTGACTGGACGCGGCAACATGCAAACTTTTTTAAAGCGATACAATTAGAAAAGCGAGTCATGTTTATTATTCTGACGTTAATTGTTGCCGTAGCTGCGTTTAATATTGTCTCTACTTTGGTCATGGCTGTAACCGATAAGCGTGCTGACATTGCAATTATGCGCACGTTAGGCGCCAGTCCAGCCAGCATTATGCAAATTTTTATTATTCAAGGTGCGCTGATTGGTGTTATCGGCACGTTTTTTGGTGCTATCTTAGGTATTGCGATTGCATTGCATATTGATACGATTATTCCGTTTATAGAAAACTTGTTTCAAGTACAGTTTTTAGCAAAAGATGTGTATTACATTAGCGAGCTACCTTCAAAATTAGAATGGCGTGACACTGTGACCATTATCATGACTTCTGTAGTATTAAGTTTCATTGCCACACTGTACCCTAGTTATAAAGCATCCAAGATTAACCCAGCAGAGGCTTTGCGTTATGAATAGCATTGTTTCCTGTCAAGGGCTTAAAAAAACATATGCAGGACTAGATGTCGCTGTATTAAATGGTATTGATTTAACCCTTAACAAAGGTGAGCAAATTGCTATTGTTGGTGCTTCTGGTTCTGGAAAAAGCACTTTGTTGCATCTGCTGGGCGGCTTGGATAGACCAACGGCTGGTGAGGTGGCGTTGCTTGGTAATCCGTTACATACCCTATCTGAGGCAAGAAAAGGTCAAATCCGTAATGACTCTTTAGGATTTGTCTACCAGTTTCATCACTTATTACCCGAGTTTACGGCAATAGAAAATGTCGCGTTACCTTTACTGATAGGGCGCATGCCGCGCAAGCAAGCTTTGTTACAGGCGCAGCAACTATTAGCAAAAGTCGGGTTATCGCATCGTTTAGAGCATATGCCAGGTGAACTATCAGGCGGAGAGCGTCAACGCGCAGCCTTAGCACGGGCTTTAGTGACAGAGCCTGCTTGTATATTAGCGGATGAGCCGACAGGCAATTTAGATAGAGTCACGGCAAACCAAGTATTTGATTTGTTGATTGAAATTAATGCGGTATTGAATACAAGTTTAATTGTGGTTACCCATGATTTATCATTGGCAAGTAAAATGCAACGGCAATATCGATTAGAAGATGGTTATTTACAACCATTGATTTAACGCTTCTTAGTCAGTTTTTGTAGCAAACGCATTAAGATTGAGCGCTGGTCAGCTCTTTTATGACGCGACTCAATATTTAAGAAGCAATAATTAAAAAGCAATAATAAGAACGAATAATAAGAACAAAAAATAACGATGCTCATATTCATTGTTGCAGCTTTTGTGGCTGGTGTTTGGTTATTGCAGCAGCAACCAAGTTTGCCTGCAATGTCTTGGGTTCTGGTTCCAGCCTGTCTGCTTATCGTCATTGCATATAAGTTTGAAAGTCAGCAATGGCATATCAAACGCATACTGATTGTGTTGACAGTAGCTTGGCTTGGCTTTTTTTACGCGGCTGGCTTTGCCACGCTCAGATTAAGTGACGCCTTGCCAAGGTCGTGGGAGCAGCAAGATATTGAGATAATTGGGGTGGTTGCTTCCCTATCAGAGGTCACTCATCGCGGTGAGCAGTTTCGTTTTGACGTCGAGCAGGTCATTACGCCTAACGCACAAGTCCCCAAACACATAGCGCTGACTGATTACCAACGTCACCTTTGGCATCAATTGGCAGAGGAGGCCGATCAATTACCTTTATTAACACCTTCAATATTTAGTGCGGGGCAACGGTGGCGATTAACCGTGAGATTGAAACGTCCGCACACCACTTATAACCCGCATGGCTTTGATTTTGAAGCATGGGCACTCGCTCAACATATTCGCGCTATGGGTTATATACGCAATCAGAATAGACGAGAGAAATTAGCCGATTTTGTATGGCGACCACACTATATGATTGAATACTGCCGTGAAAAAATCGGCAATCGCATCACCCAATCATTAACACATCAACCCTATGCAGGTGTCATTCGCGCCTTGGTGATTGGCGACCATAGCCAGATTCATGCACAAGATTGGCAGGTGTTTTTGCGCACTGGTGTTAATCATTTGATGAGCATTTCTGGATTGCACATCAGCATGTTGGCAGGTTTAGCATTTGGTCTTAAGTTCTTTATCTGGCGACGATTTCCTTATTTAGCAGTGAGATTGCCAACCAAAAAAGCAGCTACTATTGCTGGCGTATTAGCCGCCTTAAGCTATGCTTGTTTGGCTGGTCTATCTGTCCCAACCCAGCGAGCGTTATATATGTTAGCCACTTTTGCCCTTGCACTTTTGCTAAGCAAGCGGGTATCAATAGCACGTATATTGACGATTGCATTGCTGGTAGTGGTATTGCTAGATCCTTGGGCGGTTATTGCACCAGGTTTTTGGTTATCTTTTTGTGCTGTTGCTGTGATTGCTTATGCCACTGTTAATCGCTTGCAATTAAGGCATTGGCTTATTGAAGCGGCTAATACCCAATGGTCAGTCACACTGGGGCTATTGCCACTCCTCATCCTGATGTTTGGACAAGCATCCATGGTTTCGCCGCTTGCTAATGCATTCGCCATTCCGGCCATTAGTTTATTGATTGTACCATTATCAATTGTTGGTGCTTTATTACCGTTCGATTTTATATTACAAGCTGCTCAATGGATACTTGCAGTTTGTATGCAAGCGCTAGTTTGGTTAGCGAGCTTTCCATTTTCAACATGGCAACAAGCATCTGCGCCAATATGGGCCATTGGCTTGGCAATTATTGGTGCATTATGGTTATTGCTACCGCGTGGCTTTCCTCAGCGATGGTTAGGTTTAATATTGATGACACCCATGATATTTGTTGCACCAGACAAACTGTTTGAGGGGCAAATGCAAGTCACTGTATTAGATGTTGGGCAAGGATTATCGGTTGTCATCAAAACCGCAACCCACACCATGGTTTATGAAACAGGTGACCGATATAGTGCAGATAACGATGCAGGTAACAAAGTGATTATCCCCTATCTACGTAGCCAAGGGATTAACCAACTCGATGCATTAGTCATTAGTCACGATGATAAAGATCACAGTGGAGGTGCTGCATCAGTATTGGCGCAAATACCAACTAAATGGCTAGCTAGTTCCTACACACTGCCAAGAATAACAAACACGATGCCAACACAATATACATGCCATAGCGGGCAGAAATGGGTATGGGATAATGTGATGTTTGAAATGATACACCCTATGTTAGACGCGGATGAAGCGCTTACCCTTTCAGACAATAACAGCAGTTGTGTGATGAAGGTTACTAGTCGCTATGGCTCAGTATTACTCACCGGCGATATTGAAAAAGAAGCGGAAGCGATTTTGCTACAAAATTACAAAAATAAGCTAAAAAGTGATGTCATCATCGCGCCACACCACGGCAGTAAAACATCTTCAACAAGCACTTTTATTAAAGCAGTTGGCGCTGAGTATGTTGTTTTTACCGTTGGGTATTTAAATCGGTTTAAACACCCAAAGTCTGATGTGGTTGATCGATATCGAAACAAAGCAGTAACAAGCTATCGATCAGATTATCATGGTGCAATCGTGTTTGATTTTAAAGAGGTAGGCAATTTACAAGTCAATGCCTGGCGATTCAGTCATAGAAAGTATTGGCATGATCAATATTTATGAAGTCTAAACTTGCCCAACGGTACGCATCTAAGCTAAAGTAACGAAAGTTTGTTTTGATGGATTTAATTAAGGAGCTACCACTGTGTGGGAAATTATTATAGCCGCAGGTTGGCCAATTTGGCCGTTGATTTTTGCTTCAATTATTGCACTGGCGATTATTGTTGAGCGTTTTTGGGCGCTACGTAGTGAAATTGTCGCGCCAAGCAATTTACTGCCAGAAGTGAAAAAATGGATGGGACAAGGCGTTATAAATAAAGATAGTCTAGCCAAATTAGAAAGTCACTCACTATTAGGTAAGATATTTGCTAGTGCCCTAGCAAATGAAAAAAATTCAAGAGAAATCACAAAAGAGTCAATAGAAGAAACAGGCCGCGCAGTGGCTCACCAATTAGAAAAATATCTATCAACACTGGGTACAATTGCAACGGTAGCACCGTTGCTCGGTTTGTTGGGTACCGTGATTGGTATGGTGGAACTGTTTGGTGCTTTTACCAACTCTGGACATGATGTCGCACAGTTTGCTCGTGGTATTTCAGTTGCTTTGTACAATACGGCCGCTGGTATTGTTGTGGCGGTACCAGCGATGATTACTTACCGTTTTTTCCGCTCAAAAGTAGATGCATTGTTGTTGGATATGGAACAACAGGCAATCAAATTAGTTGAGATTCTGCACGGCGAACGCTAAGCCGATTAGATTAGTTTAAAGGAATGTGCCAATGAATTTTCAACGTGGAAAAGCAAGCGAAGAACTTGAAATTAACTTTATTCCGTTAATTGATGTGTTGCTAGTCATTATTATCTTTCTGATTGTGAATGCTACTTTTTCACGTACCAGTGAGCTGCAAATTAATTTGCCAACAGCGGAGGCGAGTGCACCACAAGATAAACCATTGATTATTACCGTGGATATTGATGCGACTGGCAAATACATGATTGACTCAAAAGAGTCCGGAGACACCGTGGAAGCGATTGCTAGCGGCTTGCAATCGGCGGTTGGTGATGGTAAAGACCCAACAATTGTGATTAATGCGGATGCTAAATCGACTCATCAATCTGTGGTGAATGTGATGGAGGCGGCGCGTATTGCAAACTACACCCACATCACTTTTGCAACACGATCAGGACCTAGCGATTAATTACTGTCATTCTTTTGTTCAGTTTCCACAAGCTTAATTATGTCGAAACGCTCGCGTAACAAAAACGCATCACCTCAAATCCACAATACTAAAGCGCTGTTTTTACGCATATTTTCTTATGCTTGGCGCTATAAGTATGTTTTTGCTATCACGATGATAGCGACCGCCGTTTTGTCGTTTAGCAATACTGCTTTTTTGGCGATGATCAAAAAAGTGACTGACGAAGGCTTTATGCGCCAGTCAGCAGAGCAAGTGTTTATTCTCCCCCTCATGTTATTCGGATTAATGGCAGTGCGTGGCATTGCTGGTTTTGTTTCTATGTACAGCATGCGCTGGATAGCACGGCACGTGGTCGAAACGTTAAGGAGACAAGCGTTTAGTCGGTTGATGCACATGCCTGTCAGTTTTTTTGATATGCAATCGACTGGCATTATGGTGTCTAAATTAACCTATGATGCAGAAAGGCTGTCTAGTGTAGCAACGCGGACAGCAATGAACGTGTTAAGGGATATTTTGACTGTGGTAGGCTTGGTTGGCTATATGCTTTATCTTGATTGGCGCCTCA
This sequence comes from Methylophilaceae bacterium, assembly GCA_018398995.1. Classification (NCBI taxonomy): domain Bacteria; kingdom Pseudomonadati; phylum Pseudomonadota; class Betaproteobacteria; order Nitrosomonadales; family Methylophilaceae; species Methylophilaceae bacterium. The sequence continues at coordinate 429,580 of CP073759.1, read as the reverse complement.
CCTTGATTTTTGCCATCGTTGCACCGCTTATGGTGCTTTATCTACGAAAAACCACGCCAAAACTACGCGCAAATGCAAAAAAAGTGCAGCTGGCTGTTGGCGAAATGACCAAGGTGTCTGAAGAGTCGATTTCTGGTCAGCGCATTGTTAAAATTTTTGGTGCGCAAGATTATGAAGACCAGCGCTTCTCAAAAGTAGTGATTGCCAACCGCGATTTAGAATTGCGTTCAGCGCGTATTGCAGGGCTCAATAGTTTTGTGATTGAGGTATTAGCGGCGTTAGCGCTTGCATTGGTGGTTTACTACGCATTGGGCCGTTTTACGGTAGGGGAGTTTGCAGCTTTTATTGGCGCACTATTGATGCTTATTTCACCCATCAAACATATTACAGCGGCTAATGAAGACTTTCAAATTGGTTTAGCAGCAGCGCAAAGTGTGTTTGATGTGATTGATGCACCAGTTGAAGTAGATGAAGGTCAACATCAGTTGCAACCTGTTAATAATGGCAGTATTGAATTTAAAAACGTGAGTTTGCGCTATGAAAATGCAAAGCGATTAGCGTTAGATGATTTAAGTTTTACCGTTAAACAAGGTGAAAAAGTGGCGTTGGTTGGTCGATCTGGTGGTGGTAAAACATCGCTAGTCAATTTATTGCCGCGTTTCTATGAGTTGCAACAAGGGCTTATTCTGCTAGATGGCATTGATATTCGCGCATTGTCGTTAAAAGATTTACGTGCCCAATTTTCGCTGGTGAGTCAGGATATTATTTTATTTAATGACACGATTTTTAATAACATCGCCTACGGTGTATTAAGAGACACCAGTGAAGCAGAAGTGATTGAAGCCGCAAAAGCAGCTAACGCATGGGATTTTATCCAGCAGCTACCTAATGGCTTGCAGAATGAAATTGGCGATAGAGGTGTGCGCCTTTCAGGTGGCCAACGTCAAAGGATAGCCATTGCGCGTGCCATCTTAAAAAATGCGCCAATTCTCTTATTAGATGAAGCAACATCTGCATTGGACACTGAATCAGAGCAACACGTACAAGCGGCTTTAGATGTTTTAATGCAAAACCGAACCAGCTTAGTCATTGCACATCGATTGAGCACCATAGAAAATGCCGATAGAATTTTAGTGATGGATAAAGGCAAAATTGTAGAGTTTGGTACACACAAAGCTTTATTAAAAGCGCAAGGCTATTACACCAAGTTATACCAAAAAGAGTTTAGTGAGTAAGTGGCTGATTCGACATGCAAGATTTTATCTTACGCGCTTGGCACCATAAAAATTTTTTTTTCTATTTGGTTTTAATCCCCATTTCTTACTTGTTTTCTGCCATTGTTGCGTTGCGACATTGGGCATACAAAGTGGGTCTATTGCCATCAATACGCTTACCAGTGCCGGTGATTATCGTTGGCAATATTAATATGGGCGGTAGTGGTAAAACGCCAGTGGTGATATGGCTGGTGCAACAATTAATTAAACAAGGCTATACACCTGGGGTGATTAGTCGCGGTTATGGGGGCAATCAGCTACAACCAACAGCGGTCAATCAAGCCAGCTTAGCTCACCAAGTGGGTGATGAACCGTTGCTCATTGCAAGACGTGCCAATTGTCCTGTTTGGATTGGTAAAAATAGAGTGGCTGCAGGGCAAGCGTTGCTTGAAGCGCATCCAGCATGCGATGTCATCATTAGCGATGATGGTCTACAACATTATCATCTACAGCGCACAATAGAAATTGCAGTGGTCGATGATGAAAGTATAGGCCATCAATATATCTTGCCGGCTGGCCCTTTGCGCGAACCGCAGCAACGGCTCAATCAAGTTGACGCAGTGATTAATCACAGCCAACAGCCGATTCAACATGCCTATCAAATGCAATTATGCGGTCAAACATTTTATAATCTGGCTGATACAACCAAAACAGTGACAGCCGACTTTTTTAGCAACAAACAATTAAAAGCCATCGCTGGCATTGGTAAGCCAGCACGTTTTTTTAATACCCTAAGTGATTTAGGTTTAACGGTAGAAGGCTTAAGCTTTGACGATCACCATCAGTTTAGCCAGCAAGATTTGGCGGCCATTCACTGTGAAGCACTGCTAATGACGGAAAAAGACGCCGTCAAATGTCAGTCTTTTGCACAATCACATTACTGGGTGTTGCCAATAGAAGCTAAAATAGACAAGACGTTGTTACCGATGCTGTTAGCAAAATTAAAAACAGCGTCACACTAAGCATACAAGAAAGAGGTGCCCATTATGGATGCAAAATTATTGGCAATATTAGTCTGTCCCGTTACTAAAGGACCATTAATCTACAAAAAAGCGCAGAATGAATTAATCTCCAAATCGGCACGATTGGCGTATCCAGTGCGCGATGGAATACCCGTTTTGCTAGAAGAAGAAGCACGTAAACTAGGACCGGATGAGAAAGTAGAATAGTGTCTTTTAAAGTTGTTATTCCAGCCCGCTACGCCAGCACGCGCCTACCAGGTAAGCCACTATTAGATATTGGTGGCAAGCCCATGGTAATAAGAGTGGCAGAACAAGCCAGCAAAAGCGGAGCAACCAGTGTCATCATCGCCACCGATTTTGAAAAAATATTAGAAGTCGCGCAAGCGCACAATATAGAAGCGGTATTAACCCGTGTCGATCATCTTTCTGGCACAGATAGGATTGCTGAAGTCGCGCAAACCCTCCATTGGCATGACGACGATATTGTGGTGAATGTGCAGGGTGATGAACCATTAATTGATCCGCAGCTCATCCAACAAGTCGCATTAACGCTCGCTCACAGCAAAGATGCCGTGATGGCAACTGCCTGTCATGCCATCCATGATGAAGCCGCAATGCTCAATCCCAATATTGTTAAAGTCGTGTTAGATACCAACGGTAATGCGTTATATTTTAGCCGCTCACCCATCCCCTATCCGCGAGACGATGTGCATAAACAGCAGATAAAAGCCCATCGACACATTGGCATTTATGCCTACCGTGTGGGTTTCCTAAAACAATATGCGCATTTAGAAGCGACAGCACTAGAACAGATAGAAAGTCTAGAGCAATTAAGAGTGCTCTATCACGGCTATAAAATAGCCGTCAGCACCACCAGCAACGCGCCTGCCAATGGTGTTGATACCCAAGCAGATTTAGATGCTGTGCGCCTTATTTTTTCGAGTTAATTGGATAATATACTTTATAAACAGCAACGCTAAAACTTATACGCGTTGCTATCAGATTGATTCGTGTTTTATTTGACAATTAAACCGCTTCGTCGCCTGTTTCACTAGTTCTAATACGTAAAGCTTGCTCTACGCTAGTTACAAAAATCTTACCATCGCCAATTTTGCCGGTATGGGCGGCTTTTACAATGGCATCGATTGCAGATTCTAAAATATTGTCGGCAACAACCAACTCTAGTTTTACTTTAGGTAAGAAGTCGATGGTATATTCCGCACCACGGTATAGCTCTGTATGACCTTTTTGGCGACCAAAGCCTTTGACTTCGGTAACAGTTAATCCGTTGATGCCAATTTCAGATAGTGCTTCACGCACTTCTTCTAGCTTAAATGGCTTAATGATGGCCTCGATTTTTTTCATTTACCTCTCCTGAATACTGGATTAAATTGTACTACTAATTAAAGTTTAATTTACAAGTAATTGGATATCTTCTATCTTTACCAAATCCACGTTGCGTAATTCTCACGCCAATGGGTGCTTGACGGCGTTTATATTCATTTTTATCAATCAATTTTATTACACATTTAACATCCGCTTCGCGGTAACCAAGCTTGATAATATCGTCAGGGCTTAAGTCGTCTTCCACATAAGCTTGCATAATAGCGTCGAGTATTTCGTAAGATGGTAAGCTGTCTTGGTCAGTTTGATTGTCCCGCAATTCCGCACTGGGTGGTCGCGTGATAATACGTTCTGGAATAATGGTTGAAAGGCTATTGCGATAGTTCGCCAATCGATAAACCAAGGTTTTAGGCACATCTTTTAACAATGCAAAGCCACCTGCCATATCACCATATAATGTGGTGTATCCAACCGCTGTTTCGGATTTATTGCCAGTGGTGAGTACAATACTGCCATACTTATTGGATAGCGCCATCAACAGCATGCCACGAATGCGGGCTTGCAAATTTTCTTCAGTGGCATCTTCTTCTCTGCCCTTAAACTCTGCTGAAAGTGCTTGTTTAAAGCTTTCAAATAAAGATTTTATTGGGATTAAACTGTAATCGACATCCACCAGTTTCGCCATTGCTATTGCATCATCTACACTGATGCTGGCAGTATATTGCGATGACATCATCAATACTTTCACCCGATCTTTTCCTAAGGCATCGACTGCAATAGCTAAAGTAAGTGCTGAATCAATACCGCCTGACAGGCCAAGCACAACACTGGGGAATCCATTTTTATTCACATAGTCGGCTAATCCAAGCTTTAGGGCGTTGTAGACCATCGCTTCTAAGCTTAAGGCTGGGATGATCGGACGCGCGACGGGTTGCTTATCTGCGATGACAACATAATCAAGCGTCTCTACAAATGCAGGTAGTTGATGCGTTACTTTACCTTGTGCATTCAAAACAAAAGAAGCACCATCAAATACCAGTTCATCTTGACCGCCAACAAGGTTGGCATAAATCAGTGGCAATCCAGTTTCTTTAACACGCTCGATTAATACTTGATAGCGTGTTTCTAGTTTATCCATATGATAGGGCGAGGCATTGAGTGAGAGTAGAAATTCTGCACCAGCATCTTTTGCCTTTTTTGCAGGTGCAGGCTCCCAGCCATCGGCACAAATCAGAATGCCAAATTTGATGCCGGCCAGCTCAAATACCAATGATTTGGTATCTGGTTCAAAGTAACGATCTTCATCAAATACGCTATAATTGGGCAATATTTGCTTATGATAAGTGGCCTTGATTTTGCCATCTTGAAGTAGGCTGGCGGCATTGAATAGTTGCTTATTTTCATTATGCGGGTGGCCCACCAGCACGGTGATATCTGGGGTAGACTTTGCTATACGATTAATCGCTTTCTGATTAGCAATCATAAAGTCCTGCCGGAATAATAAATCTTCTGGTGGATAGCCACATAATCCAAGTTCTGGCGTAATGATTAAATCCGCACCTTGTTGTTTGGCTTGTTTTGATAACGCGATAATTTTATTTGCATTACCAGTCATATCTCCAACAATCGCGTTGAATTGTGCGATAGCGATTTTCATGAATTAATAGGTTCCACCAGCGTTTTTAATCAGATTAACAATCGCTGGGTTTCCCTGCTTAAGCGCATACACATAAGCAGTAAGTCCATATTTATTACGTGCTTTTAAACTCACTTTATTGTCTAACAGCATTTGGACTAGTGCGAGTGAATTGCTATCTATGGCTAATGCTAGCATGGGCGTGCTTTGCGCATCTTTATGATTAACATCGGCACCATTGTTGATAAGCACGCTAGCCGCATCAACGGCTGATTGGTTAATGGCCCAAGCCAGCGCAGTCCATTCTGATTGGTCTTCTAGCTTAATATTGGCGCCACTTTTTAACAGATATTGTACGATTTCGGTGTTGTTTTTGCGTGCCGCATACATTAAGGCAGAGACGCCAAAAGCGTCTTGCATATCAATATTTGCACCTTGCTCTATCAGGGTAGCAACCGTTGCTAAGTCGGCAGCATTGGTTGCATACATCAGCACGGTTTTACCATCGTCATTTTTTTCATTTGGATCTACGCCATGGCTAATCAACAGCGCTAACGCCGCACTGTTGCCTGAAGTGGCGGCCATACTAAAAGCTGTCCAGCCGCTCTCATCCCGTATGGTTAAGTCAGCACCATTGGCTAATAACACTTTCATGGTTGTTATATGATCTTTTTTTGCAGCAAACATTAAGGGCGTCCAGCCATCAGTATCTTGCGCATTCAAATTGGCGCCTTTATTGATCAATAATTGGGCGATAATCGGCTGATCTTTCCTGGATGCATACATGAGCGCAGTAATATTGTCTTTGTCGGCCGTGTTTGGGCTCATGCCGCTAGCTAATAAGCTATTAACCGTCGCTATATCGCCACTGGCTGAGGCGGTTAATAAATAGGGTATGTCTTCAGCGAAAGCTGAGTGGCTCAATAAGCCAAAGCATAATAAGATGGTAAATGCGTATTTTTTCAATGCTTATCTTTCTTTAAGCTGCATGGCTTGAATAACCGCCTCACCGAGACCGGCTGGAGAATTTGCAACCACTGCACCTGCCCGCTCAAGAGCAATAATTTTGTCTTCAGCACGACCAGACCCACCGGAAATAATAGCGCCTGCATGGCCCATGCGTTTCCCTTTTGGTGCGGTTAAGCCTGCGATATAAGCCGCAACAGGTTTGGTAATATAATGTTTAATATAATCTGCGGCGGCTTCTTCATCACTGCCACCAATCTCACCAACCATAATAATGGCCTCAGTTTCAGGATCAGCTTCAAATAAAGCCAAGCACTCAATAAAATTGAGTCCTTTTACGGGATCGCCACCAATGCCAACACAGGTGGTTTGACCTAGACCCAATGCAGTAGTTTGTTGCACGGCTTCATAGGTTAATGTGCCAGAGCGAGAAACAACACCCACCTTCCCCTTTAGATGAATGCTGCCCGGCATGATGCCAATTTTGCATTCATCTGGTGTAATAATGCCTGGACAATTAGGGCCGATTAATTGAGTTCCATTAGCATCTAATGCCGCTCTTACCTTAATCATGTCTAGCACAGGGATGCCTTCGGTGATGCAAACGACTAACTCAATGCCTGCATCACTGGCTTCTAAAATAGAGTCTGCTGCAAAGGGTGGTGGTACGTATATGACGCTGGCATTGGCTTGTGTCTCACGAACGGCTTCACGTACTGTGTTGAATACCGGTAAGCCAAGGTGGCTTTGACCACCTTTACGTGGCGTGATGCCACCAACCATATTAGTGCCATAAGCAATCGCTTGCTCAGAATGAAATGTACCTTGCTTGCCCGTAAAGCCTTGGCACAACACTCTGGTGTTTTTATTGACCAAAATACTCATGCGACCGCCTTCACGGCTTGCACTGCCGCATCTGTTAAATTTTCAGCTGAGATAATATTCAAACCACTTTCTCGTAACATTTGTTTACCTAATTCCACATTTGTACCTTCTAACCGCACAATAACTGGAATGTTCATTTCTACTTCTTTTACCGCGGTGATAATACCAGTTGCAATAATATCGCAACGCATAATGCCACCAAAAATATTGACTAAAATCGCTTTCACATGCTGATCAGCTAAAATAATTTTAAACGCTTTGGTGACCGTTTCTGCTGTGGCACCGCCACCCACATCTAAAAAGTTTGCTGGCATGCCGCCATGTAGTTTGATTAAATCCATGGTGGCCATTGCAAGACCAGCGCCGTTTACCATGCAGCCAATATTGCCATTGAGTGCAATATAATTAAGGCCAGAATGATGGGCTTCGGCTTCTTTTGCATCATCTTGCGACCAATCACGCAAGCCAGCTAAGGTTTTTTGACGGTATAAAGCGTTGTCATCCACAGTCATTTTGCAGTCGAGTGCAACAAGGTGTCCGTCCGTTGTTACCACGAGTGGATTAATTTCGAGTAATGCTAAGTCATTTTCAATAAATAATTTGTATAAGCCTTTTGCTAGTTTGGTAAATTCATTAATCTGATCGCCTGATAACGCTAATGCAAATGCAAGATTACGTGCTTGAAAGTCAACCAAACCATTTAATGGATCACACACTTCTTGCAGTATTTTTTCGGGTTGATTGGCGGCAATTTCTTCGATATCCATGCCGCCTGCAGAAGAAGCAACCATGACGACACGGTCCAACGCGCGATCTACCAACATAGATAAGTAAAGTTCACGTGCAATTGGTAGTGTTTGTTCAACCAGTACCCGATGAACAGCTTGACCATCTGGTGCGTTTTGATAGGTAATCAAGTTTTTGCCTAGTAGGGCTCCTGCAGTTGCTTGCGCTTCTTGTGCCGATGTCACCAATTTAACGCCACCAGCTTTGCCACGACCTCCCGCATGCACTTGTGCTTTAACGACCCAAGCATTACCTGCGATTTCTTTTGTTGCGGCCGCCGCGGCTTCTTCTGATTGCACTGTTTCACCAATGGGTGTCGCGATGCCATATTGTTGCAGTAGTTGCTTTGATTGATATTCGTGTAAATTCATGATGGGTGCAATTTTTTGATTGTTTATACTAATCTGTATTTTCTCGCAAAAGTGCGTTTGAGGCTAGTGAAAAGCATCTAAACAAAAAGCCATAGTATGTAAACTATGGCTTTGGTGTGGCTTTTGATTAAGGAGACTTTTACAAATCTTGCTCCCAAGCGTTGCCATAATGGGTATCACCATTTTTATATAAAAACATTTGGAACATACTGGTGAACCACATATAGGCTGAAGCAAGGCTATAACCAATACCGCCAATAATCGTAAACCAAGCAAAATGTGGGCTAAGTTTGGTCAGCCACCAAGACAACACGTCAACAATCAAAAAAGCAAAAGGAATGATAATGACAATTAATTTTCTACGTGTTGGAATATTCACAGCGAAACTAAAAATAAACGCCATAAAAAAGAAAATAAAACTGATACCAAATAAATGTATGTGTGAAACACGCGTTAAACCGCTAATGCTTGCCCCCTGATCGGTAGCAGCAACATCTTGTACTTCTTGATAGTTGGTGAAGTTGGGTATGCCAGGAATTTGGCTATGACACATGGTACAGTGTTTTGCAAAAACGGCTTTATAGTGGGTTTCCCACTGTGCTTCAGGCGCTCCACTTTCTGCCCATTTAATAATATCTTGACGTACTTCTATCGGTGCTTTGTCTTGCATGGATCCATTTAATTTAGTCGCTAAAGTGCTACCAGAGCGGTCGCCATAATAGCTGTAGACAATGTCATTGATCGATAATCCTAATTTGCCATCTGCCATACCGTGCGTTAGCATAATTTGTAAGCCTGCCATGCAAAGGCCAATGCCAATAACCAGTAAATAACCCGCAAATAGCGCTTTAATTGGCGCAGGCATATTGGGTAGATTTAACCAAGTCATATTGGATGGTGTGTGCTTCATCTTTCTGCCTTATGTAAAATAGTAAGAAATAATAGCATTCATTCAGATAATCAACCAAACAAATAAGGGATGAAAAGCACCTTAGTTTATGCCGACAAAGCATGCATTGCGCAAGCTGTTATAATTGTTTTTTATTTTTAATTAGCAGATTATTTCATGCGTTTAGTCGTTCAAGGTCGCGCAATCAGCGTGGCCCATCTTACCCATATTCATCGTTTAATTGGCGGCAATACACAGTTTATGCAAATTGGTGAATTTGCTTACTATCTACCCATACATACATCAGAGATTGATGCGGTTAAATCGTTTTGTGTTGAGCAGCAGATTGATTGTGCTATGGTGCCAAATAACCAAGTATTAAGCAGGTTTGGACTATGTGTCATGGATATGGATTCAACTTTAATAGCCATTGAATGTATTGATGAAATTGCCGATATGATGGGTATCAAGCCACAAATAGCTGAGATTACCGAAGCAGCGATGCGCGGCGAATTAGATTTTGCCGAAAGCTTAAAAAAACGCGTAGCCTTACTCAAAGGATTGGATGAAAGTGCTTTGCAACGTGTGATTGATGAGCGTTTTAAGCTTAACCCTGGCGTATTAGATTGGATAAAAGCTTGCAAAGCACATCACATCAAAACCATGGTTGTTTCTGGTGGTTTTACTTTCTTTGCCAACCACTTAAAAAAATTACTTGGGTTGGATTATGCCGTGTCTAACGTCTTAGAAATTGTTGGTGGTAAGCTGACGGGAAAGATTGTTGGCGATATTGTGGATGCCCAACGTAAAGCGCATGAGTTAGTTAAGCTGCGCGATCAATTAGGCTTAACAGCATCCCAAACGATAGCAATTGGTGACGGTGCGAATGACTTGAAAATGATGGCTGTAGCAGGTGTGGGTATTGCTTACCATGCTAAGCCAGTAGTACAAGAGCAAGCGACATACGCAATTAATTATGTTGGGTTGGAAGGTGTTGCTTCATTACTAACAGGTTAAAGCGTTTGAGCAACGCCTGGCTACAATCAAATATGCCAGCACATTTTAAACCGTTTCACCATTTAAGTAGGCAAGCTCTATCTCGGTAAAGCCAGCTTTACGTCTAGCTTCCATATTAAATGGCGGGCGCAATGTTGGTGCTTTATATTGTTGGCATAGGTGTTCAAAAGTAGTAATTGGGTCTAGGTCACGTTGTTGACATAAGTAGTTAAACCAGTAATTGCCAATGGCGACATGGCCAATTTCATCTCGCAAAATAATATCCAAAATATTCGCGGCTTGTATATCGCCTGCTTGGGCGATTTTGTTACGAATAGCTGGGGTAGCATCTAAACCCCGTGCTTCCAAAGTGCGTGGCACGAGTGCCATCCGTGCTAATACGTCCTCTTGTGTGCGCTCTACCATTTCCCATAGCGCGTTATGACCGGAAAAATCTCCATATGCATAACCTAGTGTGTTGAGATGGCAGTTTAACAGTGAAAAGTGATGCGCCTCTTCTGCAGCTACCTTTAACCAATCGCAATAGTATTGTGTGGGCATATTGGCAAAGCGCCATACTGCATCTAAGGCTAAATTAATGGCATTAAACTCAATATGGCACAGTGCATGAATAAGGGCAGCACGGCCTTCTTGTGAACGCATGGAGCGTTTTTTTACAGAAAGAGGATGTACTAATTCTGGTTTATTTGGGCGTCCAGGAATAGGCCTGTTGTTAGCGACTTCGTTACTGGTTTTCCACCCAGTATCCAGCGAAACTTGATTGTTCGTGAATGCTTTTTGCAGGTCAAATACGCCATTTACTTTACGCTGTGGATTATCGGACATCAGCCAATTAAGGGCGCACTGACGCAGCTCCACCGCATCTAATAAACAGCTATTCACCAGAAGAAACCAACAGGTAGGCCATGCTTGCCGCTTGATTAGTCACGAGCGGCAATGATAATTGATCACTAACAACAGTAGAAGCCGATAATGCCCTATGCAATGCGCTTTTTATACCGATTGTTGTGATGAGTAACAAGTCAATTGTCATTCATGATGCCTTTTAATAATAAAATCTATTTGTAGGTATATTGTCTAAATTATTACAAATTTGATTGGTATTAATTGGTGTCTTCTCTTTTAAAGCTGATAGGAATGCTACATCGGTTTTTAGCGCTTCGATGATGTGATCAATCGCCTTACTATAGACTTTTTTACTATACAAATCGGGATTGATATTCACAGGACCAACGACCCGCGCTTCTTTCGTGATACTGGTAATCACTTGCTCCTGCGCACCATAAACACTGGCTGTTAATTTTGCATAATAAATAGCAGATTGTGGATTGTAAAATAGATGTGGTTGAAGCAACATGACTAGGTTGGCATCTTTGGCTGCGTCGGTACGACATTCACTAACATTGCTAAAAAGTGATGTTAACGAAGACATTGCTACTGCTTCAACTAAAGGTCCTTGCATTTGCCAAATGGTTACATAGGGAAAAAACAAAATAGTTGGGTGTTTGTAATGAACGCCTGCAATATGCACAGCAAGCTGTTTGTCTGAAGGTACTTGCGCATGCGCTGATAGGCTTAAGGACATTGAGGCTAATAGCCACATGCTTAATTTAACGATTAGTTTTAACATTTTTTTCCTCTACAATCTTATTCGCTTCATTTGGTTGATAAGTAATACGATAAATGTAGCGAGTTCTATCATCACTAACATAAAGTGCACCATCGGGTCCAACAACGACATCAACTGGGCGCCCCCACGCTTTATTTTCACGCAGCCAACCTGTAACAAAATCGGTTGCTTTAACGGGCTGACCATCTTTAAACTGAAGTCTCACCAATTTGTAGCCACTTAATTGTTGACGGTTCCATGACCCATGTAATGCGACAATCGCATCTTGATTAAATTCCTCGGGAAACTGACTTTTATCTAAAAAAGTAATACCAATCGGCGTGGAGTGCGAAGTGAGCATAAGCGCAGGTGGGGTTGCCAGTTGACAAAATTGGTCTGGCCCCGGGAAATTAGGGTCGATAGTCATACTACCATTTATATTGCCCCAGCAGTGTGGCCAGCCATAGTGTTTCCCGCGTTGAATGTGATTGATGTGTTCTGGCGGCAACTGATCATTGACTGGACCACCTTTTTTGTCTGAGCGCATATCGGCACCATTATTGGTTGCAAACATAGCTTGGGTGATTGGATGCCAAGCAAAACCTTGCGCATTTCTTAATCCGCTTGCCCAAATGGGCGGAAGCTGGCTATGTCGACCAGTCATGGATAATGCCCCAGCAGGCTTGCCATCGATGGTATAGCGCAAGATTGTTGCACGCGTTGGCTCAGATTCATTACACACATTGCAACTTGACCCAACATTGATATATAAATGATTATCTGGACCTAACTTAATTGTTTTGACGCTATGACCGCCAGTTGCTAAAGGGCCAATAAAAGGAGCAGGGTCAGACCATGCATCATGTTGTCTGGTCATTTTAACAATGCCATCTTGATTTGCTACCAGTAAATCATCATTAATAAATGCTAAGCCATTAGGTGCGTTTAAATTAGAAGAAATGACGATAGGCGCTTCTGCAATACCATCGTGGTTGGTATCGGCGAGCATGAGGACTGTATTATTTTTATAAGAAGAAACAAACAAATTACCATCAGGTGAGAATGCCATCATACGCGGGGCAATATCAAGTTTGGCATAGATATTAATCTTAAATCCTTCGGGTACTGATAGTGCTGAGATATCAGGTGCTTCGCTAGCACAGGTCAACGAAGGTAAAAGACTACACATCGCCAATCCCAAGTAATTATTCAGTTTGTATAAAAACATGTTCAGCATTATGTACGCATTTTACGTTAGTACATCAGACCAAATATTGGTTGCCCATGCATTAGCGTATTGACCCTCTTGTTCAGAAGGTGCTAATGATACACCACCGCCATTTGCGGGTACCATGATTTTTTTGCCTGGGCTGTAGCGATAAACATCGGCAACGTGAATGGCACGTTTGTTGTCGACAAAACTGTAACAAGTATTGGCAAAGACAGGTTCTGGATCTGGTCTTCTACCCTGCATCAGTTCGACAATAGCGCTAGCGCAGACGCGGGCTTGTGAGGTTGCCATATGGGCTGATTTAGGTAGGCCTGAGGCCACACTATCGCCAATGACATGTATGTTGGGCGACCGTTTAGATTCATAACTTAAAAAGTCAACTTCACACCATGGGTAATCTGGCTCTAATAAATCGGCTAATTGGGCAGGTTTGCCTGCACGTTGTGGAGGAATAATATTAAGCACATCCGCTTTGATGCTTTCAAAATCGGTAGTCACCGTTTTTGTTGCTAGATCGACATGCGTAATAGGATTATCAGGTCTGTAATCAATGATGTCTTTGTAGTCGCTCTGCCATACTGCCGAGAATAAGCCCTTTTTGGATACGATATCTGGATTCGCATCTAACACAATCACTTTGCTTTTAGACTTATAGGTTTTAAAGTAATGTGCCACTTGGGATGCGCGTTCATATGGCCCTGGCGGGCAACGGAAGGGCAATTTAGGGACATTTAACACAAACACGCCACCATTTGGCATTGCTTCAATTTGTTTGCGTAAATTGACAGTTTGCCAACCGGCTTTCCATGCGTGCGGCACTTGTTGTTGTGCAGCAGAATCTTGTAAATTAGGCAAATCATCATAAATAAAATCAATGCCCGGCGCCATAATGAGTCGGTCATAGCTTATTTCGCCGCGTTGCATTTTAACTTTTTGATCGGCAGTATGAATGCCAATCACTTCATCATGCACCCAGTTAATGCCATAGTTTTTTTTGACAATAGCATAGCTAAACGTTAAATCATTGATACTTTTCCCGCCACCAAGTACTAGATTGCTCATTGGACATGAAACAAATTGTGTATGCTTTTCAATCACGGTCACTGCAATTCTGCCGCCACTCCAAAGTCGAATATATTTAGCTGCTGTTGTACCAGCAAAGCCGCCGCCAATAACCACTACATGACCAATAACAGGTTGCATATTGCCATTGAGCATACAACTTGGCGAGAGTAAACTAGTTAGGCTCAGCCCAGCAAGCTTAATAAAATGTCGTCGATTCAATGGTAGTTGATTGGATTTACTCATCTCTGTGCTTTAAAATTTCTGATGATACTGCTGCATTTGCAGAACGTCTTTGTACGGAAAAGTAATTTGCGAGCGCGTCAATTTCATCGATTGTTAGCCCCCGTGCATGGTGGTGCATGACTGTACTATCACGATCACCAGTTCTAAATGCTAGCATTTGCTTGACAAAATAAGTTGGATCTAAGCCTGCCAGCACAGGGGTAATACTCAAACTGTTGCCTAGTGTGCCGTGGCAAGCTGCGCATGACGCTGCTAGCGTACGGGTATGAATCTGTTTTTGCGATATGGAAATATCTGATTCTGCACTATGTGCAGGAGATAAAGCCAAAGTGGTTATTGCCAGTGTAGCTAATGTAGATGCAACGAGCGATTGACAATAAATGATGGTGTTTTGATGATGTCCGAGATTAAAGAAAATTGATCTGACAAAGGCATGTGGTGAGGTGAGTATTGTTACTTTGGGTAGCATGGTGTTTCAACCCTTTTTTGAGCAATTACGATTAAAACACCATTCTAAAACATAAAGTTGCGATTAGTTTGTGCCCGAAGTCACATGGCTAATTAACAGTATTCGCCTTTACATCCATCATCTTTAACGCCAAGCGCCATCAGATGATCCATCATTTTTTGATCGCCTTCATCACGAAAAAATTGAATTAAAGATAAATCGTTTCTTAGTTTAATATTGATGTCAGCTCCACTTTTTGCCAACAGCGTTGTCATGTCAGTAAAACGATTAAAAGCGGCCAAATGGAATGCGCTATGTTGGGCATTTGGTTGGATATAGTTTAGGTCTGCACCTTGAGCAATCAGAAATTCAACGACTTTTATTTGATTAGTGTTAGCTGCCATTTGTAATGGACTCCAGCCGAATATTTTGTCATTGACAACCTTTGGGTCGGCTTTAACAAACTTTTGTACAGTTTGTAGTTCACCTTTTATCAACGCCTCTCTCCAGATAGCTTCATCATCGTCCGTCATGGCTGAAGCGTTAAAAGATAAGCATAAAGCCATTGCTAGTAAAGCTGTTTTAATCCATTGCATATTGTCATTCTCCAAAACTAATTAATTTTTATAAAATATTATTTTACTAGTTGGTTTATTAACTAAACCCCACTAGCCAACAAAACGCCTTGCATTACGGAACATCCGCATCCAAGGCCCATCTTCTTGCCATTCATCAGGATGCCATGAATGCTGTGCTGCTCTAAACACACGTTCTGGGTGAGGCATCATAATACTAAAGCGCCCATCGGTGGTGGTAAATCCCGTTAAACCTTGAGGCGAACCATTAGGATTAAACGGATATACTTCAGTTGGCGATGACGCTCCATTAATAAAGCGCATTGTTGCCAATTGACTATCTAACATCATTTTGACAGCATTTGCATCAAGAAATTCCGTAAATCCTTCTCCATGTGCGACGGCAATTGGTAGTCGACTGCCTGCCATGCCATTTAAAAAGATAGATGGTGAAGGCAAAACTTCCACCATCACAAAGCGTGCTTCAAACTGTTCTGATTTGTTACGCACAAAATGCGGCCAATGGTCAGCGCCTGGAATAATGCTGTGCAAGTTGCTCATCATTTGACAGCCATTACAAACCCCAAGTGCAAACGAATCATTGCGATTAAAAAAGGCGCTAAATTCGTCACGCGCCCGGGTATTAAATAAAATCGACTTTGCCCAACCCTCGCCAGCACCCAGTACGTCACCATACGAGAAGCCACCACAAGCGACTAATCCACTAAAGTTTTTAAATGAGACTTTGCCAGCAATAATATCACTCATGTGGACATCAACACTGGTAAAGCCTGCTCGATCAAAAGCAGCGGCCATTTCGGTTTGACCATTGACGCCTTGTTCACGCAACACGGCTATATTTGGACGAGCGCCTTTATTGATATAAGGGGCAGCAATATTTTCATTTAAGTCAAAAGTGAGGTGGGGCTGTATACCGACATCCGTATTATCTAGAATGCGGTCGTACTCTTGTTGTGCACAGATTGGATTATCACGTAAGCTTTGCATGTGAAAGCTTGTTTCTGACCACATACGATGCAAGTTAATCCGTGTGTCGTTAAACGTAATGTCACCTTTTTTAATGGACACTTGAGAATGCGTGATTACGTTAGCAATCCAATGTGCGCAATGACCAAGTGCGTTATTAAGCTGTGTCAGAATCGCTTCAGTATCATTTTTACGCACTTGAATGACAGCGCCAAGCTCTTCATTAAATAATGCGCTAGCAGCATCACCTTCTAATGCACTGATATCTGCTAGCAATCCACAATGGCCAGCAAATGCCATTTCACATAGCGTGGTGAACAAACCGCCATCGCTACGATCGTGGTAAGCCAGTATTTTTCCATCATGATTCAGAGATTGTATTTGGCTAAAAAAAGCTTTCAATTGACTAGGGTTGTCAACATCAGGTGCGACATTACCTGTCTGACCGTAAACTTGCGCCAATGCGGAGCCGCCCATGCGGTTTTTGCTATTACCAAGGTCAATTAAAATTAAAGTGGTTTCGCCTAAGTCTGTTCTTAGTTGAGGGGTTAGCGTTTTGCGCGCATCGCTGGTGTTGGCAAAAGCAGTTACGACCAGAGAAATGGGTGAAGTCACTGCTTTTTTATCAGTGGCCTCTTCCCATATTGTTTTCATGCTCATGGAATCTTTACCAACCGGAATGCTGATACCAAGTGCAGGACACAGATCCATACCAACGGCTTTAACGGTATTAAATAAAGCGGCATCCTCGCCTTCGTGGCCTGCAGGCGCCATCCAATTGGCAGATAATTTTAAATTGCCAATATCACTAATCAGACTGGCGGCAATATTAGTAATTGCTTCGCCAATGGCCATCCGTCCAGAGGCTGGCGCATCAATCAAAGCTAATGGAGCGCGTTCGCCGATAGCAAACGCTTCACCTGCGTTGGTTTCAAATCCTGCTAATGTAACGGCAACATCCGATACGGGAATTTGCCATGGACCAACCATTTGGTCACGAGCAATCAGGCCCGTAACGCTGCGGTCGCCAATTGTAATGAGAAAGGTTTTATCAGCAACGCCTGGCAAATGTAAGACGCGTTCAGCCGCTTCTTTTAAATCAATATTAGAGGTGTCAAATGGCGCTAATTGTTTACGAATGCTTTTAACATCACGTGTCATTTTAGGTGGCTTGCCTAACAGCACAGACAAATCCATATCAACAGGTTTGTTGGCAAAGTGACGATCTTCGACGGTTAAATGACGTGCTTCTGTCGCTACGCCAACTACCGCAAACGGACAGCGCTCACGGGCACACAATGATTCAAATAATGGCAAGTCTTGTTGCGCAACAGCCAATACATAACGTTCTTGTGCTTCATTGCTCCACAGTTCACGTGGGCTCATGCCAGGCTCTTCATTATGTACATCACGAAGCTGGAATATTGCGCCAACTTCAGCATCATTTGCTAATTCAGGAAACGCATTTGAAATACCGCCCGCACCAACATCATGAATGCTGATAATTGGATTGTTGTCACCCATTTGCCAACAACGATCAATCACTTCTTGCGCACGGCGTTGTAGTTCAGGATTGCCACGTTGCACCGAATCAAAATCTAAATGTTCAGTATTCGCTCCTGTGTCCATGCTGGAAGCGGCGCCACCACCTAACCCAATTAACATGGCTGGTCCGCCGAGTTGTATTAATGCGGCACCTGCTGGGATGTTGTCTTTCAATGAATGGCTAGCCGAAATATTACCCACACCACCTGCTAGCATAATCGGTTTGTGATAGCCACGCACTTCTGGGTTACCTTGACTATCGGGTACTTCTAGCTCAAATGTACGGAAATACCCTGCAATATTAGGGCGGCCAAATTCATTATTGTAAGCAGCGCCACCTAATGGACCGTCTAACATAATTTGTAGCGGACTGGCAATGCGGCTTGGTTTGCCATAGGCTTTTTCCCATGGTTGTGGCAAGTTTGGCAAATTAAGATTCGATACGGAAAAGCCAGTTAATCCTGCTTTTGGTTTAGAGCCGATGCCTGTTGCACCTTCATCGCGAATTTCGCCGCCAGCGCCTGTTGCTGCGCCTGCAAAAGGCGAGATAGCAGTAGGGTGGTTATGCGTTTCTACTTTCATCAAGTAGTGCATATTATCTTCAATAAATTGATAACGATGATCTTGGGCAGGGTAAAAGCGTTTGGTTTTTTGACCTGCTACGATAGATGAGTTATCAGAATAAGCGACGATTGTGTGCCCTGGGTTGAGCTTGTGGGTATTGCGTATCATGCCAAATAGCGAAATATCTTGTTGCACGCCATCAATGATCCAGTCGGCATTAAAGATTTTATGGCGACAATGCTCAGAATTGGCTTGTGCAAACATCATCAGCTCTACATCGGTTGGGTTGCGTTGCATCTTCATGAAGTTTTCAAGCAGATAATCAACCTCATCTGGAGAAAGTGCTAAACCCATTTCATTATTAGCAGTGTCAAGTGCCAGTTTGCCGCCTTGCAAAATATCAACCGTGCTCAGTGGTTTGGGATCGGCATGGTGATAGAGTTTTTCTGCATCATCGATTGAATACAACACAGTTTCTGTCATGCGGTCATGCGTCGCTGCAATCAATGCAGCTTTTTCTTGCGCATTTAATGGTTTGCCATTTTGTGTGGTGACATAATAAGCGACGCCACGTTCTAAACGTAATATGCGCGTTAAGCCACAATTGTTGGCAATATCGGTTGCACGCGATGCCCAAGGTGAAATCGTACCAATACGTGGAACGGTTAAAAACAACTCTCCAGTTGGCGATTCGATATTACCGCTTGGGCCATAACTTAGAATTTGCGTTAATGTAGCTTTCTCACCTGTATTTAATGCATGTTCACTGAATGCAAAATAGACTAATTCAGCGTAAATATGCTGAATGCTAGGCGCATTGACTTTCAGTGCATCATACAATTTATCGAGACGAAATGGTGAAAGGGCTGGGCTGCCGCGTAGGCTTAAAAAGTGCGTTTGATTTGACATGGAAGGCGTTGGAATTTAATTAAATTTCAATCCTTTATTTTAGCAGAAAGCGGCTAATAGCCCATCAAAAAAATTACTTTAACATTAAGCACGACACGCTCATACGCAACCCTCAATGACGATAGTTAGTCGGAGAGGGCTAAAAATTAGAAAAGTAAGTTAAATACAAGTTGAGTTGTTGTCTACTGTAGTCAAAGCATCAAGCATGAATGATTGTTTGATGGCTCACTCAATGCGTTTGTTGCTTTATAGCCCCAGCATTCTTGCGCCTTGATAAAATATAAAGCTAATTACCCAAGCAAGCGACAATGACCAAACGATGGATAGCCACATAAAGCCACTACTTTTTGATTCACTTTTAAGGGTGGCGATGGTTGAAAGGCAAGGCGTATAGATTAAGCTAAATAGCATAAAACTCATCCCTTGTACCCAATCAAGATTTTGGGCCATTTGACTCATGAGTGCATCGCCTTGCAAGCCATAAATAACAGCCAGTGAGCCCACCACAATTTCTTTCGCAACAAAGCCAAAAATAAGTGCAATTGCGAGTTGAGTATCAATGCCGATTGGATTCAATAGGGGGGCAAAAAAAGTACCAATTTGGCCCGCATAAGTTTGTGTGCTAGCAGCGGGGACGTTACTTGGGAAGTTGGTTAACAACCAGACCATTACCACACCAAAAATAATGAATTTTGACGCACGAATTAGAAAGTGTTTCACTTCATGCCAACCTCTCGCCCAAATTTGAAGGGCTGTAGGAAAGCGATAAGGCGGAAGTTCTAAAATAAAAGGTTCGTGACTCGCGAAGCGGCCTTTAAAGATAAGTGCAGTAACAAAAATAGTGATTAAACTCATCATGTAGAGCGAGAACATAACCCATGCAGCTTGGTTAGGTTTAAACAGTACAGCGATCATAAAAATAAATACTTGTAAGCGAGCGGAGCACAAAGAAAGTGGAATAGTGAGCATGGTGAGCAAGCGCATACCCCTTGAGCGCATCACGCGCGTACCCATTAGCGCGGGCACGTTACAGCCAAAGCCCATTAGCACCATCACAAAACCACGACCATCCAAGCCAAGTTTTGCCATAAAGGCATCCATCAAAAAAGCAGCACGAGAAAGATAACCGCTGTCTTCTACCATGCTCATCACTAAGAAAAATAAAATAATAATCGGTACAAAAGCAGCGACAGTGCTAACGCCATTGTAGATACCGTCAAGCAATAAACCGTTTAACCAAACTGGCGCTGTAGATAGTAGCGGTTCAAATAGAGATGTTCGTGTCTGATCAAATAACCAAGCCATTGCATCCTGCATTGGTGCCCCAACCGTAAAAATAAACTGGAATAATAAGAAAATAGCAGCAAAGAAAATAGGTAAGCCCAGCCACGGATGTAATAAC
Organism: Methylophilaceae bacterium; assembly: GCA_018398995.1. NCBI lineage: Bacteria > Pseudomonadati > Pseudomonadota > Betaproteobacteria > Nitrosomonadales > Methylophilaceae > Methylophilaceae bacterium. The sequence continues at coordinate 408,872 of CP073759.1, read as the reverse complement.
ACTTTATCAATACGATCAGTGGTTTCGTTATTAAGCGTTGTTGGAATTTGCACCGTATCATGAATGATAGCTTGCATCTCTAATTCAATTTGATTGTCATCTTCCAAGCGCTTTGCAATATCTTGAGCGCTGGCTTTCTGACTGTTTTTAGCAATCACTTCTGCCATTTTTTGTAATAGCGCAGGGATGCCTTCACCGTATTTGGCGCTTAGCTGCAAGGTGGGTATATTAATCTGAGTCGACATTGCTTCAACATTAATCGTAATCCCCGCACGCTTGGCTTCATCTTGCATATTGAGCAATAAAATAGCAGGAATACCAAGGTTGCGAATTTGCAAGGCGAGCGAAAGCTGTCGATCAATTTGGGTGGCATTGAGAACGATACAGACTAAATCAACTTCATTTTGACTCAAAAAATGTCGGACAACTTGCTCGTCATCTGAGAACCCATGCAAATCATAAAGGCCAGGCAAATCAATGAGTTCAGCAATATGACCGCCAGCTAGAATTTTAGCGCTCATTAAATCGACTGTAATGCCAGGCCAATTACCTACTCTTGCGGATGCACCTGAAAGGCGATTAAATAATGTGGATTTGCCTGTATTTGGCATGCCTAGCAAGGCGATTGTTTTCATTATCTATGTTGTCTTAGTTGGGTATTGTGTTGAATATTATCATGCATCGTCATTGGTATCAGTCGGCATTTAATGGGCGGTTTTTATGATTTGACCTCACTAATGTTAATTAGCTATCTGTATTAAATTGGCTTCTGACTCTCTCAATATAATATCCGTTGAACCAATCCTGACATGCAAAGGACCATTAAAGTTAGCCTTACGCATTACTTGAATACGCTTTCCTACATGAAACCCCAAAGCAAATAAACGTTGCCTTAATGGTTGATCTGCATTGGCAGTATGAATGCCAGTTATGGTAGCAGAATCACCAGCACTTAAGTTGTACAACTGGTTCATGATTGGTTTTTGGTTAATAAGAATAATTCTTATTATGGCTAAATAATCAAATAATGTCTATTGTTACGCCCATAAAAAAGCCTGCCGCAGCAAGCTTTTTTAGCACCAAATGGTGCGGACTAATTTTCTGGCACCACTATTTTGGCTTTGTCTTTTAAGCCCAACATCAGTTGCTGAAGTTTGCGTTGTTGCAATGTGCGTTTTAAGCTTTCCTTTGCTTTATCATATTCTGGTATTTGGGTTGCGCGGCTGTCATTTAATTTGATGATATGCCAACCAAATTGTGTTTGTACTGGCGCTGCAGTAGTTGCGCCCTTTTTAAGTCCTACTATTGCATCCCCGAATGGTTTTACCATGCCTGCTGGTGAAAACCAGCCTAGATCGCCGCCACTTTCTTTTGAACCGGTGTCAAGCGACTTTTCTTTTGCTAATTTTGTAAAGTCACTGCCTTTGTTTAATTGCGCAATTAAGTCCTTTGCTTCTGCTTCAGTTTTAACTAAGATGTGTTGCGCTTTGTATTCTTTATCGCCGATTTCTTTTTTATATTGCTCATAAGCTGCTTTGATGTCGGCATCTGATACTGGGTTTTTATCCATATAGTCAGCTAAAAATGCATTAACAACTAACTTTCTCTCACCTATTTCTGCTGCAATTTTAATATCTGCTTTTTTATGAAAGCCTTTTTTAACTGCCTCTTGGTATGCCAATTCTGAACCAATCAGTTCATTAAGCACGGCATTTTTTAACCCATCACCTTTTTGACCGCGCGCACCGGCATCTTTCATAATGAAATCAACCCACGATTGTTTAATGGGCTTGCCATTAACCGTTGCAGCATCTGCTGCATGGGCGATAGAAGTAAGCGAAAAAGCAGTCAAGGCTACTGTCGCGATTAATAATTTGTTCATTTTCATGCGCTTCCTTAATTGTTAAGAGTGATTGTTACTACTGTATGGGGTCAGTTGGTAAAATTGCAATGATGCTTATAGCATGAATTTGTTGCGGAATTAAGTCATCAAGTGCTTGGTAAATTAAACGATGTCGCATTATCGGTGTTTTTTGTACAAAATGCGAGCTAGCGATTTTAAGAGTAAAGTGACCGCCGCCATTATTGCCTGCGTGTCCTGCATGTGCAGCACTGTTGTCTTCAATTTCTAAGCTTGTTGGATTGAAAACAGCGAGCCTGTCTCTGATTGTATCAACGATATTCATGGTGTTGTCGCTTTCAATATTAGGGTAGTGTTTTGCGAAAAGGTTGCACAGATACACGATTGTATACACCAGCTAGAACATAAGGGTCTTCGTTTGCCCAATTTTTAGCAGCGCTCAAGCTATCAAATTCTGCTACGATCAAACTACCAGAAAAGCCTGCCGGTCCTGGGTCATTGCTGTCAATGGCTGGAAATGGCCCGGCTAATAGTAATTTACCAGCGTCTTTTAATGCAGCCAACCTTGTTAAATGTGCTGGCCTTGCTTCTATACGTTTTTCAAGACTGTTTGGGATATCTTCTGCAATGATGGCGTACCACATCGTTTTCTCTTTGCTTTATTCTGTAGGTTCTATTAAATAGCTTTTGAGTGCCAATGTTTGTGCAATCATAAAAATAAACATCATGGATGTCACGCCAAACAGTTTAAAGTTTACCCAAGTATTTTCACTGTAATGTTTGAAAACATATATGTTAACAAATCCAAGCACAATTAAAAATAGTATCCATAGCCAATTTAATTTTTGCCAAACATGGGCTGGTGGATTAAGCATTTTACCCATCATTTGTTGGATTAAATTTTTCTTAAAAAATAAATTGGAAATGAAGAGCGTGCCGGCAAGTAGCCAATATAAAACGGTTGGTTTCCACATGATATAGGTTTTATCATGCAGTAGCAGTGTGACGCCGCCAAGAAGAGAAATGACAACACCATTAATCATGAGCATTTTCTCCACTTTGCCATGACGTAGTTTGCTGTAAATAATCATTGCAATAGTCGCAATAATAGCAATAGCTGTTGCGATAAAAATATCGTATAGCTTAAAGCCGATAAAAAACAAGATGACAGGAAATAAATCAAAAAATACTTTCATGCTGACTTTCGTATTGTCTATGTATAAGAACCCTATTTTTGGGCAGTTTTTAAATAGCTTGGCTAGTAACGATAGGAATAAGCACCAGGATGACGTAAAATGCAACGATTACGTAATGCACAAGCTTTAATGCCAACCACTATCGATTTACATTGCCATTCTAACATTTCTGACGGATTATACTCACCAGAAGAGCTTGTTGCGTACGCACATTTGCAAGGTATTAAGGTATTGGCATTGACCGATCATGACGATATGGGCGGTTTAAAGAGGGCGCGTAAAGCAGCTGAAGCGCTTGGTATGCAATTTATCAATGGCGTTGAAATCTCCGTTACATGGAAAAATCGCACTTTACATATAGTGGGATTAAAAGTCGACCCAGAATACGCACCATTAAAAACAGCGTTAGATGCGGTAAAACATGGCCGATTAGCGCGCGCAAAGCGCATGGCACAAGGCTTGGAGCAAGCTGGTATTGCTGGTTGTTTTGAAGGCGCCCAAGCCATTGCGGGTAATAGTATTTTAACGCGTAGTCATTTAGCGCGGTTTTTGGTTGAAGCCGGTCATGTCAAAGATGTCAAAACAGTTTTTAAAAAATACTTGGTCAAAGGTAAACCAGGATTTGTTGAACACGAGTGGATGAGCTTGGAGACGGCGGTTACTTTAATTAAAGACAGTGGAGGCGTTGCTGTGATTGCACATCCGGGACGCTATGATTTAGGTAGAACCAATATGCCTTTATTGATGCATCAGTTTAGAACCTGTGGTGGAGAAGCCATTGAGGTAGTAACCGGCAGCCATACGCCGCCACAATATACACAGTTTGCAAAAATTGCGCATCAATTCAGTTTAAAAGCCTCCATCGGTTCCGATTTTCATGGCCCTGGCATCTCTTATATACCAATGGGACAGATTGCTGATTTGCCAACAAATTGTGTTCCGGTTTGGCAAGATTGGGAAGAAGCCAAATGTTTGCATGGATGAGTCTATAATTTATTATGGCGCAATATTTTGTTATTCATGCCGAGAATCCTCAAGCAAGACTCATCAAACACACGGTAGAAATCTTGCGTGGCGGTGGGGTGATTGCTTATCCGACTGATTCAAGTTATGCATTTGGTTGTGTCTTGGGCAATAAAGAAGCACAAGATCGTATTCGTCAGATTCGACAAGTCGGTGATAAACAACTGTTTACCTTGGTGTGTAGTGATTTGAGTGAGCTTGCCAATTATGCCAAAGTGGACAATATACAATTTCGCTTATTAAAAGCCAATACGCCGGGCGCTTATACCTTTATTCTCAATGCAACTAGAGAGGTGCCTAAACGTTTGCAACATCCTAAGCGAAGTGCAGTTGGTATCCGTGTGCCCAATCATCAGGTAGTGCAAGCGATTTTAGATGAATTAGGTGAGCCTATGTTAAGTATGACGCTACAGATTGCTGAAGAAGAGCCCATGAATGTTGCATGGGAAATTCGTGACAAACTAGAGCATCAATTAGATTTGGTTATCGATTCTGATATTCATCATATTGGCTTTACTACCGTCATTGATTTGACACAAGAGATGCCACAATTGATTCGACAAGGCGTGGCCGATGCTTCGCCATTTGGACTATAAATAGAAATAATGACATGATGGAACTGACCTTAATACAAAAAATTACTGTCTCGGCAATCCCTATTATTTTTGCTATTACTGTGCATGAAGCAGCGCACGGCTACGTAGCAAAATACTTTGGTGATTTGACCGCTGAAAAAATGGGCCGTATTACGCTTAACCCCATTAAGCATATCGATATGATTGGCACGATTATTTTGCCTGCACTCACTTTGATGTTAGGGGGTATTTTATTTGGCTGGGCCAAGCCTGTGCCCGTTAATTTTGCCAATTTAAATAACCCCAAAAAAGACATGTTATGGGTAGCAGCAGCTGGCCCAGCTTCTAACTTTATCATGGCGATTGTTTGGGTGTTGGTGCTCAAATATGCGAATAGCGCGCCAGAAAGTGCTGCGTTCTTTTTATTGGAAATGAGTAAAGTGGGCATCATGATCAACTTGGTGTTGATGGTACTTAACTTACTGCCATTACCACCATTGGATGGTGGGCGCATAGCGGTCAGTTTGCTGCCGATGAATATAGCGGTTAAGTTCTCACAATTAGAGCGTTATGGCTTCGTTATTTTAATCGTCTTATTGTTTACAGGCATACTCGGTAAGATTATTTCACCAATCATTGGTTTTTTTGGGCAATTGATTTTAAGTCTCTTCGCTTAATAATTATTTGTATAATAATGTTATCTTTAAATATTTATCAACTTTAGGTTAACTCATGGCGGTTGAACGCGTTTTATCGGGCATGCGCCCTACAGGTAGTTTACATCTTGGACATTACAATGGCGTGCTGAAAAATTGGCTGCGCTTACAACACGAGCACGAGTGCTTTTTCTTTGTTGCTGATTGGCACGCGTTGACCACCCATTATGATACGCCAGAGATTATTGAAGAAAGTGTATGGGAAATGGTGATTGATTGGCTTGCCGCAGGGGTTGATCCTGCTAGCGCAACCGTTTTTATCCAATCAAAAGTGCCTGAACATGCTGAACTACATACATTATTATCGATGATTACACCGCTTAGTTGGTTAGAGCGTGTGCCAACCTATAAAGATCAGCAAGAGAAATTAAGTAGTAAAGATTTATCAACCTATGGCTTTTTAGGTTATCCGCTACTGCAAAGTGCGGATATTTTGATGTATAAAGCGACGCAAGTGCCTGTTGGTGAAGATCAAATTCCACACATTGAATTTACGCGCGAAATTGCCCGTCGCTTTAATCATATTTATGGCAAAGAAACTGGATTTGAAGAAAAAGCAGAGGCGGCAATAAAAAAATTAGGCAATAAACGCGGTAATTTATATAACGAGTTGCGCACAGCTTATCAAGAAAGTGGCGATGAAGAAGCATTAGAATCGGCTAGAGCCTTAATTGAAGAGCAGCAAGGCATGAGTATGGGCGACAAAGAGCGTTTACTTGGGTACCTTGAAGGCGGTGGAAAAATCATTCTCATTGAGCCAGACTATAAATTGACGCCTGCTTCAAAAATGCCAGGATTAGATGGTCAGAAAATGTCTAAATCCTATAACAACACCATCTCTTTACGTGAATTGCCAGAGGATATCACCAAGAAAATTAGAACCATGCCCACGGATCCCGCTCGGGTGCGACGCACCGATCCAGGCGATCCAGCTCATTGTCCAGTATGGCAATTACATGAAATCTATTCGGATGACAATATCAAAGATTGGGTGCAAATGGGCTGTAAAGCCGGTTCCATCGGTTGTATTGAATGCAAGCAACCGGTCATTGATGGCGTATTAAAAGAGTTGAAGCCGATTCAAGAGCGCGCTGCACAATACGCAGAAGACCCAACCTTGGTCAAAAATATTGTATCAGAGGGTTGCGAAAAAGCCCGCAAACTGGCACGTGAGACCATGCGAGATGTGCGTGATGTGATGGGTTTGGATTATGGTTAATTAATGAATTGTTAAGCACATTTGGTGTTTTATCTTTACTAAAAGTGCTATATGATGTGGTTTATTGTTTAAACGGCTGTTAAAAGGATTTCTTTGCTAATCACCACATCAGACATTAAAATCAATGGCGAGGCGCTGTACGAGCTGCCACATGATTTATATATTCCACCTGATGCACTAGAAGTCTATTTAGAGTCGTTTGAAGGACCATTAGACTTATTACTTTATCTAATCCGCAAAAACAATCTTGATATTTTAGACATTCCGATGGCAGACTTGACTGTGCAATATATGCAGTATGTCGAAAAAATGAAGGCGATTAAGCTGGAACTGGCGGCTGATTATTTATTAATGTCTGCTATGCTCATTGAAATTAAATCACGCATGTTGCTGCCTAAACCAGCACAGATTGAAGAAGAAGATGATCCGCGGGCTGAACTCGTTAGACGGCTGATGGAGTATGAGGCCATTAAGTTAGCTGCTCAAAACTTAGAGGATATGCCTAAAGTGGGGGATCAGTTTCAAGTTGCCGATGCTTATTATCAACATATTGCAGATATTAAACCACCAGAAGTGAGCATAGATGAATTAGTGGAAGCATGGCGTAATGTGCTCAAACGTGCCAAATTAAACTCCCATCACAAGTTGGGCAGAGCAGAGCTTTCTGTACGTGAGCACATGAGTGCTGTATTGCGCCGCTTGCAAACGGATGGCATGTGTGAGTTTTCTCAGCTGTTTGATTTACGCGAAGGTGGCTTGCCTAAATTGGTGGTGAATTTTTTAGCCATTTTAGAATTAGCAAAAGAAGGGCTGATTAAGATCACCCAGCAAACGGCTTTTTCAACCATTTATTTGCAAGTGAGTCATGCAGAATGAGGGAACCCGAAAACATAACGGAAATGAAACAAATTATCGAAGCGGCCTTGTTAACTGCTGGGCAACCGCTCAGTTTAGATGATTTGTTAAAGCTATTTGCTGGTCGCATGGAGCGCGCAACGCTGAGAATGTTGTTGGACGAACTCAAGCAAGATTGGGAAGATAAAACCTTAGAGTTGGTGCAAGTGGCTAGCGGTTATCGTTTTCAAGCCAAGCCAGAACTGAGTGCTTTTATTGCCCGTTTAAATCCTGAGCGACAACCAAAATATTCTCGTGCAGTGATGGAAACACTCGCCATTATTGCTTATCGTCAGCCGGTTACGCGTGGTGATATTGAACAAATTCGCGGTGTAACGGTTAATCCAAATGTCATTCGCCAGTTGGTTGAGCGCGATTGGATTGATGTAGTTGGACAACGAGAGGTGCCTGGTAGGCCATCACTTTATGCCACAACAAAACATTTTTTAGATGATCTTAATTTACGCTCATTAGCAGAATTGCCACCGTTTGAAGATTTTGCCCAGACTGAAATACCACTCGATAGTTAGTTGTTATCACACTTAAGAATCAGAATGTTGAGTCGGAATGGAGTGGTTGCTGTAAAATCACCTACTTACCAATTATTACTCATTATTAAGATCCTTCATGGCCAGACCCTTTAAAAAACCTCAAGATAAACAAATCGCTACACGCAGATCAGTGTCTGACGATACTGTGGCAATGGAGCCATCTCAACGTTTGCATAAACTGCTGGCGATGGCAGGTTTAGGCTCGCGCCGTGATATGGAAAAGCTCATTGAAAGCGGCCGCGTCATGGTGAATGGTGAGGTGGCACAGCTTGGTGCTGGGGTTACCAAATATGACGAAGTCAAAGTGGATAATCGTCCTATTCGCTTATCTTTTACACCAGAGCTACCACAAGTATTGATTTATCATAAACCTGACGATGAAATTGTGAGTGCGGATGACCCAGAAGGTCGTGCCAGTGTATTTGATAAACTGCCACGTATTAAAGATGCTAAGTGGATTGCCATTGGTCGTTTGGATATGAATACCTCTGGATTGCTGATTTTTACTACATCCGGTGAATTAGCCAATCGTTTTATGCATCCGCGCTATGAAGTAGAGCGTGAGTACGCTGTCCGTGTGTTTGGTGAGCTGACCGATGAACAAATAGAGATGTTAAAGCAAGGTATTGAGCTTGAAGATGGCCCAGCAGCGTTTGATTCAATTGTTGCCCAAGGTGGTGAAGGTGCGAATCATTGGTATCAAGTGATTTTGCGTGAAGGTAGAAACCGCGAAGTGCGACGGTTGTTCGAAGCTTTTCAGATGCCTGTGAGTCGTTTAATGCGCGTGCGTTTTGGGCCTGTGACTTTGCCATCACGTGTTAAACGAGGCGGTATGCTGAAACTGGATACTAAACAGGTTATTGGTTTAATGGAGTGGGCAGGGCTAGCAGTGCCAAAAGCACCACCTAGACAGCTTAATCAGCGAGAAAAAGACAAAGTGACGACCGTATTTACGCCAAAAGTACGCAAGCGTCGGGGCGGTGTGTTAGAACATCAGCCAAAAGGAAGGTCAGTAGATGGTAAAACCGTCGAGCATAAAGCCGTAGAACAACGTAAGCCTCGGTCAGCAGCAGACACAAAAAGAAAGCCAACGAAAAATCGTCGCATTAGAGGTTAAAAATGAACCCCTTAAATAGCCAGCAACTGCGCTTTGGTCAGCAAGAACACGAACTGATCGCCGCCGCTAGTCTCCAACCAAACAAAGGGCACATGAGGGTAAGCTTCTAATAACGCATCTCTGTTGTGACCAATTTCAACAATCAGTATGCCTTCATCGTTTAAATAATGGGCAGCTTCGCGCAGGAGTGTATGCGTGTGATCCAATCCTGCATCGCCACTACCTAATGCTAGTTGTGGTTCATTGCGATATTCCGTTGGTAGTGCGGCCATACTTGGGGCATCAACATACGGCGGATTGCTAATCATGACATCATATGTTTTTCCTGATAGTGCACTAAACATATCTGACTGTATCGCAGTCACTTGGTCTTCTAAACCATAATTGGCGATATTGATATTGCTGACGGCAATCGCATCTAGTGAAATATCAATGACATCAACCGCAGCTGAAGGAAAAGCATGTGCCAGTAAAATGCCTAAACAGCCACTGCCAGTGCAAATGTCTGCTGCATTTTCAATCATCTCGGGATATTCAATCCAAGCACTCAAACTATCATTGAGCAATAATTCTGCAATGAATGAGCGTGGGACTATCACCCGCTCATCCACATAAAATTTGAAATCATGCAACCAAGCTTCGCGTACTAAATAAGCTGTTGGCACGCGCTTGGTTACTCGTTGTTCAATTAAGTAGGCAAGATGTTTACGTTCTGCTGTTGTTATAGCGGCGTCAAGAAAATTTTCTAAGGTTTCCATGGGCAAATGCAAACCACTCATCATGAGCCATACGGCTTCATCATAACTATTGTCCGCGCCATGACCATAAAAAATATCGGATGCTTCAAATTGGCTGACCGCATAACGAATCCAATCACGGATAGTTGATAGTTCTTCCGCTAACTTGATGGGATTACTCATGCTAATAATTTTTCCATGGTTTTTTTATAGGTTTCTTTTAGCGGTTCAATATCTGCTACAGCAACACATTCATTGAGTTTATGAATGGTGGCATTCAGTGGCCCAAACTCAATCACTTGTTTGCAAATGTCTGCAATAAAACGTCCGTCAGAAGTGCCGCCAGTGGTGGATAGTTCAGGAGTAACACCATAGCTTTCTTGAATGGCTTCTGAGATGGCATCAGACAGATTGCCACGGGGGGTAATATAAGGTGGAGAGTATTCCCACACAATGCTGTAATCTAATGCGTGTTTATCAAAAATAGCAATCGTGCGTTGTTTTAAATCGGCTTCCGTACTCGCTGTGCAAAACCTGAAATTGAACAAAATTTCCACTTCACCTGGCACTACATTGGTTGCACCTGTGCCACCATTGATATTGCTAATTTGCCAAGAAGTGGCAGGAAAGTATTCATTGCCTTCATCCCACACGGTATCAACCATGTCTTTAATGGCAGGTGCTACCATGTGAATGGGGTTCTTCACTAAATGTGGATAAGCGATATGGCCTTGTATGCCTTTTACAATAAGTTTGCCTGATAACGAACCACGTCTACCATTTTTAATCATGTCGCCAACCACTTTATTAGAAGTTGGTTCGCCAACGATACAATAGTCAATTAACTCGCCGCGTGCCTTTAGCGCTTGCACCACTTTAACCGTACCATCAATCGCCACATCTTCTTCATCTGAAGTAATAAGTAGACCAATCGAACCGCTATGGTTAGGGTTCTCTGCGACAAATTCTTCTATGCTGGTAATAAAGGCGGCAAGCGATGTTTTCATGTCAGCTGCGCCACGCGCATATAAAATGCCATCTTTAATGGTTGGTTCAAATGGCGGCGTATGCCATTTTTCAACCGGTCCTGTTGGCACCACATCCGTATGGCCGGCAAAAACAAGCAAAGGGCCAGTTGTGCCGCGGCGAGCGAAGAAATTATCGACTTTGCCAAAACGCATGCGCTCAATCTTAAAGCCTAATGGCGCTAGTCGGGCAATCATGGTTTCTTGGCAGCCTTTATCGTCAGGTGTCACTGAGCTGCGTGACAGCAAGTCTATGGCGAGGTCTACTGTTTTTGTCATTGCACTATCTCTTTATAAGTATCTTCATGAAAACCAATACACAGAATGACATCATCTTTTTCTAAAATAGGCCGTTTAATAACCGATGTTTTTTCTATCATTAATGCACAAGCGCTGCTGCTGTTTGTGATGCTGGCTTTTGTCTCATCACACAGATTGCGCCAAGTCATTCCAGCGCGATTCACCAGTTTCTCCCACGGCTGCTGTGCTAGCCATGCATTAGCTTTTGTTTGCGTAAGGCCGAGTTTTTTAAAATCGTGGAATGTATAAGGCACGTTGTTTTCATCTAGCCAAATACGGGCTTTTTTCACTGTATTGCAATTGGGAATGCCGTAAAGTTTCATATGGATATTGAGTTGCAGTTAAATAAATTAATCATCATTTTAACAGCTCAAACAATAGATGTGCAGTTAAGGTTTTTGGGTCGGTTCAATTGGCATATCAAAGTCAATCTGCAATTGTTTGTATTGTAGTTTTTTATATAAAACCAATAGCTCATCTTCTTTTACTGGTTTGGTAAATAGGTAGCCCTGCATAAAGTCACAACCAAGCTTAATAATGGTCTCTTGTTGCGCTTTGTCTTCAATCCCTTCTGCTGTCACCTGAAAGCCTAAAGCATGGGTGAGTTTAAAAACAGCATCAATCAGCGCTTTAGCACCATCATCTTTATTAATCATGGCAATAAATGATTTATCAATTTTGATTTCATCAATATCTAAATCAAGTAGATAGGTCAGGCTGACAGGTAATAAACCAAAATCATCCAGGATGACTTTAATACCAGCTTCTTTAAAGGTGCTCAGTAAATCTTTAAACTGCTCTTGATTATTAATAGCAGCGGTTTCTTTGATTTCGAATGAAAGACAATTGGGGTGTAGTGCGTGATTTTTAATAATACGCACAATTTGTTGCGCAAGATTGGCATCGCGGAACTGATAACTTGAGAGGTTAATTGAAATGTTGAGATCCAAACCAGTTTCCCTTGCTCTTACTAAGGTGTGGCAACACGCATCCACTACCCAAGCGTTAATCTCTTGAATCAAGCCACATTGCTCAGCAATACCTAAAAAATCATTAGGTAATATTTCACCCTTGGTTGGGTGGTTCCAGCGAATCAAGGCCTCTGCACCAACGGCAGCCATTGTTTTGCAATTGATTTTTGGCATATAAGCAATCGAGAACTCTTTATTTTGCAATGCCATCATTAAATCTCGTTGCATATGTTGAATTAAGATATTAGCGGACTCGATTTCTTCATCATAGAATTTAAACTGATTTTTACCTTGGTCTTTTGCTTTGTACATTGCAGCATCAGCGTTCACCAATAGTTTATTGTCTTGATTATCTTTTGGATAAATGGCGATGCCAACAGAGCAAGATAGCTCGATATTTAAATGGTCAATAAAATAAGGTTCTTTAATCGAAGTGACAATACGGCTGACTACGGGGCGAATATCATCTTCCGAATGAATTTCTTCTAAAATAGCCACAAACTCATCCCCGCCAATACGCGCCACAAAATCGCAACCGCGTATCGCCGCATTTAGCCTGTCAGCAGTCATGCTAAGCACCCTATCACCAGTATGATGGCCATAAGTATCATTAATGGGTTTGAATGCATCTAAATCAATGTAAGCCACTGCAAAAGCGTTGCCGTTACGAATATGACGCTTTTCTGCAGCACGTAAGTGTGACTCGAACGCTCGACGATTAGGTAATTTTGTCAGCGGATCGCTAAGATTGGTTTTATCAAATTTATATGCTGATATTGGACGAAACGCCCCAGCAAGTTTGAATACATTTTTACCATATCGCTCATAGAGCAAAAAGAACATAAAAGCCGTTAATAACAAACTCAGCAAGCCGAGCAGCGTGACAATCGTTGTTATTTTGAATCCAGTCAGACCTTGTTCAGAGGGTAAGAGACTAGGGTTAGCCTCCGAAAAAACGCTATAAAAAACAAAGTTGATACTTAATAGAATGCCACTAATGAGTATTGCTAGTACTATTTTAATGGGAGTATTGTTTTTTCCACTGTAGTTTTTCAGCCAATAAGTAATCATTAACATGACTATCATTGCCACAACCACAATGACAGTAGTAATGATTGCCATCACCAAGCTGAGTAATATGATTGAATCATGATTGATTGCAATATAACTGGTATAAAAAAGACCAAACATGCAAATGCCCGCACATAGTCCCCCGATGATAAAGTGGCGTAGTTTCGGTGTGAGCACAACCACAACTGCCATAAAGCAAACCGCTATTATGGTGGCAAATAACCAGCTCAATAGTAATGGCAAAGAAAAAGTAAAACTGAGATGAGTATGGGTGCTATAAAAAGCCAAAAGATGACTCGCCCAGAATGTGGTACCTACAATGAGCGGTTGACTAAGGGTAAGTGGTTTTTTGAGCCTAGCGGACGATTGGCTTAATGCACCTATCAAGCCAAAAGCAATAAATATGGCGCTGCTAGTCGCGATGACAGAAAGTAGAATGAGCCAAATATCGTAATGTAAAGCCATTTAATTTAATTAATCATATAGACTCAATTGCTACTGGCCAGATGATGACTCGCTACATAAGCGGGATCAAGTGCTGATCAGAAACGGGGCTAGCCTACCCCGTCTCAATCTAGATTGTAAACTAAATGCCGCGTAAAAGTTCGTTAATTCCCACTTTACCCAGTGTTTTGGCATCCACTTTTTTAACGATGACTGCACAATACAGACTATAACTACCATCTTTAGAGGGCAAGTTGCCTGATACGACAACTGAGCCTGCTGGAATGCGTCCATAAGATACGCTGCCTGTTTCACGGTCATATATTTTAGTCGATTGGCCAATATAGACACCCATAGAAATTACGCTATTATCTTCAACCACGACACCTTCAACTACTTCTGAACGCGCGCCAATAAAGCAATTGTCACCAATAATGGTTGGACCTGCTTGTAATGGCTCTAACACGCCACCAATGCCAACGCCGCCAGACAAATGCACGTTTTTACCAATTTGTGCACACGAGCCAACCGTCGCCCATGTATCTACCATTGAGCCTTCGCCTACATAAGCGCCAATGTTGACGTATGAAGGCATCAATACTGCATTTTTACCGATAAATGAACCGCGACGTGCGACTGCATTTGGTACCACACGGAAGCCACCATCTTTAAAGTCTTGTTCAGAATAGTGAGCAAATTTGGTTGGCACTTTATCAAAGTACTTTGCAACGCCATCACTCATTAGCACGTTATCTTCAAGACGGAAAGACAATAACACTGCCATTTTTAGCCATTGATGCACCTCCCAGTTTTGGGTATCGCTAATGCGAGAGGCCACACGTAGCTTGCCAGAATCTAAATCGGCAAGCACGCTTTCAACAGTTGATTTTATTTCAGTAGATGCGTTGGCCGGGTTGATGTTGGCGCGGTCTTCAAAAGCCGCTTCAATAATACTTTGACGTGGGTCCATAAAATTTCCAAATTAATAATTAAAAGTAGTAATCATAAACGCGTTATTTTACCCTAAACTCTGCGGCTGCCCAAAAAACAAAAAATGCGTACATTGAGCATGTAGGCATGATTGAATAACTGACTTTCAATAACCTAAAATGGATTATTGACGTTTTGCTGCCAAGTATAAAGGACGTACTTTTGGCGCCAACGCTTTCAAATCGGCAATTCGGTTTTCGCTAGCAGGATGCGTGCTTAAAAACTCTGGAGGTGCTCCGTTGTTGTTTGCAGTCATTTTTTGCCAAAGTGTGACAGCTGCATCTGGATTGTAACCTGCACGAGCGGCCAGCTCTAAGCCAATTCTGTCGGATTCACGCTCTTGCTCACGACCATTAGGCAAAGCAAAAAACAATTGACTTCCTAGACTAGCGCCTTGCATTGTTGCGGCACCCGCTAAGCCATTGCCGACAAACGCAGCGAGTGCGCGCAAACCAAATTGTTGCACATAGGCTTGTGACATGCGTTCACGACCATGCTCTCGTAATGCATGCGCAATTTCATGGCCAATCACAGCAGCGAGTTCGTCATCAGTTGCATTGATTTTTTCAACAAGACCAGTAAACACCATGATTTTACCGCCTGGCATACAATAGGCATTGACTTGGTCATTCTGTTCTATATTTACTTCCCATGCCCAAGCTTTTGCATCGGCTCTAAAAACATCCACTTGCGCAATCAGCCGCTGAGAAATAGCATTGACACGGTTATACATAGCCTTATCTACATTGAGCGTTGCTTTTTGTTTTGCTACAGATAGGGTCTCAGAATAAGCCCGCGCTGACATCTGATCAACTTTTGATGCTGGCATGACTAAGAATTGTGAGCGGGTAACACCTGATGCGCTACTGTTGGTTGTGGTTGCACATCCGCTTAGATGTAAGGTGATGGATGCCACTAAAATGGCAATGATTTTTTTCATTATTACGTCCTTAATATCTCAATATTAAACATCATTATAAGATTAAAAATAACACATCATCATAACGTATGTTTTAGCAATTGGTTGAGGGACGTTTAAAAATTTTACTGATGTTTGCTGATGCAAGCAAACGGCCATGCATTGGCTACAACAGATTGCCATGAATCAGTAAGTCACTATGCATTAATCATGACTGATTATTTTTTGGTTATGTGCGCCTCTGCTTCGCCAATATGTAATTGGATATGAACAGCTTGCCCAAGCGCCAACTGCGCGCTATTAGTAATTGCTTGATGATCATGAGAAACAATGGCATAACCCCTAGCCAGTACCGCTTGCGGGCTTAGCTGTTCGATACTGCTTTTAAGTTGCTTGTAGTGGAGGTGATGTTGCTGCAATACCTGTTTAACGGCATAGTGGAGTCGGTTTTGCAATTGTTGCATATAGTCAATTTGGTTTTTTAGTTTTTGCGCTGGTGAGATGAGACGTTGTGCCAAAAAATCCAATCGCTGTGTACGCTGGTTTAAGTTTGATTGTATTTGCTGACTGAGTTGCTGATAGAGGTTGTTGATTTGTTGTTTTAAATGCGCGCTATCCTGGCAGGCTAGTTCAGCTGCAGCTGTTGGTGTTGCTGCACGTACATCAGCCACAAAGTCACAAATAGTGAAGTCGGTTTCATGCCCAACGCCACTGATGGTTGGAATGCGACATTCTGCAATTGTACGTGCGACAATCTCTTCGTTGAATTGCCATAAATCTTCAAAACTGCCACCACCACGACAAATAATCAGGGTGTCGACTTCTTGTCGCGCGTTGGCTCGATTAATGGCGCTTGCGATTTTTTCGGCTGCACCTTTGCCTTGTACTGGCGTGGGGTAAATAATCACTTGTGTATTTGGATTGCGGCGTTTGAGTGTTGTTAATACGTCACGTAAAGCGGCAGCATCCGTTGAAGTGACGATACCAATTGCTTTGGCATGTGTTGGAATAAGCCGCTTACGTGAAGCTTCAAATAAACCCTCGTCTTGCAGTTTGCGCTTTAATTGCTCAAACGCTTCAAACAAATCACCTAAACCCGCTTGTCTTAAAAATGCAACTGTCAGTTGAAAGTCACCTCGCGCTTCGTATAAAGTAGCGGTTGCATGGGCTTCGACTTGATCGCCTTCACGCGGTACAAAATCAACAAAACTATTACGACCTTTAAACATCACGCAACGCACTTGAGCACTGGCATCTTTCAGTGAAAAATACCAATGACCACTTGCGGCACGCGTCAAATTAGAAATTTCTCCAGATACCCAAAATAAAGGGAAGCTTGCTTGTAATACATCACGCGCTAAGCGATTTAACTCGCTAACTGAGAGTATTTGCTGAGGAATTTTTGGGTTGTTTATGCTGTCATAATCTGCCATGGTCTCTATTATCCATTACAATCTCATAAATACGAAGACTGTTTAATGATGCGTGAGGAAATGTTGATGTTTAAAACAATATGTGAAGTGTTAAAAGGCAAAACAGGCTACTTATTCGGGTTTGTCAGCTGTTTTTTTATCGTGGGGTTGGCGCTTGTGATTCAGACAAAGTACAACTTAGATCCATGTCCGCTGTGTATATCGCAACGCATGATATTCATGGGCTTGGGTGTGTTATTTTTGATTGCTGCGCTCATTCCATCAGCAAGCATCATCAACAAATGGTTAACAGTTTTACAGGTGCTAACTGCATTAGGTGGCGCAGGTGTTGCGATGCGTCATTGGTATTTACAAGCCAACAAAGAAAGTATGATTGCCGATTGCGGTGTGG
This sequence comes from Methylophilaceae bacterium, assembly GCA_018398995.1. Classification (NCBI taxonomy): domain Bacteria; kingdom Pseudomonadati; phylum Pseudomonadota; class Betaproteobacteria; order Nitrosomonadales; family Methylophilaceae; species Methylophilaceae bacterium. The sequence continues at coordinate 391,439 of CP073759.1, read as the reverse complement.
GTTTTGATTATATGTTCGAGAACTTTCCATTAGAAAAAGCCCTTAAGTTGGTTTTTCGTGGAACAGGCGATTGCGCCGCAATAGACTGGACGTTTTTAGGCCTTACATTGCCACAGCTTGGGCTGATTAGTTTTATTGCTTTTGCTGTATATGCACTTTACTTATTGAAATTAAACAAATAATGAAAACGATTAACGATTTTGTCGGCAATACGCCGCTGGTTGCTTTGCAACGCATGCAAGGTGAAACGAGTAATACCATTTTATTAAAATTAGAGGGCAATAATCCTGCAGGATCAGTCAAAGATCGGCCGGCGTATAGCATGATTAAGCGAGCCGAAGCGCGTGGCGATATTCAACCAGGTGATACCTTAATTGAGGCGACTAGTGGCAATACGGGAATTGCATTAGCAATGGTAGCGGCGATGCGCGGTTATAAAATGATACTAGTCATGCCAGAAAATCAAACGATTGAACGCCAGCAAAGTATGAAAGCCTATGGTGCTGAGTTGGTGTTAACGCCTGCTGATGGCAGTATGGAATTGGCACGCGATGTTGCCATGAAAATGCAAGCAGAGGGCGAAGGTATTGTATTGGATCAATTTAGCAATATGGATAATCCGCAAGCGCATTACGAAGGAACCGGCCCTGAAATTTGGCGTGACACGCAAGGCAAAGTTACGCATTTTGTTTCTAGTATGGGCACGACAGGAACCATTATGGGTACTTCACGTTATTTAAAAGAACAAAACCCCGCCATTCAAATTATTGGTGTCCAACCAGAAGAGGGTGCGCGTATTCCTGGTATTCGTAAATGGCCAGAAGAATATATGCCAACTATTTTTGAAAAAAGTAGAGTGGATTCATTGGTGTATGTGAATCAACAACAGGCAGAAAATACCACTAGAAAATTAGCAACTACAGAAGGTATTTTTGCTGGTGTTTCAACTGGTGGTGCGCTATACGCAGCATTAGAATTATCGAAGACAGTCGAAAATGCCGTGATTGTGAGTATTGCGTGTGACCGTGGTGATCGTTACTTATCTTCAGGTGTGTTTCCTGCTTAGCGAATGTCTTTTGCCGCTATGCTTTATTTAAATAAGCTGTATTTAAATAAGCTTTATTTAGATAAGCGATGTGGTAAAGCCGTTGCCGATTATAGTATCGGCACTTTTCGCAAAGCATTGTTATTTGTTCTCATTTTATCGAGTAAGTCAGCTTTTGCCGTTTCTAGCATAGAAATGAGTATTGGCGTTGTCGATGCCCCTGTTGGTCAACTCAAAGACACCAAATTACACATTGATTTAAAAGGCAAGAAGCCAAAGCTTAATTTAACCGCCGCTGTTAAACCTGCTGACTCACCTGATTTTACGCCATTTAAACTGGTGTGTGACACCTTGTTTAGTGATCAGCTGGGTTATATTGATTGCTTTGATGGCAGGCTAACTTCTGCGGTAATGGATATCCCTTTTTCTGTACATATTGCACAACAAACCAATCAAGTTGCTTTTGACGTGTTGTTCAATGGCGCAACATTTAGTGATGCTGCAGGCATGCATGCGGGCGAAGGGTTGATTGGAGATATTCAGTTTACCGCCAATAAAAAACAAACTGGTTGGCAATGGCAGAGTGAGCTAAATTGGGATGAAGGGGAAGTGTTTTGGCAACCTTTTTATTTTGGCGATGCAGGGAGTGCTTTTTCGGCAAATGGCTTTGCAGATGCAAAAAAAATAACCATTAGCAATGCGGATTTAATGGTTAAAAACGTGGGAGAGATTAATGCGCACGCCATTATTGATGCGAAAAGCAAACAATTGACTGATGCAGTAATAACGGCGCAACAGATTGATTTTAATGGTCTTTATACTTTATTGCTGAAGCCAAGTTTGCAAAAGTCAGCTTTTGGTCATTTGGCTGTTTCTGGCACAGCGAGTTGGCAATTTGAGATTAAACATGCGCAACCAGCAAATTTTCACTTGAAATTAATAGATACCAATATTGCAGACCAAAATGGTAAATTTGCTTTTACGCAAGTGAACGCCAATATTCCTTGGGATTATGATATTGCGCAAGCTATTTCGCTGTCCTATCAAGGTGGCCACTTATTGCAGTTACCATTAGACCAAGCGAACTTAAGCGCAGAACTGAATCGGTATGCGTTGACTGCTCCTGAGCTGGTATTGCCTTTATTGGATGGTGCATTAAATTTTAAAGATATATCCGCAGCATGGCTTGGTGAACACTGGGTTTGGCATTTGCGCATGGATTTAACGCCAATGGACTTAAGTCAGTTCACGGCGGCTCTTGGTTGGCCAACATTGTCAGGCCATATCTCAGGACAAGTACCCTTGGTTACTTATGCCAATAAGCAATTGAATATGGATGGTGTAATGACATTTAACATGTTTGATGGCACGGTTGCTATGCGTCATCTACATATAGACGACCCTTTGGGTGTTGTACCCAAACTGTATGCGGATTTGACAATGCGGAAATTGGACCTAGGTAAATTAACACGCACTTACCGTTTTGGCGCAATAGAAGGAAAAATAGATGGTGATGTTAAGGGTTTAGAGTTGCAAAATTGGAAAGCGGTCAGATTTGATGCCGCTTTGCAAACCAGTGAAGATAAGCAAATTAAGACAATCTCACAACGCGCTGTAGAGAATATCGCTGCTTTGGGTGGAGAAGGAACTGCTGCCGCTTTGCAACGGACATTTTTACGTTTTTTTGATGCGTTTAACTACGATAAAATAGGACTGAGCTGCAAGTTAAGACACGATCAATGTGAAATGGGCGGCGTAGCGGCAACGCCTGGCGGATATATCATCGTAAAAGGACGCGGTATTCCCGCACTCAATGTCAATGGCTATAACAAGCAAGTGAGTTTGTCTGATTTACTCGCTAGGATTAAACGCATAACAGATAACAATGCCAGCGTTATCGTTCAATAAATGGTGATAGGAAAATCATGGTAAAAAGTATCATAGTATTGTTAACAGTAGTGTTAACAGCATGTGTCACAATTAATATTTATTTTCCGGCAGCAGCAGCCCAGGCAGCAGCAGATAAAATTATTGATGATGTGTGGAAAATTAACGAACCTAATACGGATAAAGTGGTTGACACGCCATCTAACACCACTGAAACACCAATCAAATAAAGGGGCAATCATGACGTTTAAATGGGTTCAATTGTTTGTCATATTAATGGCTATAACTTCAATGCAATTAGCATATTCAGCGCCTAATTTAGAAATTAACACGCCTGCAATTAATGCATTAAAAAACAGTATGCAAGTGCGCCATGTGCAGTTGGCACCTCATTATCACAGTGGGGCGATTGGTTTAACGGCCGATGGCTTGATTGCTGTGCGGGATACTAAAGCATTACCACTTAAAGATAGACAGGGTATTAATGCATTAGTCGCGTCAGAAAATGCGGACCGTAACAAGCTATATCAAGAAATTGCCGTTGCTAATGGGCATCCAGAGTGGAGTGACAGCGTTAAAGCAGCTTTCGCTGGTCGCTGGATAGACAAGGCGCAACATGGTTGGTATTACCAAGCCGCTGGTCGTTGGAACCAAAAGTAATTGTGGCCTCTCAACAGATGGTGTTTTTATGATTAATTAAGACCATCTGCCTTTTACTCTCAGTGAACAGAATTAATCTGTAAACGCCTTGTTGTTTATTGCTTGCACAGGTTTGTTTCTGCGCTAGACTTTATTTAATCTAGCTTATACCAAGCTAGGGTTTAGCACAGGGGGTTTTATGACGAGTAATGTTGTTAATTTATCTACATATGGCAAAGCCATTAGCCTTGATGATCAGGGCATTTATTTCACATTAAATCCAAGTACGGGGTTAGTGCATAGCATCATTCAATTGGTTTACGACGAGGAGTGGTACTTGTTCCAACTCCAAAAAACAGGGCAGCCCGACGAAGCGGGCTGGATTATGATGACTGAAGAAGTTGATGGTGCTTTGATCAGTATTCCATCTATCGAACTTAGGCAGCACTTTTCTAAACCCGAATATGCAGAGCCAAGAGGCGCTTGGCAAGTAATGCGTAACACCAAGTTTGGTTTTGGTAAATTTACGCCAGCTGATCAAGATGATACTGTTTGTCATGCAATTATGGTTTTTTCAGGTGATGAAATGCATCCGCCAGTAAGACTCTACAAAGCAGATAAAGAAACCTTGAGGATGGCTGAGCAAATATCGGCCGATCAGATAGAAACGGTCTGAACTCGATTACAACGGGTTGGTGCTAGCAACACCAGCCCTTTTTAATGTATTCTAACGAATATGACACCAACGCTAGTTTTTGATATAGAAACCATCCCCGATGCGCAAGGTCTTCGCGTATTGCTTGATGTCTCAAATGATATTTCAGATGAAGATGTCGTTAACTTGGCTTTACACCAACGCCGCCAACAGAATGGCACGGAGTTTTTGCCGCTGCATCTACACAAAGTTTGCGCCATTTCTTGCGCATTACGCCAAGCAGACCACTTTAGCATCTGGACGTTGGGTGATGAAGACGCTTCAGAAAAAGAAATGATTCAACGTTTTTATGATGGTATTGAAAAATATACTCCGCAAATCATCTCTTGGAACGGTAGTGGTTTTGACTTGCCTGTACTTACCTACCGCGGCTTAATCCATAGCGTTAATGCCAGTCGTTATTGGGATTTAGGCGAGGACGACAAAGACTTTAAATGGAATAACTACATCAGCCGTTACCATATGCGTCACTTGGATTTAATGGACGTAATGGCCATGTACGGTGGCCGAGCCAATGCGCCATTAGATGATTTAGCCAAGCTTTGTGGCTTTCCTGGTAAGTTAGGTATGGACGGTAGCAAAGTGTGGGACGCCTATAAAGCAGGTAAGCTTAAGGAGATTCGTGATTATTGTGAGACCGATGTGGCTAATACCCATCTTGTTTATTTGCGTTTTCAGCGCATGCGTGGACATTTAACAGAACAAGCTTATCAGCAAGAAGTGGCATTGGTACGGGAAACGTTAGAAGGATACCAAGGTGAGCATTGGGATATTTATTTGAAGGCTTGGAAATAGACGTTAATCTAGTTTAACGCTTCTGTATCGATTTCCTGCCAATTTAAAATAACACGAGTAGCTTTGTTTTCTTGTAAAGTGAACCGACTGCCTTGTTTTATGCCATCAAGCGTGGCAACAATGCGATAGCTTCCACCAGGCAATCGGATGTTCAATCTGGGGGATGCACCAAATAATCTAAAAACCAATTGATTGTTGCTATCAAAAATACGCACGTTTACATTGGTAACCGCTTCACCATCACCAATAGAAAACAACACATGCAAATTAAACTGGCCTTGATGTTGCTTAAGAAAAGCTGTTTCCTCTGCACCAATGCCTCCTGTCATATAAGCAAAGCCTTTGGACGAATACTTAATCTCAGTAGCAAATGCTAAGTGTGTCGTTAAAATAAGCAGTAACGCGAGCCATATACATGCCAGTAACCGTTTCATAGCGTCCTTCTTAGAATGATTATTCAACTATTAATTCAACGATAAAATGAAGTAATTGAATTCGAATTGCTAATATTACCACTGCGTAAAGTGATTTTGATAGTGTGGTAGGATTGATTAAGAACAGCGCGTATTAACCAATGATAATGCATCGCAAGTAACTGACTAATCATTATAAATTAGCCCCAGCTGTTGTTGAGCTTCTTTAATTAATTGCTTATCTAATGGAGGTGGCGTTAAATTGACCCCTTCAGCTAATACATGATAAACATGCTTTAACACCGCAACACGTGTAAACCACTTGCGATTAGCAGCAATCAATTGCCAAGACGCGGCTTCGGTAGAGGTGTAACGAAACATATCATTAACCGCATCAACATAATCATCCCACTTAGCACGGTTGCGGATATCGTCACTGGTTAATTTCCATTGTTTAGATAGATTATTTAACCGCTCATCAAAGCGCATCAGCTGTTCTTCTGGCGTAATATGCAAAAACAGTTTAACTATCCGCACACCATCATCTATTAATGTGCGCTCAAACTCGTTAATCTCTTGATAAGCGCGTTGCCATGCTTGTGCTGAGGCAAAACCCTCAACGCGCTCGACCAGCACGCGTCCATACCAAGAGCGATCAAAAATCGCAATTGTGCCCGATGCTGGCAAACGCATTTGGAAACGATGCAAATAATGTTGTTGAAGTTCTGCGGTAGTCGGCGCGCCAATCGGGTGCACAGTATATCCCCTAGGATCTAACTTCTCAGTCAAACGCCTAATCGCACCACCTTTACCACTTGCATCCCAACCCTGCAACACAATCACCGCAAGGCGGTTTTGATGATAATAAGCCTGCTGCACCTCAACAATTTTCTGCTGCCATTTTTTTAACTCTTTTTTATAAAGCTTTAAATCGCCAATGATGGAAGATTCAAAATCAGCGTTGGCTAAGAGAGGTGGATGTTTTTGTAAAATAATATCGCTAGGGGTATGCACGGATTAGCCTTGTTTGAATGGTTGAAACTAGTTTAGCAAATAGGCTGCATTAATGAAATGTAATCCACCGTATGAAGCTTCTTTGAGGTATTCACCAAGTCGGGGGTGGTCCGACAGCTAGTCAGTTTTCACAACCGACTTGATGCTTTAGCATTTAGCGAGGTTGGGGACATCCTGCGGGTGGGGCTGTACCGTTATGCACTCGACTTATCTCACTAAAGCTATATCTTTTTCGCCTCTAGGCGAGTGACTTTCTTTTGCTTGTGCCAAAGAAAGTAACCAAAGAAACACACACCCTGCTATCAAGCCCTTCGGGTCCCTTGCGTTGCTCAACAAAATAAGCGGCTGTACCCGTAAAGGGCATCACCAACTTCGCTAGCTGCTAAAGCAGCAAGTCAGTTGAGACGGAACTCGCCCTAACAGACCACACAAATCATGGTCTGTCGCGTTGCTCAAACAGTCCTCGCCTTCATCTTATTTTGTCTGCGCTACTCAGCTTGATAAAGGGAAGGTAAAGCAACCCAACGTAGATGGAGTTTACATTTCCGTCATTCCCATGCAAATGGGAATCCATTTTGAATTTAAAACATAATTTGGATTCCTGCCTTCGCAGAAATGACGAGATTTAATATTTGTTCAGTGATGCAATCGTACAAATTCATATGGTGTTCAGCCCCCTGTAGCCACGCCGAGCAACGGAGGTGAACAAGGGGATTTCGTCGAGGACCTGTCCGAGCACCGCGACAGACCACGTTTTGTGTGGTCTGTTAGGGCGAGTTCCGCAGACGCCTTGTTTACTGAGTAGCGCAGGGAATCCGAAGGGCGTTTCAACCGACTTGGCGCTTCAGCGCCTAGCGAGGTTGGGAATGACCCTGACGGTCGTGGTGACGGGGTGCCGTTTTCTTGGGTTACTTTCTTTTCAGGCAGTTAAAAGAAAGTAACTCGCCTAAAGGCGAAAAGGAAGGCAACTTAAAATAGATGCATACGGCACAATGCGCTATCGCTTATTGTCGTCCTACTTATTACGTGATACGGTTGCTTGATTGAAGGGAGGGAATCGGCATTGTCAAAGACTAACCTCATCCTTTAATTTTTCATAAGCAGAAGTTATATCTATCGCTCGGTATTTCTTCTCGAGCTCTAAAGCTGAACCATAATGCTGATATATTTTGGCGTCTAACAGACTGCGGGGATTATTCTGGTATTTGGTTATCAAAGTACGCAATAAAATAATAATAAATTCAGTTTGGGAAATTAAGTCCTTAAGTTGTCCCAGAGCTGTATCTGGTAAGCCATTTCTTTCTGAGGCATATTTTTCAAATCGAGAGTAGATCAACATGTATGAGTCGACTCGAGCGCGACAACTCAGTAAAGCCTGACGTAAAACCTTCCCACCTCGTCTGACTGTTGTTGGTTTATCAAGAAAATAGTTTATGAGACTGGTGTTGAGCCTACCATAGTTAAAACTGTTACTAGTCGTTTCAGTGCGATGCTTACCTAAAATAGAAAGATTGTGTTCAAGCTCAACGTCTAGAACCTCAAGCCCAGAGTCAAACTCCTCTTTATCGGTGCGTAGTTCTTTTAGTTTATTTAAATCAAGTGCTAGAATCACACCGAACATGGTTGCTCAGACTCCAACAAGGAGAGAGATATAGTACTCGAATTTACCTATACATATAACGACAGTTGCAGCAATTAATAACAACCCAAATGCGATAAGATATTGGCGGTTCCACATTTGTTCTCTAACAGAGGTTATCAAATAGTTTGCCTGATATCCCTATATTTTGATAAAAAGCGAATATAGGATATTTTCTTTCTTATGCATTATGTTAGACGTGCTTTACTCGCGTCTGCCTTATTTATCAATACCATCAATTAACCAGCACTTTTGAGCAATTCATTTAATCAGTTAGAATGCCGCCTTCTGTTAAACACATGCATTAATTGAAAGTTTTCTATGGCTCGTCGTTCTCGTCGTCAACAATCAGTTCCGGTTGAAATCTCTTCCCCTGTCATGGTTGAGTCTCTCGACCAAGAGGGTAGAGGCGTTGCGCATGTGGATGGTAAAGCTATTTTTATTGATGGCGCGTTGCCGACTGAAACAGTGACATATCAAGTGACGCGCAGTAAAGATAAGTATGCGTTTGCGAATGTGGTAGATGTGCTTAAGCAATCTAATTTGCGGGTGCAGCCTAAATGCAAGCATTTTGGCTATTGCGGTGGTTGTAAGTTGCAACATTTAGATGCTGTTGGGCAGGTTGCTGCTAAGCAGCGTTTATTAGAAAACGATATTAAACATATCGGTAAAGCCAAGCCTGAGAATATGTTACCGCCGTTATTTGGGCCAACTTGGGGTTATCGTCACAAAGCGCGATTGAGCGTTAAATATGTGGCCAAAAAAGAGCGCGTATTGGTTGGTTTTAACGAAAAAGGCACACGTTTTGTAGCCGATATGCAAAGTTGCCAAGTGCTAACGCCAGAAGTATCTGCATTGATTACACCATTGCAAGCGCTCATTTTTAATCTCAGTTTGCGCGATAAAATCCCACAATTGGAATTGGCTGTGGGTGAGGCAACTGAAACTACACATAAAAATATCGTGTTGATTTTCCGTATCATGGATGCGCTGTTACCTGAAGATGAGCAGCTACTAAAGCAATTCGCTGACCAATACCATGTGAGTGTGTGGACGCAAACCAAAGGTCCTGAAACGGTCAAGCCATTTTACCCATTAGATGCACCCTCTTTACAGTATTCCTTAGAAGAGTTTGCGTTAACGTATCCGTTTAAGCCGAATGAATTTACCCAAGTAAACCCGCAGATTAACCAAGTGATGGTGCGTCGTGCTATGCAGTTATTAAAACCGCAAGCCGGAGAACGTATTGCGGATTTCTTTTGTGGTATTGGTAATTTTACATTACCGATTGCGCGCAGTGGTGCAACCGTGTTGGGCTATGAAGGCTTAGATAATTTGGTTGCTCGTGCAGTAGAAAGTGCAGCACTGAATGGTTTAGAACATACGACGCAATTTGGTGTATCTGATTTATTTCAAATGACTGATGAATCGCTAACCAATTTAGGGCGGTTTGATAAATGGTTAATTGATCCGCCGCGTGATGGTGCTTTTGCTTTGGTGAAAGCGATTAATTCAGATAATGCGCCTGATACAATTGTGTATGTTTCTTGTAATCCCGCTACACTGGCGCGGGATATCGATGTCTTAGTGAATGAAAAAGGCTACAAGCTGAGCGCAGCGGGTGTCATTAATATGTTTCCACATACGGCGCATGTTGAATCGATTGCGTTGTTTACAAGAGATAAGATTTAAACTAATACTATCTTAAAAGAAACGCGCTTGTTGTTTCTTTCTATCAAGACTATAAGCCGTTGTGCCAGCTGACGCTAGCATGAGTAAGCCGCCTGCGATGGCAATGTTTTTTAGAAATAAAACCATCTGTATCTTGTCACCCAAATCACTGTGAAAAAGCACAGCAGCCGCAATTGAAAAAATAGCCAAAGCAAACGCGGCTATCCCTGTTTTATAGCCGATTGCAATCGCAATACCACCAAGTAGCTCCAATAAAATGGTTGGCCATAGCAGTGTGCTAGAGACACCCATTGCTGCCATATAAGCGCTTGTGCCAGCAATGTCGGCAAGCTTGCCAATACCAGCAACAATAAAAATAAAAGCTAGCATGAGTCTGCCTAAAGGTTGCAATAAAGCGGTCATGTCAATTCCTTGTTCAACTATAGACGATTAAGGTTACATCATACCTATTTTTATTTTCTTTGATAACCTTTGTTGGCACATAGCTTGCTGGATAAGCTAAATATATTGTGTCACGCATCACTTTTAGGAAAGTTCAACGATGATTAATAAGAGCGGCGTTCTATCTTTTGCTTTGGTATTTTTTTCAACATCTTTATACGCGGCTGAAACGGACAATACCATTGAAATAATAAATACCTTATGGGTTTCGATTGCAGGTTGTTTGGTGTTTTTAATGCAGGCAGGTTTTGCTTTGCTGGAGTCGGGCATGGCGCGTGCAAAAAATGCAGTGAATGTCATGATGAAAAACTTTATGGATGTATGTGCTGGTTCTATTTTGTTTTGGTTGATTGGCTATGGGCTCATGTTTGGCAGTAACCCATCTGGTTTATTTGGCACCAACCTGTTTGCCTTATCAAATATGGGTAATTGGGAATATACCACCTTGTTTTTTCAAACAATGTTTGCTGCTACCGCCGCAACGATTGTCAGTGGTGCGGTTGCGGAACGAACTAATTACATGGCTTATTTATTTGGCGCTATTGGGTTAACGGCTTTTATCTATCCTATTTTTGGTAGTTGGGCTTGGAATGAAGGTGGTTGGTTAAATAAAATGGGCTTTATTGATTTTGCGGGTTCAACCGTTGTACATTCGGTTGGCGGTTGGGCAGCACTTGCCGCAATCATTATTTTAGGTCCTAGATTAGGACGTTTTACGCCAGACAAAAAACCCAGACAGTTACCAGGACACAATTTAAATTATGTTGCCATTGGCGGCTTGTTGTTGTGGTTTGGTTGGTTTGGTTTTAATGGCGGCAGCACTTTGGCAGCAGGCACAAATGTTGGGCATATATTGCTGAATACGCACTTAGCAGGTGCGGCAGGCGCGCTGGGAGCGCTTTTCGTTCATTTTATATTACGACAGCCGGCCTTAATGACCAGCGGCGTCAATGGCAGTATTGCAGGTTTAGTTGCGATTACTGCTGGTTGTGCAACGATGGAGATTCCTTATGCGGTTTTAACTGGCGCCATCGGCGGCGCTATTTCTGTCATAGGTAACAAATGGATTGAAAAAATGACGTTAGACGATGTTGTTGGCGCAGTTTCTGTTCATGGATTTGCTGGTGTTTGGGGTACGTTGGCAGCGGGTCTTTTCCTCACGGGTAATCTGTTTGATTGGCACCAAGTAACGGTTCAACTTATCGGCATTGCTGCAGCTTTTATCTGGGTGATGGTGACGGCATTTGTCATGTATTGGCTAATTGCTAATACGGTGGGTATGCGCGTGAGTACGATGCATGAGCAACGGGGATTGGATATTACAGAGCATGGTGAGATTGGTTATCCAGAGTTTAGTCATCAAGCGGCTTATACGGCAGAAACATTAAGTAATTTAGAAAAATTATAAAAAAAATAGTCAAGCAAATGGAAATGGAGTGGATGTAAGTGGATGTTGTGTATACAAGAAGAGCGGTTTTTACTGCGTTACGTCCTTTTTTTTCGGATATGGATTTACTGACGGCGATGATGATTTGGCAAGAAAAATATGCCAATAAGCCAACGCATACATTCACATTGTTTTTATCCGAATGTTGTCGAATAACAGAACAGAAGCATAGTCGACTTTTATTATTAAAAGCGATATTTGGTGCGCTTGAAATGCCACAGCAGCATTTATTGCCAGATCCGCTTAATCATGAAACCAATCAGTTTGATAGTTTGGTTGGCCATCCACAATTGCCTGAAGCCGATAATGTAGTATTTGTTGGGTTGATCAATGCTTTGCTTGGCCATTTAGGAAATGACTTGGACTTGAAAGTGACCAGCTATTTGATAGCGCATATTGGTGCTAATCTAGCATTGAACACACAGCAAATGTTTGCGTTAAAAGCGTGGGCTGATAAAAGCATACTGACATTGAACGCAGCGTTTGATAATAAGCAAAAGCAAGTCATCATTCATATAATGTACATTGCTATTTGCGAATATATTGGTCCTGTCCAGGCCGATCAGTTGCTTGCGTTGGCTGTTAAAGCGGCTGAGCCGTTGGCAAAAGCACATCATGTGGATTTGCATGATTATCTTTAGGTATTGATATGTAAAAATGAATGCGATTTACAGTAAACTGTCACCAAGATGAAGTTGATACCGTTTATTGTTGTATTGTATTTATTGATGCTTGCCGGCTGTGCTAAGCAATCGCCTGATGGCGCAATTCATTTTGCCGTTGCACAGGCGCCGATTAATCTAGACCCGCGTTATGCAACAGATGCCGCCTCGGAGCGTGTTAATCGCTTAATCTATCAGCGTTTAGTGGAGTTTGATGTTGCGTCAAAACCAATACCTAGTTTAGCCAATTGGCATCAGATTAGCCCAACACATTATCGGGTGTCGTTACGGCAAGATATTGCGCCTTTTCATCACGACAAGCCATTAACAGCGGTAGATGTAAAAGCAACGTATGAAAGTTTATTGTTGTTAAACGATGCGCCACATGCCGCTGAGTATCGCCATATTCATCGTATTGAACTCATTAATCAGCGTACGTTGGACTTTCAGTTAACAGAAGTCGATACCGATTTCCCAGCAAAGTTGATAATAGGTATTTTGCCTAAAGATTTAATTGATCAACAACATAATTTTACCCATCAACCTGTTGGTAATGGCGGGTTTCAGTTTATCTCTTGGCACAGGCAGTTAATCTTAAAGCGCTTGCGCGACAATCAATTTATCACACTGACAGAGGTGAAAGATCCGACTGTAAGAGTGCTTAAATTAATGCGTGGGGAAACGGATTTATTGCAAGGTGATTTGCCGCCAGAGTTAGTGCAATATCTACAAAAAAAATCTGATGTGAAAGTAAAAACAGCACAAGGCACTAATTTTTCTTATCTAGGCTTGAATATGCAAGATCCTGTTTTAAAGCAGCTTAAAGTTAGGCAAGCCATTGCCCATGCGATTGATAGGGAAGCGATTGTGAAGCAAGTGATGGTTGATGATACCCGTTTGGCAGAAGTGATACTGCCGCCTGAGCATTACGCTGGTAATGCCGCATTGCAGCATACTGAATATAACCCCGCGCTGGCAAAACAACTATTACAATCGGCAGGGGTTTCACTGCCATTAAAATTGGTTTACAAAACCAGCACCGATGCACAACGTGTTCGGTTAGCCACTGTTTTACAGGCACAAATGATACCTGCTGGCATTGATTTAGAGATTCGTAGTTTAGACTGGGGTACTTTTTTTGCAGAAGTCAAACAAGGTCGCTTTCAATTATATGGTTTAACCTGGGTGGGCATTAAAACGCCTGAAATTTATACCAAGGTATTTGGTTCACAGTTTATGCCACCCAAAGGTTTTAATCGTGGCGGTTATAGTGATGGCGAACTTGATGCATTCTTAACGGCAGAAAATTGGCCTGCAGTCACCGCGCGTATTCAGGCGCAATTACCTTATATTCCATTATGGTATGAAGGGCAGGTCGCCGTGATGCAAAACAATATCCGTGATTACAACCCACAAGCGGATGGTAATTGGGATAATTTAGCAAGCGTTCAAAGGTTAGCTACAAAAGGTCGGCTACAATAAGCAACTATGCACATTAATATTTCTATCGCTAAGCAAACACTCACCTTGTTCGATCATGATGGTGAGTTGATGGCACAGTTTCCAGTGTCTACTGCTGCTAACGGTGTTGGTTGCGAAAAAGACAGTGGTTGTACGCCTTTAGGCGCGCATGTGATTCGTGCCAAAATTGGAGAAAATGCAGCGCCAAACACGGTCTTTGTTGCCCGCAGAGCCACTGGAGAAATTTGGTCACCAGCACTCATGATTGCGCATCCAAAGCGTGATTGGATATTGACCAGAATATTGTGGCTATCAGGCAAAGAGATTGGTAAAAATCGCTTAGGTAATGTGGATACCATGCAGCGCTATATTTATATTCATGGTACGCCCGATACAACTCAGATGAACGTGGCTGGCTCGCATGGTTGTGTGCGTATGCATAACAATGACATCATCCAGTTGTTTGATTGGGTTTCTGTCAACACTACCGTTCAAATTGATAATGATTAGCAGATTATTCGGGTTTATCACCGTCATTTTTGGCGTATTAGTACTCACTTTTTTATTGATTCATCTAGTGCCAGGCGATCCGGTTGAGGTCATGCTGGGTGAATCAGCTAGCATGGCAGACCGTGAAGCTTTACGTGACCAATTAGGTTTAAATCAGTCACTGATTCGTCAATTTGCTATTTATTTAAATAACCTCGCTCACGGTGACTTAGGTCAATCGATACACACAAAAACGCCTATTATCGAGTTGTTTAAAACACGCTATCCAGCCAGTATTCAATTGGCATTATTATCCATGTTAATTGGATTATTAGTGGGTGTGCCGCTGGGTGTTTATGCCGCATTAAAAGCAGGTCGGTGGCAAGATATTGTGGTCACTATCGTGAGTGTGCGCTTATCAGCCATGCCTGTCTTTTGGCTAGGTCCCATTCTTATGCTGGTGTTTGCTGTTTGGTTGGGTTGGCTACCAGTGAGTGGTATGGATGAACCCGCAGCGATTATTTTACCTGCCCTCACGCTAGGGTTTGGTCTTAGCGCAATTCTGACAAGAATGACGCGCACCAGTCTGTTAGAAGTGCTGAATGAAGACTTTATTCGTACTGCTCGTGCCAAAGGATTAAGCGAGCGCACAGTGATTGTGCGCCATGCCTTACGTGCAGCCTTGTTGCCAATAATAACGATTGTAGGCTTGCAAATGGGCAGCCTACTGGCGGGAACTGTCATTACTGAAACCATCTTCAGTTGGGATGGAATTGGTCTTTTGTTAGTAGAGAGTATCGAAAAACGCGATTACCCTGTTACACAAGCTTGTGTATTGGTCATTGCATTAAGTTATGTCGTGATTAACTTTTTAACCGATGTTGTCTATCGGCTCGTTGATCCAAGAATGAGGCAAGCTTGAGATGACGAACATGATAAAAAAAATCGTTTTGAGCATTCTTATTTTCTGGCTGTTTGCAGTCATTATCGGTCGTGCATTTGGCTTGCATGGAAATGAAATTGACCTAACGCGCGTATTGGCCAGCCCAAGCTGGCAACATTGGTTTGGTGCAGATGATTTAGGCCGTGATATTTTTTCACGTATTTTACGTGGTGTAGAGGTTTCATTTGTGGTGGCGTTTTGTGTGACGGTAGTGACGATGAGCATTGGTGTCAGTATAGGTTTATTGGCTGGTTTTTATGGCGGTAAATTAGATAAAGTATTGATGCAAATCACAGATATTTTCTTGGCTTTTCCTGGCATTTTGTTAGCCATTGCATTTGCTGCGGTATTAGGGCCAGGTATTGTCAATTTAATGATGGCGCTTTGTTTAACTGGTTGGGTGAGCTATGCGCGGTTAACCCGTGCGCAAACTTTAAGCTTACGCCATCGTCAACATGTGTTGGCATCAGAATCTTTAGGTGCAAGGCCACTGCGCTTGATGCGTTATCATATTTTTCCACTTTTGCTTTCTGTTTTAATTGTAGAAGCGACCTATAGCTTAGCCAGCATCATGATTGCTGAGGCTAGCCTGTCATTTCTAGGCCTGGGCATACAAGCGCCCGATGCTTCATGGGGCGCAATGTTGCGTGATGCAGTACGCTATATGCTCGTTGCACCGCATTATGTGCTGTTAGTTGGTGCGAGTTTGATGAGCTTGATTTTGGCAATTAATTTAGGAGGGGATTACCTCCGTGATAAACTAGACATTGCGTCTTCTTCCGCCAATGCAAGCTGACGTTGTTGCTGCGCTTAGCCGTACTAATGAACTGTCTTCGGCTTGCTATCCAGTCAGCCTGCATTTGTGAAAGAAGACGCTTTTTAATCTGTAAAACTACCATCTAATAGGAACACCCTTTGACACAAGCACCCACCATCACTTGGCAAGAAAACAAAAAAACCAAAGAAGCGCTTTGGCAATCTGCAGCAAATAATCAACCACCTAAAAGAATTCAAGTGATTGACGACACCATCAAAGCCGACGCTGCCTACAAGCTCGTTTGCGAAGGTACTGCCTTGTTGTGGCGTGGTGATTTTCAAAATGCCAAGCATTTATCGCAAGCGATTTCACGGCGAATTGATAACCGTGATTTAAAGCCAAAAGCGAAAAATAAACGCAATAAAGAATTGAAAACAGGAGAGCTACTTCATCCAAAAGATCAGTTTCATTTATATCGTAAAAGTCAGATAGAGCGTGCGCGGACGCTAGGCATGTTGTTGGTGGAGCTAACAGGTGATTATCGCCTACCTTACAATCGTGCGCCTGATATTGCTGATGCATGCGAGCATGCTTATGGCAAAAGTGAAAGCCACCATTCACGCTTGGTTTCATTGCGCGAAGTGTTGGGGCTAATCGGCGCTTATGAGTGGCATAAAAAAGGCGTAGCAATTCCACAATTAGAGGCGAGTATTACGCCAAGTTACGGTGTCTACTCACCTGTGCGTGCTGAATATATTGACTTAGTCAATACGACGCCACTTAACAATATGTCCGTTGCCTTTGATATTGGCACGGGAACAGGCGTATTAGCAGCTATTTTAGCCAAAAGGGGCATGAACAAAGTTATTGCAACGGACACCGCCTCGCGCGCCTTGATTTGCGCGAAACATAACATCCAAAAGCTAGGCTACACAGATCAAGTTAAAATCATCAATGCTGATTTATTCCCACCAACCGATGCAGGTCTTGCCGACTTAATTGTCTGCAACCCACCTTGGCTACCAGCCAAAGCGAATAGCACGATTGAGCAAGCGGTGTATGATCCTGACAGCCAAATGCTTAAAGGCTTTTTAAAAGGCGTTAAAAATTATTTAGCCGTGAATGGTGAGGCATGGCTAATTCTTTCCGACTTTGCTGAGCATTTAGGATTGCGAACAAAAGAGGAGTTGCAGCAGTGGATTGCGAATGCAGGCTTAGCAGTGATAGAGAAATTGGACATTGCACCTAAACATGGTAAAGCGAGCGATCCATCAGACCCACTACATCAAGCACGCTCAAAAGAAGTGACTTCCCTTTATCGTTTACAAGTAGTTTAAAATACGCATCATTGCGTGATAGAAAGTGAATATGTCGTTAGGTCCAGTCATGTTAGATGTTGTCGGCACGGAGTTGACTGCTGATGATATTCGTCGTTTACAACACCCATTAGTTGGGGGTGTTATTTTGTTTGCGCGTAATTTTGAACATGGCGCGCAATTAAAAGCATTGACAGCAAGTATTCATAAAGTGCGGCAACCGCCATTATTGATTGCAGTTGACCATGAAGGTGGGCGTGTACAAAGGTTTAGAGAAGGATTTACCAAAATCCCACCGATGCGTGAGTTTGGCAAAATATGGGATAAAGACCGCAAAAAAGCGATGGCATTAGCTGTTGAAGCGGGCTGGATTCTAGCGGCTGAATTGCGTGCGCATGGGGTGGATTTTAGTTTTACCCCTATTTTGGATATGGACTATGGCGATAGCTTGGTGATTGGCGACCGCGCTTTTCATTTGGATCCACGTGCGATAAATGAATTGGCGTTTAGCTTAATGCAAGGTCTGAAAAAAGGTGGTATGGCTGCAGTAGGTAAACATTTTCCAGGACACGGTTATGTGGTCGCCGATTCACATGTCAGCATTCCAGTTGATGAGCGCGAGTTTGACCAAATCGCACAAAATGATATGCAGCCTTTTATACACATGATTGATGAGGGTTTGCCTGCGATGATGCCGGCGCATGTGATTTATCCCAAAGTGGATGATAAGCCAGCAGGTTTTTCTACAAAATGGTTGCAAAAAGTATTGCGTGAACGTTTAGGTTTTAATGGTGCGATTTTTAGTGACGATTTAAGCATGGAAGGCGCAACCGTGGGTGGCGATGTGACAACACGTAGTTTGGCTGCACTACACGCTGGCTGCGATATGATTTTATTATGTAATCGACCAGATTTAGCGGATGAGCTATTAGAAAATTTGGTTTGGAAAATGTCTGCACAAAGCATCATCCGATTAACGCGTATGCATGGCGGTCATCATCCGCAAAGCATAACGCAATTGCGAGAAAGCGGCGTATTTGCAGATGCCGTGAAACGCGTTGCCATGGTAGGGCAGTCGGAAGGCGATTTTTTTGCTTAATACGATTGATTGGTAAGGTTTAATCAAACATTCACAATTTGTTACTTGAAACTTTTAACAATAGTCGCTATCTTAGATAGTAATACCATTTGGTAGTTTTAATAAAGGAATTGATTTAATGGCTGATAATATTGAAGTATTAGGTCGCGAGAGCAGTGTCTCTAGCGCTACAAATAAAGTAATGCGAAATACTTACGCATTGCTAGGCTTGACCATGATTCCAACTGTGATTGGCGCAATGGTCGGTATGAGTATTAATTTTTCTTTCTTATTTGCTGCCAGCCCAATCGTTGCCTTTATCGGCATCATGGCAGCGGTGTTTGGCATGAGTTGGTTGGTGACTAAAAATGCAAACAATCCAGCGGGTGTATGGCTACTGTTTGGCTTTACTTTTATCATGGGTTTATTGTTAGGACCAATCTTACAAGTCGCTTTAAGTTTAAGTAATGGCCCACAGTTAATTGCATTGGCAGCTGGCGGTACTGCGGCTTCCTTCCTAACCCTGGCTGCTGTTGCGTCGAATACTAACCGTGACTTTAGTTTCCTTGGTAAATTTTTAACAATTGGCTTTGTGTTAGTTGTTTTAGCCATTTTAGCTAACTTCTTTTTCAAAGTACCTGCGCTATCGCTAACCATTTCAGCGGTGGTTGTGTTGTTGATGGCTGGTTTTATCTTATATGAGATTAACCAAGTGGTGCGTGGTGGTCAAACTAACTATGTATTGGCTACATTAAGTATTTACATTAGCTTGCACAATATGTTTACACATTTATTGCATTTATTAATGGCATTAATGGGTAGCAGAGATTAGGTTCTAACTTGATCAAAAACCCGCTTCGGCGGGTTTTTTTATGCATCATGACGCCATTTTTTATTTCTTCGTTCTTTAAAAAATGCCGTTAATAAACCAGCGCACTCTTCGGCTAATACACCGCCAGTGACCTTTGTATGATGGTTTAGCTTAGCTTCTGCCATCAGGTTAATCACACTACCACAAGCGCCTGTTTTTACATCATTGGCGCCATAAACCAAGTGGGCAATACGCGCATGTTGAATGGCGCCAGTGCACATGGCGCAAGGTTCTAGCGTGACATATAAAGTACAATCAATGAGGCGATAATTGCTTAGATTATTTGCGGCATCCCGTAAAGCCAGAATTTCGGCATGTGCGGAAGGATCGTGTTCTTTGATAGGCGCGTTGTAGCCACGCCCAACGATTAGCCCATTTTTTACGACGATAGCACCCACAGGCACTTCGCCTTCGGCTTGCGCTTCTTGGGCTAATGCAATGGCTATTTGCATAAAATGTTGATGCTCAGACATGTGTTATTTTAATCATGGAAAATGGTATTGTGGCATTACATGAGTAACTCTTCTAGCGATAATTGGGCCAGTTGCTTAATTAACCACTGTTGTGCCTTGCCAATTTCTGTGTCATTACGCCAAGCTAAAAAAATAGGGCCAACTGGCTTTGCTTCGGCGACCTCTTTAATGATGAGCTGGTCTGGATATTGTAGTGCGAGTTGTTTGGGTATAAATCCAACACCTAACCCAGCGATTTGTGCAATTATTTTTGCGTGCATATCTGGAACTGTTAATACATCTTGTCCTGATAAAATACCTGAAGTGCGTGGCGCTAGATGGCGTGAGCTGTCCGCAGCAGCAACAGCGCGATGAGCAATGATGTCTTGATTGCTGAGGGGCTCGGCTTGTTGAGCTAATGGATGATGAGGTGCAACGGCGAATACAAAACTCAAGTGGCCTAATAGTTTGGTCGCATAACCGCCACCTGGCGGCACGTCGCCTGGGGCACCAATGGAAATATGCGCACCTCCTGAAAGTAATGCGTCCCAGCTACCGCCAAATACTTCGCGCGAGAGCTTAATGCGGGTGCCAAAGTTTTGTGCATAAAAATCAGCCAGTACATGAAAAATAGGCGACATACTAAATAGGTCGCTGATGGAAATATTAATATCAGTTTCAATGCCAGTTGCAATGCGCTTCACTCTTGATTCCAGTGCTAGCGTTGCATTGAGTAACTGACGTCCTTCTTTCAGCAATGCTGCACCAGCCGCCGTTAATGTGGCACGATGCCCACTGCGATCAAATAAAGTAACGCCTAAATCTTCTTCGAGCTTTTTAATGCTATAAGTGAGCGCAGATGGGACACGGAATAACGATTCTGCCGCTGCCGCAAAGCTCCCTTTGCGATCAATTGCGTCAATAATTTCTAGCGCTTCTATTGATATGTTAAGTGACATAATGGGTTCATTTTTTATTCAGATTAATTGAATAAGTTAAGCAAAAATATCCGCTATGAATGCTATTTCAATCGATATAATATACTATTTTTAATTCAACTATATTGAATAATTTTAGATGATAAAGATTAGAAAATCAGATGAACGTGGTTATGCAGATCATGGGTGGTTAAACGCACGCCACTCTTTTTCGTTTGCTGAGTATCATGATCCAGCCAATATGGGTTATTCGGTTTTGCGGGTGATTAACGAGGATGTGATTGCTGGTGGTGGCGGATTTGGCATGCATTCGCACTGCGATATGGAAATTATTACTTATATTTTGTCAGGCGAATTGCGCCATCGCGACAGTTTGGGTAATGGTGCTGTGATTGGTGTTGGTGATGTGCAACGGATGACAGCGGGTAGCGGCGTCAGGCATAGCGAGTTTAATGCATCGGCAGATGCGCCTGTGCATTTGTTGCAAATTTGGTTATTGCCTGCAGAAAATAATTTGCCGCCCAGTTATGAGGATAAACACTTTGCGCAGGAACAAAAAAAGAATCGTTGGTGTTTGATTGCATCGCCTGAGCTTAGTGACAACGCGTTGAAAATTCATCAAGATGTACGTCTATATGCAAGCTTGTTATCAGCGCAATCTACTGTAGCGATGGACTTGTATATTAAGCGTTGCGCCTATTTACAAATTGCCAAAGGTGAAGTATTTGTTAATGGCATTGCGTTAACAGCGGGTGACGCCGCTAAAATTGAACAAGAAGTAACAGTAGAAATAGAGGCTCAATCAGCTGCAGAGCTGCTCTGGTTTGATCTGCCCGTGATTGAATAAACAAACCAGCAACTTTTTGACCGCATGGGTGGTCGGATACTTTCTTGAAAGAGTAGAAATAATGAAAAAACAGCTTGTAGGACTATTGAGTTTTTTATTGATGTGCCATGGTGTGATGGCGGCTCCAGACACTTATCAAATTGATAATAAACACAGCTTTGTCAATTTTACTATTCGCCATGTGGTGGCTAAAACGGCGGGCAGCTTTACCGATGTGACAGGTGTGATTAAGATTGATAGGGATCACTTAGAAAAATCAAGTGTGGAAGCTAAGATTGCGGTTGCGAGTGTGAATACTGGATTAGCTAAACGTGATGAGCATATTCAAAAATCAGAATATTTAGATGCGGTTAATTTTGGTGAAATAACCTTTATTAGCAAGTCTATAAAAGCGACTTCTGCAACTGAAGGGCTGATGACGGGTGATTTCACTTTGCATGGCGTCACAAAATCAATCACGATGCCTTTTAAAGTGTTAGGCTTTGGCGCTGATCCATGGGGCGGACAACGTGCTGGATTTGAAGCGGCAACGATAATTAAAGCCTCTGACTATGGGTTTGGTTGGATGAAAGAAAGCAATGCGCCAATCGGCGACGATATAGAAGTAACTTTGTTTATTGAAGCGATTAAAGCAAAATAAACGATACACAATAAAGGGATAAGAATGACAGCTGATTTGTTTTCTGCCGTTAGTTTAGGCAGCATTAATTTGAGTAATAGAGTAGTGATGGCACCACTTACACGTAACCGTGCAGGCGAGGGCGGTGTGCCGCAAGCAATTAACGTAAGCTATTATGAACAGCGTGCGACTGCAGGCCTCATTGTGACCGAAGCAACGCCCATTTCTAGTATGGCACATGGTTATCCTGCATTGCCTGGTATTTATACGGATGAGCAAGTGGCTGGATGGAAAAAAGTGACGGAAGCTGTGCATGCCAAAGGTGGAAAAATTGTCATTCAGTTATGGCATGTCGGACGTATTTCTCATCCTAGTTTATTACCCAATAATGCATTGCCTGTGGCGCCTTCTGCTATCAAGCCTGCCGGACAAGCGTTTACGTATCAAGGTTTGCAAGACTATATGGAGCCGCGTGCATTAGCAGCTCATGAGTTGCCTGCGATTGTGCAGGACTATGTGCATGCAACCAAATGCGCGATTGCAGCGGGCTTTGATGGGGTGGAAATTCATGCCGCCAACGGTTATTTATTGGATCAGTTTTTACGCGATGGTAGCAATCAACGTATTGATGCCTATGGCGGCAGCGTCGAGAATCGCGCTCGCTTATTATTAGAAGTGACAGAAGCGGTAGTTGGTATCATTGGTTCGGATAAAGTGGGCGTGCGACTTTCACCTGTTAACCCATTTAATGATATGCAGGATAGCAATCCGCAAGCCATATTTAATTATGTTGCGATGGCGCTTAATCAATTTAATTTGGCTTATTTACATGTGGTGGAAGGTGGCATTCATGGCGGCGGGGTGGCGGCACCATTTGATTTTTCTGCTTACAGAACGCTATTTAAAGGCAAGTACATGGCCAATTTGAGTTACGATAAAGCACGTGGAAATGCGGCGATTGCCAGTGGTCACGCCGATTGTATTGCTTTTGGTGTGCCGTTTATCGCAAATCCAGATTTAGTCGCACGCTTTAAAATAGATGCGCCATTGAATGAAGCAAATAGTGATACATTTTATGGTGGTAGTGCAGAAGGCTATATTGACTATCCCTTCTTAGCGCATTGATTTTAAAAATAGATAACAATAGTAACAATTGATTGGAATGAATACATGCAAAAACCAGCAATAACACAAGCCCCCATCCACGATATCATTGCGCACCGTTGGAGTCCGCGCGCATATGATCCTCATAAAACGGTAAGCCAAACGCAAATTCTGAGTTTGTTAGAGGCTGCACGTTGGGCGCCATCTTGTTTTGGTGATGAGCCCTGGCGTTTCATCGTGTGGGATAAAACGCAGGATGCCGAAGCCTGGAAGGGTGCTTTTGATTGTATTGTGCCAGGCAATCAAGATTGGGCAAAAGATGCCCCTGTTTTGATATTGATTTGCGCAGACACCTTGTTTAGTCATAATCAAAAACCCAATCGCTGGAGCGCGTATGATACAGGCGCTGCTGCTGTTAGCTTATGTCTGCAAGCAACCAGTATGGGATTGGTCACTCACCAAATGGGTGGCTTTAATGGCGAGCAAGCGCGTACCAAATTTGGTATTCCTACTCAGATTGAACTATTGTCGATGCTTGCTGTTGGCTATGAAGCCCATATAGATAGTTTATCGGATGAGCGTAAAGAGCGTGCGCTAGCACCACGCAAGCGAAGCACATTAGGTGAGCTGTTTTACGATGGTGTGTGGAATAAGCCTATCATCTGATAAAATGTTATTTTAATTTACTTTATAGGACACCCCATGGCAGTTGTAACGCTGACAAAAGAGAATTTTAAAGACACAATAGAAAAAAATGACTTTGTGATCGTCGATTTTTGGGCGCCTTGGTGTGACCCTTGTGTTGCATTTACCCCAGTTTTTGAAGCGGCTGCTGAAAAAAATCCTGACATTGTCTTTGGCATGGTAGATACAGAGCAAGATCCTGAAATAGCTGAATATTTTGATGTTAATAAAATTCCAGGTATTTTAGTGGTGCGTGAACAGGCGGGCATTCATGCGCAACAAGGAGAAATTGGTGCGCCAGCATTAGATGAGATTATCAAATGGGCACGCGAAAAAGACATGAGCGCATTGCATCAATATTATGCGGATGAAGCTGCAAAAAATAAATAATTTAGTGTATTGTTAAAAATAAAAAAAGCCGTTCAAAACGGCTTTTTTAATGGCTAATGCTGACTAGTAGCCTTAAAAGGCATTGGTGGTAATAAACTTAAAAATATAATAGACGCCTAGCAGCATCACAATGTACATGGGTAAATTACCACTTTTTTTTGTTTCAGACGCATTGGGTGTGCTAATCCAGCGATTCAATAGCCAAAGTGTAACAAAAATTACAGGAATAAATAACATCGTCATCGTTGATTGAAAAAGGTAAAAAAGGCTTTGGGTAAATAAGCCATCTTCTTTGAACATATCTAACGCAACACCAATAATGCCGATCAGCATGAGAATAAAATAGGATGTCGATGTCACGGTTCGCATGAGCGAATCTGGGCGAATGTCAGCGTTCTTTTTGTATTTGTTGGGCTCCATAATCGTTTAATTTCCCTTATTGAAAATGATTAACTGTTGGGCAAGAATAATACGGGGTCTACCGACTTGCCCTTTTGGCGTATTTCAAAATGTAGCTTGGTTTTATCCGTATCTGTGTTACCCATCTCAGCAATTTTCTGCCCAGCTTTGACAATCTGCCCTTCTTTAATGTTAATTTTGCTATTGTGAGCATAAACTGATAACAGCGTATTACTATGTTTAATAATAACCAATTTACCATAGCCACGTAAATCAGAGCCAGTATAAATCACTTTACCATCGGCTGATGCGGTAATCGGTTGTCCTTCTTTGCCAACAATATCAATACCCTTATTGTTTGCCGCATTAAAAGTTGCGCTTACTTTGCCTTCTGTAGGCCATGACCATCTAATGCCGTCTACAACAGTGGAGGCCATGTTGTTTTTTATGGGTTCATTGACAGTATTGACTGCAGCTTGTTTTGTCTCAGTAATCGGCGTTGTATTAGTTTGAGTGTTAGCGATTTCGACTGTAGACGCTGGTGGTGGGGTCTCTACGCGATTAAATGCTTCAATGCTATAAGGCTCACGCATTGCTTTAGGAGATACTAATTTTGGCGTTGTAAACGAAGATGTTGATGCATCGGTTGCTTGCTGGATAGCTGTTGTATCAACATCAATCGGGGAAATAATCACACCGTTTTCATTTTCATAAGCCGTAGGTTTGACATTGCTGGGTGTTTCTTTGTTAAGGCTAGAAAAGTTGAGCGTCTGCCCAATTTTAATGGTGTAAGGGTCATAAATATTATTAGCAGCAGCAATTTCTCGATAATCGTAACCATGCTCGAGGCCTATGCTATATAAAGTGTCGCCTTTCTTTACGATATAACGATCAGGTCGCCAGTCATCACTTTTAATTGTTGGGCTGGGTATTGCTGCTTGTGGCGAACGATTTATCACAGGCGCAGGTGTGTGGTTAGCACAACCCACCATTAATAGAACAAAAAAACCAACTAAAAAAACATATTTCATTAACCTAAACCACCTAATAAAGGGACGAATTTAACTGCTTCTAATTCTGTCTTTACGAATTCATCATTTAAACGCTCGATGAGATACAGCGTTTGCGAATCGGTACCAATTGGGATAACCATTCTGCCACCTTCTGCTAATTGTATTAACAGATTTTGTGGCACATGGCTCGCTGCTGCTGTTACGATGATGCCATCAAATGGGGCATGGCTTTCTAAACCATCACTGCCATCAACATGGTCTAGTTTAACATTAGTACACTTCAGCGCGCGCAAATTATCACGCGCCTTTAATACTAACGGACGAATACGTTCTACTGACAGCACTTCATGCGCAATACGGGATAAAACAGCCGTTTGATAGCCACAACCTGTTCCAATTTCTAATACTTTATTTAGCGGTTTGTCATTACGCAGAATCTCTGTCATGCGCGCGACAATGTAGGGTTGAGAAATGGTCTGACCGTAGCCAATTGGCAAAGACACATCTTCATAAGCACGAATAGATAGGGCCTCGTCGACAAAAATATGTCTTGGAATTTCGCCGATGACAGACAAGGTAAACTCATCTTTGATGCCTTGTTCACGCAGGCGCGCCAACATGCGATCGCGTGTGCGTGGCGATGTCATGCCAATACCAGATTGCTTTGTTAGGGTTTTTAACGCCATTAATTAATCAAGCCAACTCTTTAATTCTGTTAATTGCTCATGTTTAGTCAAATCTGCACGAATGGGGGTAATGGAGACTTGGTTGTTAGAAATTGCGTAAAAGTCTGTACCTTCACCACCATCATTCGGTTGTCCTGCTGCACCTATCCAATAGACTTGTTCACCACGCGGTGTTTTGATTTTAATCACAGGCTCAGCTTTATGCCGCTTACCTAATCGCGTAATCACCTTGCCATTTAATGCCTCATAAGGCACATCAGGCACATTAACGTTTAGCAGCATAGGTAATTGACAAGGTTTCTTCAGATAATGTTTCACTAACTCAACGACAACTCTTGCTGCTGTTTCAAAGTGGATGGCATTGTGTTGTGACATAGAAATGGCAATCGCTGGAATATTTAATAGGTAACCTTCCATTGCAGCCGCAACGGTGCCGCTATAAATCGTGTCATCGCCCATATTGGCACCATCATTAATGCCTGAAATAACCAAATCTGGCATGGTTGTCATCAACCCTGTTAACGCAACATGTACGCAATCTGTTGGGGTGCCGTCTACGTAAAAGAACCCGTTCGCTGCTTGTTTAACGTACAAAGGTCTATCGAGCGTGAGCGAGTTGCTGGCGCCACTGCGATTGCGATCTGGAGCAACGACGGTAAGCTCTGCAATCTCGGTAAGATGGTTAACCAATGTTGCAATGCCTTCAGATAAATAGCCATCATCGTTGGAAATTAAAATTCGCATACGCTTATTATAAATTACAAGCCAGTGTTGCGTGTAAGCCGCGCATAAAAAATTGCACACCCAAAGAAGATAATACTCAACAGGGTTTCTATCATAGCCAATTGGGCGGAGAAACCTTGATCAGACCAGGCGCGAACAACGCCTTCAATAAAGTAGAGCAGAATGAGCATACTGGCCCATTGGTACGTGTAACGATGACCTTTGAGAATGCCAAATAATGGCGCAAGTAAGGGCAAAGCCTTCAGAAAAAGTAATGAGCCATCAGCCTTGAGAGGTGCAAGAAAAATTTCCCAAGATAAGCACAAAACAATCAATGCAATTAAGCTTATCGATGCAAA
Source organism: Methylophilaceae bacterium (assembly GCA_018398995.1). Classification (NCBI taxonomy): domain Bacteria; kingdom Pseudomonadati; phylum Pseudomonadota; class Betaproteobacteria; order Nitrosomonadales; family Methylophilaceae; species Methylophilaceae bacterium. The sequence continues at coordinate 363,921 of CP073759.1, read as the reverse complement.
AAGTTGCAATTTCTTAACAAGATTGAATGGTTGATTTAACTGCGACATATTTTTGCCATTGCCACCAAAGCGGCCCTTGCTTCTTGTGCATTGCTGATGCTTTCGGTGAAAGTGAAGCGTAATTGCTGCTGGTGATTGACACGGACATCAAAACCGAAAGTATCAATGCCGATCATGGTCACTGTTGAAGCGACGACTTGATGATAATGCAGACAATAGGCTTTTAGATTTTCGCTATGGTCTGCATTCATATGATCCAAAATATCCGACTCTTCAATAAATAAGGGATTGCTTGGTATGTGGAAGGTGTCGCCTTGTACCCAACCCATCTTACCAAAGCCGGCAATATAGCGAGCATGGGTAATATGGAGCGTATAAAACATAAAGTCATGCATATCGAAATAAGATTCAGCTTGCGGCATGTAGCGTAAATATCGGGCTCGAATTAAACCGTTGTTTTTATCGGTTTGTTCTGCAGTGGCAAGCAGTGTCAGCCTAGCGCCCGCTTGTAAATCACCTTCATTATTAAACACCAACAAAGAAACGTGGGCATTTTGTGTGATATTTTTTGTGTGCTCGGCCAAGTTGCTAATTAAAATAACAGGCATGCCTTGTTGATTTAAAACAAAAGGCGTCACCGAACCAAAAGGATAGCCTGCAAATTGCGCTGAGTGGCTGGAAAGTACACCGTTTTGCGCGCTGAATAAAAATTGTTGCGCTTCTGTGTGAAGGTCCATCGTTATGTACTTAATTTCAATGCGGTTTCAGCAAGTCGTTTACCCAATGCAATACATAATTTCTTTTCATCTTCAGTGATTGGTTGATCATCCAGGGCACCGCCCACATGGCTGGCACCATATGGCGTACCACCAGATTGGGTGGTTGCTAAACTGGGCTCGCTATAGGGAATGCCTACTATTACCATGCCATGATGCAATAAGGGTAATGTCATGGTTAATAAGGTACTTTCATTGCCTCCGTGCATTGAACCACTAGAGGTAAATACGCAAGCAGGTTTATTGATGAGTGTGCCCTTTAACCATAAGCTAGAGGTGCTATCTAAAAAATACTTCATTGGCGCAGCCATATTACCAAAACGGGTAGGGCTGCCAAGGGCCAAGCCGATGCATTCTTCTAAATCGCTATGTTCAACATAAGGATCGCCTGCATTCGGAATATCAGCTTCTGTTGCTTCACAAACCGTTGAGATTTTAGGTACAGTACGTAAACGTGCTTTAGCGCTATGAACGCTTTCTACACCCCGCGCAATCAGCTTCGCCATTTCACGCACTGATCCGCCATTGGAATAATATAAAATTAAGAGTTCCGACATTGCTTTTTAGCGAGTTCCGCTGCTTTTCCAGTGTAATTGGCAGGGGTTAATTCAAGCAGTAATTGTTTTGCTTCAGCTGGGATATTTAATGTTTGAATAAAGGCTTGAAGAGAAGCCTTGTTAATGCCACCTTTGCCACGTGTGAGGTCTTTGAGTTGCTCGTAAGGATTTTCTAAACCATAACGACGCATGACCGTTTGTATTGGCTCGGCTAGCACTTCCCAGCTATTATCTAAGTCCTCAACTAACTTTGCCGCATTGATCTCGAGTTTGTTTAAACCACGTAGACAAGAGTCGTAACCTAATAAAGTATAACCAAAGCCAACCCCCATATTACGTAACACCGTACTATCAGTTAAATCACGTTGCCAACGTGAAACAGGTAATTTTTCTGCCATGTGGCGCAGAATAGCATTGGCCATGCCTAAATTTCCTTCTGAGTTTTCAAAATCAATCGGGTTGACTTTGTGTGGCATTGTTGATGAGCCAATCTCCCCCGATTTTACTTTCTGCTTGAAGTAACCTACCGAAATATAGCCCCAAATATCACGATTTAAATCAATCAAAATGGTATTGGCACGTGCCATGGCATCATACAATTCTGCCATATAATCATGTGGCTCAATTTGAATAGTCATTGGGTTATACGTTAAGCCTAAGCTTTCAACAAAGCGTTTAGCAAACGCTTCCCAATCAAAGTCTGGATAGGCGGACAAATGTGCATTGAAATTGCCAACAGCGCCATTAATTTTTCCGAGTATGTCATTATTGCTGATTTGCTGATGTTGTCTTTGTAAGCGATAGGCAACGTTTGCCAACTCTTTACCCATGGTTGTAGGCGATGCAGTTTGGCCATGGGTGCGAGACAGCATAGGTTGATCGGCAAATTCAGAAGCTAATTGGCTTAGCCGGTCTATGACATCTTTCAAGTAAGGCAACATAACAGAATTGCGCGCCGCTTTTAACATCAGTGCGTGAGAAAGGTTATTAATATCCTCGCTGGTACAAGCAAAATGTATAAATTCGCTGGCAGCATTTACTTCATGGTTACCAATAAACTTCTCTTTTAGCCAATACTCAAGCGCCTTTACATCGTGATTCGTGCGTAATTCAATCGCTTTGACTTGTGCTGCATCTTCTTCACTAAAGGCTGTAATTGCTGCGTCAAGCTCTTTGATGGTTTCTGCGCTAAATGGAGCGATTTCAGCCAGCTCTTTAGTCGCGCTTAAGGCTTTTAACCATTCAACTTCTACCCATGCACGGTGTTTAATGAGTGCATATTCACTAAAAAAGGGGCGCAATGCATCCAGTTTATTTTGGTAGCGACCGTCAAGCGGAGAGAGGGCGTTTAGGGTAGTAAGTGACATATAAAAGCTAAAAAACAGAAAAACGCTATTTTACGCTTTTTATGCCACTTAATCTATTCAGGTAAAGGTTTGTGTATTAACTTTTTAAAACACCATCATATCGACAAACGCATTGACAGCCGTATTTTCGAGCTTGGTTTGATCTAAACATAAATCTAAAATGGCCTGTTGTGTGTTCTGATCAAATCGACGCGCTAGATTCACTTTAAATTTCTTTACCAGTTCTGGAATACCCTCTTCACGACGACGACGGTGTCCAATTGGATATTCGACCGCGATATTGCTAGAACTAGAGCCATCTTTAAAGAAAATCTGAATAGCGTTAGCAATCGAGCGTTTTTCAGGATCATGGTAATCCTTGGTGTATTCGGCTTTTTCCACACACACCATTTTCTCGCGGATGGCGTCAATACGTTGGTCAGCAGCTGCAGCATCTTCATAATCTTGGGCAGTTAAACTACCTTTTAATAAACCCACGGCAGCCATGTATTGAATGCAATGATCGCGGTCGGCTGGGTTATCTAGCGGCCCTGTTTTGTCAATGATGCGAATAGCAGATTCATGGGTGGTGATGACGATTTTGTCGATTTCTGCAATTTGCGCTAATGTTTGTAATTTGCTGCCAACTTCGGCATGTAATTGAAAAGCACATTCTACTGCAGTTTGTGCATGAAACTCTGCTGGAAATGAGATTTTAAACAACACTTGTTCCATCACATATGAGCCATACGTGCGTTGAAATTGGAATGGCTTACCTTTAAATAGCACGTCATAAAAGCCCCAAGTTTTGGCTGTTAATGCGCCAGGATAGCCCATTTCACCTTGCATGGTCATCCATGCCAAACGGACTGCACGCGATGTGGCATCGCCCGCCGCCCATGATTTACGTGAGCCAGTGTTGGGTGAGTGGCGATAAGTGCGTAAGCTTTGACCGTCTACAAATGCGTTAGAAACTGCATTGATGATATCTTCTTTAGTGCCACCCAATAGCTTGGTCACAACAGCAGTGGAGGCAATTTTTACTAAAATGACATGATCTAAACCAACGCGATTAAAACTATTTTCAAGCGCCAGAACGCCTTGTATCTCATGCGCTTTAATCATAGCGGTTAGCACGTCTTTCATGGTGAGCGGTGCTTTTCCTTCGGCAACACTCTTGCGAGATAAATAATCGGCAACCGCCAAAATACCGCCAAGGTTATCAGAAGGGTGTCCCCATTCTGCTGCCAACCAAGTATCGTTAAAATCTAACCAACGAATCATGGCGCCAATATTAAAAGCAGCCAAAATAGGGTCTAGCTGATAGTTGGTGCCAGGTACTTTTGCGCCATTAGGTACAACAGTGCCTGCTATCACTGGGCCTAGTAGTTTTTTACAGGCAGGGTAATCGAGTGCTTCAAAACCGCAACCCAGCGTATCGATTAAGCAGTTGCGCGCCGTGTCATAGGCTTCATCAGATTGTATTTCATAGTTTACGACGTAATCAGCAATATCGACGATGACTTGGTCTGGGTTTGGTCTTACATTAGAAATGTGGCTTGACATAAATAACCTTTAAATAAATTGGAATTAGCGTTGTTCGATTGGTGTATATGGCCTGTTTTCAGGACCGACATATTCAGCATTTGGGCGAATAATTTTATTATCAACGCGCTGCTCTATCGCATGTGCAATCCAGCCTGTGGTGCGCGAGATGACAAAAATAGGGGTGAACATGCCTGTTGGAATGCCCATCATGTGATAGCTAGAAGCGCTGTACCAATCTAAATTGGGGAACATTTTTTTCTCGCGCCACATGGTTTCTTCTATTCGCGCTGAAATATTAAACAGATTCATGTTGCCAGCATCTGTACTTAATGCATGACTAACTGCTTTGATTGACTCGTTTCGCGGGTCGCCAATGGTATAGACAGGATGACCAAAGCCAATCACAATTTCTTTGCGTGCCATGCGCGCCATGATGTCGGCTTCTGCTTCATCTGGCGTTTGATAGCGTTGAATAATCTCCATCGCCGCCTCGTTTGCGCCACCATGTTTGGGACCGCGCAGCGCACCAATCGCGCTGGTGATGCACGAATACATGTCTGATAGCGTGCCCGATACAACGCGCGCAGTAAATGTTGATGCATTAAATTCATGTTCGGCATATAACACCAAAGAAGTATTCATGGCGTCAATATGCAGTTGTTTTGGCTTTTCCCCATGCAATATATGTAAAAAATGCGCAGCAATTGAATCATCATCGGTTTCAACTTCTATGCGTTTGTCATGATGGCTGTAGTGATACCAATAAACCAAGATGGAGCCAAAACAAGCAATCAAACGGTCGCCTAATTGTCTGGCGCCGTTAATATTGTGATCTTCTGATTCTGGTTCTAGTGTGCCAAGCATAGAGCAGCCCGTGCGCATCACATCCATTGGATGAGCGCTAGCTGGAATCTGTTCTAAAACGGTTTTGAGTGCAGCAGGGATGCCGCGTAACTTTCTGAGTTTTTGATGGTAGGCGGCCAATTGCGGCTGGGTAGGCAGTTCGCCGTAAATAAGTAAATAGGCAACCTCTTCAAATGTAGCGTAATTTGCCAGTTCAGTAATATCGTAACCGCGATAATGTAAGTCGTTACCAGTATGACCTACCGTGCAAATAGCCGTAGAACCAGCAGAAACCCCCGCGAGTGCAACGCCCTTTTTCTTTTTAGGCGCTTCATTCATGGTATCGGTTGATGTATTCATTTTAATCTCCCTATTTTTAAGCTCTTTTACTATTCAAATCGTTATTTTTGATAAAGTGCATCTAATTTTTGTTCGAATGCGTGATACCCCAAGTGGTCGTAAAGCGCCATGCGTGTTTGCATCGTATCGATCACATGCTGTTGTGTGCCATCTTGACGAACAGCTGTATAGACATTCAGTGCTGCTTGATTCATGGCGCGGAACGCAGAAAGCGGATAGAGCACCATGCTGACATCTACGGTGGCTAACTCTTTAACAGTAAAAAGCGGTGTTGAGCCAAATTCGGTAATGTTGGCTAAAATGGGTGCTTTAACCGCATCGGCAAATTGTTGATACATATTAAGTTCGGTGATGGCCTCAGGAAAAACCATATCTGCACCAGCCTCAACGCAAGCGCATGCGCGATCGATTGCAGATTGCAAGCCTTCAACTGCAAGTGCATCGGTACGGGCCATAATCACAAAGCTATCATCTGTTCTCGCGTCTACAGCAGCTTTAATCCGATCAACCATTTCATTTTGACTAACAATCGCTTTATTGGGCCGATGGCCACAGCGTTTGGCACTGACTTGGTCTTCAATATGAACGGCTGCGGCACCGGCTTTTTGGACACTTTTAATGGAGCGCGCTATATTAAATGCACCACCAAAACCAGTATCAATATCCACTAGTAGCGGCGTATCGACGGCATCTGTGATGCGTCTAACATCGATTAATACATCCTCTAGTGTTGAAATGCCCAGATCTGGCACGCCAAGCGAACCTGCTGCTACGCCACCGCCTGATAAATAGATTGCCTTGAATCCAGATTGTGTTGCAAGCATTGCATGATAGGCATTAATTGCCCCGATAATTTGTAATGGACTTTCTGCTTCTAGCGCGGCGCGAAAGCGCATGCCTGCTGTTTCAAGATTGCTCATAATAGACCTTCATTAACTAAAAGAATGCGATAACGGCTTGCTCTGGAATAGTGACGCCAGTGAGTCTCGCCTTTTGTAAAATTTCCCAGAAATAGCGGTAAGTTGCACGATCATGTAACTCTCCTGCGTATTGAATAGGGCCCCAGTCTGCTGCTTGTGCCGTTAGTAAAATATTGGCAGCATCAATCACTTCATCAAAATTAGGCTTCATTGCATCAACAATCGCCTGAATCTGGGTGGGGTAGATGCTCCACATGCGCATAAATCCAAACTCGTTTCTGGCACGCGATGCATCACTATAGGTTGTTTCTACATTTTTAAGATCTAAGGTGACATTGTGCGCAGGCACGATGCCATTACCTAGCGCAGCAGCAGTGACTTCCGCTTTTGCTCTTGCTAGTAAACGGTGTTCAAATTGACCAGGGCTGCGCATTGCGCTGGCAGGTATTGCGCCATTATGCGCGCTGACAAAGTCCATTAAGCCAAAGTCTAGTACTTGCAACCAAGGCAGTTTGGCAATGTCATGTACTTGATGTAATGCACCGTGCGTTTCAATCAGAATATGAACTGGAATTTCACGCGTGATACCGCTAAAGGTTGCCATTTTTTGCAGATAGGCAATCATTTCTCGTGCTTGATTAACATCGGTACATTTTGGTATGGTGATGTAACTTAATACGTTTCCAGCGCCAGCAACCAATATATCAATATCTTGTTTCCAAGCAGGGTGCGTGTAATCATGAATGCGCGCGCCGGCCATCTTGTGTTTGTTTGCATCAGAAGTCAGTACGTTGACAATCATCTGTGCATGCTCACGCTCTTGTCCACTGGCCGCGCCATCCTCACAGTCACAAGTAATGTCAAACACTGGGCCAATCGTATCTTGCAAGCCGAGCGCTTTTAAAATTAACTTTTCACTGCCAGCAAAATGCTCACAAGTTGGAATTAAAGGGAACGGCTTTTCGCCGCCAAATAAAGCTTCACTTGGATGTACACTCATTATTCATTTCCTTTACGTGGCATTGCCACTGTGTAGTCGAGATCTAATACCACATGTTGGTGGTAGTCTTGATTGGTTTTAATAGCCTCAATTGCGCTAGGAGACATATTTTTAATACCTACCATACGTAACCGTAAAGCGCCTATATCTTGACGGGTTGGTAAGGCCCACTTATCCAAAACTTCAGTGATGGTGTAGATGGTGTCGCCTGCGAATGTTGGATTAACATGTGTGCCGCCATTAATAGCTAAGATGCTCAGTGCATTTTCCAAGCCTTCATAACTCAGCGCGCGGCAAACCGAAATCACAACGCCGCCATAAACAAGGCGTTTTCCAATTGGCGCATTGTGCATAAGATGCGCATCAAAATGTAAGCGCGCATTATTTTGATAAAGCCTGGTTGCTAATGCGTGGTCACTTTCATTAATTGTCATGCCTGCAACATGATTCAGTCGCTCGCCAATGGCATAGTCATCCCAAACATATTGGCCACCCGTGACGTTGCTGATTTCATCATGTGTTTGCACATAGCTTGGTATGTGTAGCTGGCTTGCCTCCACATGGGTAGGCAGTGAGGGGATCACTGCTGTAGGTGCATCGGTACTCATTTGTTTTTTATGTACCATCACCCAGCGTACCCAGCTTAATACGGGTGTGTTATTTTGATTAACAGTGGTAGAGCGCACCCAAACCACGCCACTTTTGCCGTTAGAGTTCTGCTTTAAACCAATGACTTGGCTAGCGGTGCTTAATGTGTCGCCCACGAATATAGGTTGAGCAAACTTGACATCGGCATAACCTAAATTAGCCACAGCGTTGACAGAAATATCTGGTACGGTTTTACCAAAGGCAATATGAAAAGCAAGTAAATCATCAATCGGTGTGCTTTTATACTCTAAACTTTGCGCAAATGGCTCGCTACAGTGTAGGGGGTTTCTTGCTCCAGTTAGGGCGATATAAAGTGCAGTATCGCCCGCTGTGATGGTGCGCGGCGTGGCGTGTTGAATCACCTCATCCAAAACGAAGTCTTCAAAAAATCTGCCGCTGCTAATTTTTGTTGTGTTTGTCATTAAATAAACTCTTCTTCCAATTCGTCTATCATTTCACTTAGTTGGATAATGCGTTCTGCCGCTGCAATATGATGATTTTCTACAAACTTATCATTAACAATCACAGTGCCTTTACCAGAAGCTTGTGCTTCTTTTAATGCCTTAATGACTTCACGTGCGTTGCTGACTTCAGACGCTTTAGGCGTATAGGCATCATTGCTATAGGCAATTTGGGCTGGGTGGATGATGGACTTTCCATCAAAGCCTAGGTCTCTGCCAACGCGGCAGGCATATTCAAAAGCATGCATATTCTTAAGATCGCTGGCAATCCCATCGACGACGGCTCTTTTGTACGCGCGCGCAGCAAGCACAACCAAAGATAACGACGTTAAAATGGCGGTGCGTTCTGGCGTGTATCGTGCATGAAGTTGGGTGATTAAATCTGAAGTTGCGATTACCATGCATTTAATACGGTCGGATGCCGCTGCAATTTCTTTTGCATTTAATACAGCCAGTGGACTTTCTATCATCACCATAATAGGCATATGACTGCCACCCGCTTCATCCAGTAATTGTTGTGCAGTTAATACATCTTCTTTTGATTCTATATTAGGGAAAAGAATGGCATCAGCACCAATATTGGCTACAGCCTTAATGTCGTCGCGCCCCCACTCGGAGTCTAAGTCATTGACCCTTACAATCACTTCACGCTTGCCATAACCGCCTTCTTTGACTGCTTCAACAATATTTAAACGCGACTGTACTTTTGCATCAATTAAGATTGGGTCGCCCAAATCTAAGATAACCGCATCAGCTGCAAGTGTACGCGCGCGATTAAGATAGTGTGTATTGCAACCTGGCACATATAGCATCGATCGCCTTGGTCTTATATGCTCATTCATCATTATGCTAACTCGAAGTGTTTAGTTGGCATTAATTATAAAGATAATTGTTTGCCTGTCAACATATATCTTATGTCTTATATAAGATATAAAATAGATAGACAAACGATATTTATCTATGATATAAAGTATGTAAATAATTGGAGAGTGTGTCATGGCTTGCATACACGCTTATTGGAAATTAAATTTTTAGGTTGATAGATTGCGTATATGGATAAACAATTAAATTCACCGAGTTATCGCCCTCTTTACGATCAGATTAAAGTGCTCATTACGCAAAGCTTAATTGGCGGTGAGTGGCGTCCAGGCGAAGTGATTCCAAGTGAAGTTGAGTTGGCAATGCGCTATAAGGTCAGTCAGGGCACCGTTAGAAAAGCGATTGATAGCTTAGCCACTGAAAATATCGTTATTCGGCGCCAGGGCAAAGGTACTTATGTGGCAACCCATAAAGAAGACGATATTAAGTTGCGATTCTTGCGATTAACATCTGAAACGGGACATAAAGAGCTATTAAATAATGCATTTATTTCCTGCACAAAGTCAAAAGCCGGTGCTTATATAGCCAAAATACTAGAGATTAAAGCCAGTGCGAGTGTGATAGAGGTAAAAAGATTACTTACTTTTTCTGGCCGACCATTGATTCATGATCACATTATTGTGCCTGCGGCAGCATTCAAAGGACTTAATAGAGCAAAGGTAGAAGAAAGTAGTGGCTCTATGTATAGCATGTATGAGGCGCAATTTGGCGTAAGAATGGTGCGTGCTGAAGAACGATTAAAAGCAGTGGAAGCAGAAGCAAGCGTTGCACAATCGTTGGGTTTGAAGCAGGGTCATCCGTTGTTAAGTATTGAGCGTGTATCGTTTACCTATGGCGATAAACCGATGGAGTGGCGACTTGGACTATGTTTAACCGACGATCATCATTATATGAGTGAGTTGGAATAAAGCGTTGTCAATAGATAATAGATTCAACCTGTATAGAAAAGAGAAGCAACCATGACAGAATTAGAAAAACGTGCATTAGATTATCACCAGTTTCCTATGCCTGGAAAGTTGAGTGTTGAATCGACCAAGCCATGTTTAACACAAGACGATTTATCGTTAGCCTATACCCCGGGCGTGGCGGTACCTGTCATGGCGATTCGTGATAATCCAGCGGATGCTTACAAGTACACCAACAAAGGCAATCTGATTGCGGTGATTACCGATGGCAGTGCTGTCTTGGGTCTGGGTAACACGGGCGCTTTAGCCAGTAAGCCTGTGATGGAGGGTAAGGCCGTTTTGTTTAAACGCTTTGCTGGTATTGATGTATTTGATATTGAAGTAAATGCGGCTAGTCCTGACGCGTTTATTCAGACTGTAATCAATATTGCGCCAACTTTTGGGGGCATTAATTTAGAAGATATTGCGGCGCCACATTGCTTTTATATTGAAAAACAGCTGAAACAACATTTGGATATTCCTGTGTTTCATGATGATCAGCACGGCACGGCGGTGATTGTGGGGGCGGCGTTATTGAACGCGCTGCAATTGCAGTCAAAAACAATTCATCAGGCCAAAATTGTCTTTTTGGGTGCGGGTGCTGCCGGTTGCTCATGTGCAAAACTATTAAAGCACATGGGGGCAAGCAATATCACGATGGTTGATAAAAAAGGGGTGATTGATAAAAGTCGTCAAGATTTACATGACAATAATATCGATCTCGCGGTTGAGGTGAGTGCTGTTAAAACCCTTGCAGATGCCATGCAAGACGCCGATGTTTTTATTGGTGTTTCTGCTAAGAATGCATTAGATGCTGGTTTAATAAAAAGCATGGCAAAAAATCCCATTATATTTGCATTAGCAAACCCAGATCCTGAAGTGTTACCCAGTGTGGCACATGCCATACGAGATGACATTATTATGGCGACAGGACGTAGCGACTTTCCTAATCAGGTCAATAATGCGCTATGTTTTCCTTATTTGTTTCGTGGCGCATTAGATGCCAAAGCCAAAAAAATCACAGAAGAAATGAAGGTTGCAGCGGCAAAAGCACTGGGTGAATTGGCACATGAACCTGTTCCAGCCGAGGTGCTTGAGGCATACAAATTAACTTCACTCACCTTTGGTCCGGACTATATTATTCCTAAACCATTTGATCCAAGATTGTTAGAAAAAGTATCAACAGCCGTAAAAGAGGCAGCACTAAAGGGTATGGCGAATGAATAACAATAGACCTAAAAATCTTAATTTATTGACCATTCGCTTGCCAATCAATGCGTTGGTTTCCATTTTGCATCGCGTGAGCGGCATGGGTTTGTTTTTATTGCTGCCTTTGCTATTGCTTGCATTGCAGGGTTCATTTGCAAGCGAGGCTGATTACTTACGTGTATTAATGGCGATGGATTTTTGGTTAGTGAAATTAGTGATAATCGGATTTGCTTGGGCATTTTTTCATCATTTTTATGCTGGATTACGCCACTTAGCACAAGACTTACATTGGATGCATGGCCTGCACCAGGCGCGGTATTCCAGTCGCATATTGATGGGGCTTGTTGTGCTTTCTGTTTTATATTTTTCTTATTTAATATGGTGATGACTCTATGTTGATTGAGCTATTAACAGAGCGATATCCTGGTATGCGATTTTGGTTGCTACAAAGAATAACTGCAACCTATATGACAGTATATTTATTGATATTGTTAGTTTATTTTTTGATACAAAAGCCAGTTGATTATGCAACTTGGATGGCATTTAACGCACCATGGTGGTGGCGCATCTTAAACGTACTCTTCTATGCTAGCTTGTGTATACATGCATGGATTGGTGTCAGAGATGTGTTTAGAGATTATGTACCTAATTTAACGATAAGACGCTACCTGCAAATACTAGTAGAGCTGGTGTTATTAGCCTCATTAGCTTGGTCAATTTTTCTTTTTTGGAGTATTTAGATGGCATTAGAAAAACATCAGTTTGATACAGTGATAGTAGGTGGCGGCGGTGCAGGTTTGCGTGCAGCGCTTCAACTAGCCGAAGCTGGCGTTAAAGTGGCGGTGTTATCCAAAGTATTTCCGACACGTTCGCACACCGTTGCTGCACAAGGCGGTATTGCAGCTGCTTTGGGTAACGTAGCCGAAGATAAATGGCTTTGGCACATGTATGACACCATCAAAGGGTCTGACTTTTTGGGCGATCAAGATGCAATTGAATTTATGTGTAAGAACGCGGCAAAAGCCATTATTGAGCTTGAGCATTTTGGGATGCCATTTGACCGATTAGACAATGGCAAAATTTTCCAAAGACCGTTTGGCGGCATGACACAAAACTTTGGGGAATCACCCATTTCTCGCACTTGTGCTGTTGCCGACAGAACAGGCCATGCCATGTTGCATACCTTATACCAACGCAATGTGCGCGCGCAAACACAATTTTTTGTCGAATGGTACGCGTTAGATTTGATTCGTGATGCAGACGGCGATGTGCTTGGTGTGATCGCACTTGAAATCGAAACTGGAGAAGTGCGCATATTTGAAGCGAAAGCAACCTTGCTAGCAACAGGGGGCGCTGGACGTATCTTTCAAGCCAGTACCAATGCATTTACCTGCACGGGCGATGGTCTTGGTATGGCGGCACGCGCAGGGATTCCTCTACAAGATATGGAGTTTTGGCAATTTCACCCAACTGGCGTTTTGCATGCGGGTGTATTGATTACAGAAGGGGTAAGGGGTGAGGGCGGCTATTTGGTTAATTCTGAAGGCGAACGCTTCATGGAACGTTATGCGCCAACCGCAAAAGATCTTGCCAGTCGAGATATCGTTTCACGCGCTTCAGCCACCGAGATTAAAGAAGGGCGCGGCGTTGGTGCAAGTAAGAATGCGGTCTACTTAAAATTGGATCATTTGGGTGAAGAAATGATTGACCAGCGTTTGCCTGGTATTCGCCAAATTGCTAAAACATTTGCAAATGTTGATCCAGTAAAAGACCCGATTCCAGTCGTGCCCACTGCCCACTATATGATGGGTGGTTTGCCCACTAATCTGAATGGCCAAGTGATTGTGCCAAATGGTGATCAACAGCAAGCGGTGAATGGTCTATATGCGGTTGGCGAATGTGCTTGTATATCAGTACATGGTGCAAATCGTCTAGGTTCAAATTCGTTACTAGATTTGGTTGTCTTTGGCAAATCAACAGGCGATCACATTGTTAACACAGTGAAGACACATAAAGCGCATAAGCCATTACCCAAAGATGTTGGCGACAAAACAATGAGTCGACTTGCACGATATGAGCGTCCACAAGGTGAGAATTTGATGCAAGTGCGGTTGGATCTGCGTCAAATCATGCAAGAAAATTGTGGCGTCTTCCGTTTTCCAGATTTATTGGCAAAAGGTGTGCAAGAAATCAATGCGGTCGCTGAGCGTGTAGCAAATGTTGTCATAAAAGACACCAGTAAAGTATTTAATACTGCGCGTATTGAAGCGCTTGAATTAGATAACTTAATTGAAGTGGCATTAGCCACCATGCACGCCGCACACAACCGCACCGAGAGCCGTGGTGCGCATGCGCGTGAAGACTACGAAGAGCGAGATGATGTGAATTGGCTCACACATTCACTCTACTATCGAGAAAATCACCAACTTAAATATAAACCAGTTCAGCTGCAGCCGCTGACCGTGCCGTCATTTGTTCCAAAAGCGAGGGTATATTAATCATGAAACTATCGATTTACCGATTTAATCCAGATACCGATAAAAAGCCCTACATGCAGGATTATGAGATTGAACTGCAAGAAGGCGAGCATATGTTGTTGGATGCTTTGCTTAGGGTGAAACATCAAGATCCAACATTGAGCGTGCGCAAATCTTGTCGCGAGGGTGTGTGCGGTAGTGATGCGTTAAATATCAATGGTAAAAATGCTTTGGCTTGTATTACCAATATTGCAGATTTAGAGCAGCCTGTTGTCATTAGGCCTTTGCCTGGCCTGCCTGTGATTCGTGATTTGGTGGTCGATATGACCCAGTTTTTTGAGCATTACAATTCTGTGAAGCCCTACTTACAAAACAATGATCCATTACCCGAAACTGAAAGGTTACAAAGCCCTGAAGATAGAGCAAAGTTAGATGGGTTATACGAATGTATATTGTGTGGTGCTTGTACTACGTCTTGTCCAAGTTTTTGGTGGAATTCAGACAAGTTTGTTGGACCAGCCGGCTTATTACAGGCTTATCGCTTTATCGCAGATTCGCGCGATCAAGCAGAAGAAGAGCGTTTAGAAAATCTAGAAGATCCTTATCGTTTATATCGGTGCCATAACATTATGAATTGCGTTGAGGTTTGTCCAAAGCAGCTGAACCCAAACGCGGCTATCTCAAAGATTAAAGATTTAAAAATTGAGCGCGCAAAAGAAAAGAAATCTAATAAAAAGATATTTTCAATCAACCCATTATGAGATGCCTAATATGATTAATGCAGAAATAATGCTTGATGCTGAACAAAGGCGATTGGCTTGGCGCTGTCGCCGTGGCATGTTGGAGCTGGATATTGTTTTACAGCGTTTTGTGAATGAGCAATTTAATGATTTGTCGCTTAAAGAGTTTGAAGTGTTTGATGGCTTATTAGACCTGCCAGACAATGAATTTTGGGCGTTGATTCAATCGCAAAAAGCGCAGAACAACCAACATTTAAATAACATCATCACAAAGCTCAATGCGGTAAGTAGCTACGTTTTAAGGGACTTTTAATGACAGAACAAGACGATATGAAATCGCTTGGCAATTACTGGCCAGGGATACAGCTTTATTATCCACCAATCAAGTATGCACCAAGCCTGGGTATCTATGAGGATATGGAGCAAGCTTCAGCACGTATGAAAAAACACGCACATTTTACCAATGCGCATACCTTGATATTTGATTTAGAAGATGGCTGCCGCCAGAAAGAAATGAGTCGGCAATTATTGCGCCAAGAACTGCCTTTATTACGCAAAATGAATGAGCGCGTCACCATTGCCGTGCGTGTTAACTCGTTCCGCACAGATGAATATGAAGAGGATATGAAGCTAGTGCGAGATATGGGCGACTATATCAATGTCGTGATGTTAGCAAAAGCAGGCGAGGCATATGGGGCGGCAGAAGTACGTGATTTGTCCAGTTTACTATTAGAGGTGAATGAGAAAATTACCATTCAGCCGATTATAGAGCACCCAAAATCACTCAGAATTGCACCAGAACTGATGCAATATGAAACAGTTGAACATGTGGTATTTGGTATTCACGACTTCTCAAAAGCGATGGGGATTCATATTACACCTGAAAACTGGATAGCAGAGCTACAGTTCTATATGCACGCATTGTTGTTTGAGTCGCGTATTGCGGGTGTTGGTGTAATTGGCGGCGTGGAAACGCTGATAGGCTCTAATATCATGCCAGAGAAATTTGTGGAGCCGCACGATGTGCGTCGTTGGTTGGATTTACATGGCGACGATCAAGCGCGTGTTGTTTATAAACACGCCTGTGAAGAGGCGGCAATGGGCCTGACTGGCAAACAAACCATTCACCCTGGGCATATTCATTTATGTAAAACAGCTTATACGCCTTCACCTACCGAAGTGACAAAAAAAGTGAATATTTTAAAAGCAGCCATTGAAGCCGATGCTTTATTAGGGGGTGCAATCAAGTTTGAGGGGGAAATGTTAGATCCGCCTATGTTTGGCAAAGCCTTACAAACTCTGTTAAGGGCGCACGCCTTGAGAGCGTTGAAAAAAAGTGATACAGAATTTGCACTTGAAGTGCTTGCAATGTTACCTGAACAGGTGATCCGTCAAAACTGGCCATATGGAATATTATTATGATGCATAACCTATTGAAACCGTTTGAACCATTCGAAAAATGGGAATGGAAAGTACCTACATTCTTTAATATTGGATCTGCATGTGCTGATAGCCAAATAAACACGCCGCTTGCAGATTCGTTAGCCATGATAGTAGAAGATGATGCCTTAGGAACAGACACCATTACATTTACTGAGTTGTCGCATAAAACCAATCAGTTTGCCCAGTTGCTACGCAATCTTAAGCTGAATAAAGGCGATCGTGTATTAGTCCGTTTGCCGAACAGTTTGGCTTATCCCATTGCTTTTTTAGGCACCATGAAAATGGGCGCTATTGCAGTGCCTACTTCAACATTATTGACCGCTGAAGAAGTTGCTTATTTAGCAAAGGATTCAGGTGCTTCTGTCTTGGTTACCGATGCGAAAGCATGGCAGGCAATGTCTGCACAAATTAAACAAAATCTGCAAGAAACACCACATCTAAAACATATTCTTGTTACTGAAGCAGATCAAGTTGAAACAGATGACGTGCTCAATGTATTGAGTTTAAAAGCGGCGTTGATGGCCATTAAAGAGATTCAGCCTGCCGAGAAAACCCTAGCGGATGATCCCGCTTACTTGGTTTATACCTCAGGTACAACGGGTTATCCCAAAGGCGTCTTACATGCTCACCGCGCCATGTTAGGGCGACAACCTGCAGCTAAATATTGGTTCAATTATGCAGAGAATACGCAAGATAGAATTATGCACTCTGGTAAGTTTAATTGGACCTATGTATTGGGCTCAGGTTTGATGGACCCGCTCTATTTAGGTAAAACAGTCATTGTGCACGAAGGTAAAAATGACGCACAAAAATGGTTGGATTTAATACAAAAACACAAGGCAACTATTTTTATTGGTGTGCCAACCATTTATCGTCAAATTTTACAAAAGACAACAACGGATAAAAAAGACTTGCCGAGTATTCGACATTTTATGAGTGCGGGTGAGCATTTATCCGATGAAGTCTTGCATCAGTGGGAACAGCGATTTGGATTGGATATTTACGAAGCGGTAGGCATGAGCGAGTTTTCTTATTACCTGTCGCAAAGCATTTATCGCCCAATACGCGCTGGCTCAGCCGGTTTTGCTCAACCGGGACATGCGATTAAATTACTAGACCCGGAAACCTTAACAGAAGTGCCAGTGGGCGAGGAAGGTATGATTAGCATTCCACTTGACGATCCGGGTGTGTTTTTACGCTATTGGAACTTGGATGAGGAAACGGCAAAATATAAGCACGATGGCTATTTTTTCACAGGGGATTATGCCAAATATGATGAAGATGGCTACATTTGGTTCTTGGGACGTAAAGACGACATTATCAAAAGTTTTGGCTATCGTGTATCGCCATATGAAATTGAGCGCGTGTATAAAGGACATCCTGACGTTGCGGATTGTGCAGCGATTGGTGAAGCGCTAGAGAAAGATAAAGTGCTAGTCGCTTGTTATGCAATATTGAAGCCAAATGCTAGTGTTAGTCCAAATGATTTAATTGCTTTTGGTAAAGAGCATCTAGCCGCGTATAAAGTGCCAAAAGTCATCTACTTTGCTAACGATTTTCCCAGAACTAAAAATGGCAAAATTTTACGTAAAGATATTACGCCTTCGATTGCAATAGCAAAGAGCACAAGATAATTCATGACCTTGATCAAAAAAGAAGATTTCATACAAAGTGTTGCAGATGCGCTGCAATTTATTTCTTATTATCATCCGCAAGATTATATTCAAGCATTAGCTGAAGCTTATCAACGCGAAGAATCGCCTGCGGCAAAAGATGCGATTGCACAGATTTTGACTAACTCACGCATGTGTGCAGAAGGCAAACGACCTATTTGCCAAGATACTGGCATCGTTGTTGCTTTTGTTAAAGTGGGCATGGATGTGCAGTGGGAAAGTGATGTGGGAAATACGGCCTTAGATGTGGAGCAAATGGTCAATGAAGGGGTGCGGCGTGCCTACTTATTGCCAGAAAATAAACTCAGAGCTTCCATTGTGACAAATCCCGCTGGCAAGCGCACCAATACGGGTGACAATACGCCAGCTGTGGTGCATATTTCGCTCGTAACTGGCAATAAAATTGAAGTAAAAATTGCTGCTAAGGGCGGTGGTTCGGAAAATAAAGCAAAATTAACCATGTTGAATCCGAATGACAGTATTGAAGATTGGGTGATGCAGGTTGTGCCCCAAATGGGTGCTGGCTGGTGTCCGCCAGGTATGTTGGGTATTGGTATTGGCGGCAGTGCAGAAAAAGCTGTGCTAATGGCAAAAGAATCATTGATGGAGCCAATTGATATTCATCTCTTAAAAGAAAAAGGTGCTAGCAATCGCATTGAAGAGCTCAGGTTGGCTCTATATGAAAAAGTGAATAATTTAGGTATTGGCGCGCAAGGTTTGGGTGGTTTAACAACAGTATTAGACGTAAAGATATTAGATTATCCAACGCACGCAGCCAGTTTGCCAGTGGCAATTATTCCAAATTGTGCGGCAACAAGACATATCGAATTTGAGTTGGATGGAACTGGCGTTGCAGCATTGGTGCCGCCAGACATGGGTGCTTATCCTGACATCACATGGGCGCCAGATGCGCATGCTAAGCGGGTGGATTTGAATACAGTGACTAAGCAAGAAACCCAAACATGGGCGGCGGGACAAACACTATTGCTATCTGGAAAATTGCTGACAGGGCGCGATGCTGCTCATAAGCGCATTGCTGACATGATTGCCAAAGGTGAACAATTACCTGTCGATTTTAGTAATCGCTTTATCTATTACGTAGGGCCGGTAGATGCTGTTGGTGGTGAAGCGGTTGGTCCTGCAGGCCCCACAACGGCAACAAGAATGGACAGTTACAGTGATGTGATGTTGGATGCAGGGCTGTTAGGCTCAGTCGGCAAGGCGGAGCGAGGTGAAGCCGCATTAGCTTCTATCGCTCAGCACCAGTCTGTCTATTTAATGGCAGTTGGTGGCGCAGCTTATCTGGTGAGTAAAGCCATTAAGCATGCAAAAGTCATCGCATTTGCCGACTTAGGTATGGAGGCGATTTATGAATTTGATGTGGTTGATATGCCCGTCACCGTGGCAGTAAGTGCTAATGGCGAATCTGTGCATCAATCTGGGCCAGCGTTATGGAAACAAAAAATGGCTGCGCAGACAATCGCGATTAAGCCCATATAGGCATAATGTAATGTGCTGTAAGTCACCTTGCAAGCTGAGTAAATAGATTAATCTCGATCAAAATGGTAGTATGAATCGAGGTGAAAAAAATGACTAAATGGATATTGATGGCTGGTTTGTCGATGGGTGCATCATTAGGCTATGCAGTAGAAATCTTGGGTTATCTAACGGATGATAACGGCAAATATACCGGCCCTAGCGTAGAAGATAATATTGCAATAATGGATACCGATCATAATGGCTTTGCAGATGTGGCTGAAGTTCGTGCTTTTTTAGCGCTTAAACATGGTGCTGATTATCAAAAAGCATTGCTAGACAGGTGGGAAATTGCGGCCAATACAAAAAGTTGTGGCACATCATTTGCAAAAGAATTAGTCAAATAAAGAGACGTACATATTTTATCAAACGTTAATGTTAGGAAATGAAATAAAGCATATGATAGAAGCATACCAAATACACGTTAAAGAGCGTTCTGAAGCGCATTTACCACCACTACCATTAACGGCTGAGCAAGTCGCTGAGTTGGTTGTGTTATTAAAAAACCCACCAAAAGGTCAGGAAGATTTGTTGGTTGACTTGTTGGCCAACCGAACACCCGCTGGGGTTGATCAAGCAGCGTATGTAAAAGCTGCATTTTTGTCAGCGCTGGCCAAAGGCGAAACAAACTCACCCTTAGTCAGTGCAGAAAAGGCAGTTGAGTTGCTGGGTACCATGTTAGGCGGCTATAACGTACTGGCTTTGGTTGAATTGCTTGATACCGACTTAGCAGAGCAAGCGGTAAAGGCATTGGCTAAAACGATTTTAATGTATGACGCGTTTTATGATGTAGAAGCAAAAATGAAGGCGGGCAATCCATACGCTAAACAATTAATGGAATCTTGGGCAAATGCAGAGTGGTTTACAAACAAACCTGCTATGCCAGCAGAAATGAAAGTGGCTGTTTTTAAAGTTGATGGTGAAACCAATACCGATGATTTGAGCCCAGCACAAGAAGCATGGAGCCGCCCCGATATTCCATTGCATGCTAATGCCATGTTAATCAATAAAATGGCAGATGGTCTAGCAACAATTGCGACCTTAAAAAAGAAAGGCTACCAAGTTGCCTATGTCGGCGACGTCGTTGGTACGGGCTCTTCACGAAAATCAGCAATTAACTCTGTACAGTGGTGGACAGGACAAGATATTCCAAATATGCCTAATAAACGCACTGGTGGCGTAGTGATTGGCAATAAAATCGCTCCTATTTTCTTTAATACGGCAGAGGATTCAGGCGCATTTCCAATTGAATGTGATGTGTCAAAAATGAACACTGGTGATGTGATTACCATTAAGCCGTTTGAAGGAAAAATTTTCAATGAAGCCAATGAGATGATTGCTGAATTTAAGATGAATCCAGTGACGATTGCGGATGAAGTACGTGCTGGCGGCCGTATTCCACTGATTATTGGTCGCGGTTTAACTGCCAATGCCCGAAAAGCATTGCATTTGCCAGAAACAGATATTTTTATTCAAGCTGTGCCAGCAAAAGATACAGGTAAAGGGTTTACCTTGGCGCAAAAAATGGTGGGTCGTGCATGTGGCTTACCAGAGGGGCAAGGTGTACGAGCAGGTACGTATTGTGAGCCAAAAGCGACAACGGTTGGATCACAAGATACGACTGGCGGTATGACGCGTGATGAATTGAAAGAGCTGGCTTGTTTAGGCTTTAGCAGCGATTTAGTCATGCAAAGTTTCTGTCACACAGCCGCTTATCCTAAGCCCGTTGATATTAATCTACAACATACATTGCCAGAATTTATTTCTAGTCGTGGTGGTGTGACCTTGAAGCCCGGCGATGGCATTATTCACTCATGGTTAAACCGTATGATTTTGCCTGATACCGTTGGTACTGGTGGTGATTCTCATACCCGTTTCCCGATTGGCATTTCTTTTCCAGCAGGGTCGGGATTGGTGGCGTTTGCCGCTGCAACGGGTGCAATGCCTTTGGATATGCCAGAGTCGGTGCTGGTAAGATTTAAAGGTGAAATGCAACCTGGTATTACTTTGCGCGATTTGGTTAATGCGATTCCCTATGCGGCGATTCAAGAAGGCAGCTTAACTGTGGCAAAACAAGGTAAAAAGAACATTTTTAACGGTCGCGTATTAGAGATTCAAGGGTTGCCTGATTTAAAAGTCGAGCAAGCATTTGAGCTATCAGACGCATCAGCAGAACGTTCAGCCAATGGCTGTACTGTGCAGTTGGGTGAAGCGTCGGTGAAAGAGTTTTTAAATTCCAATATCGTCTTATTACAAAATATGATCGAAAACGGCTATCAAGATGCCCGTTCGATACAGCGCCGCATTGAAAGCATGCAAGCGTGGTTGGCAAACCCAAGTTTAATGACAGCAGATGATGATGCAGAATATGCGCATGTGATTGAAATCGATTTGGCAACGATCACAGAGCCATTGGTTGCTTGTCCAAATGATCCTGATGATGTGAAGCCATTATCAGCCGTACAGGGAGACAAAATTGATGAAGTCTTTATTGGCAGCTGCATGACCAATATTGGCCATTATCGCGCCGCGGCAAAAGTATTAGATGGTTTAGGCAATATTCCAACCCGTTTATGGATTGCACCACCCACTAGAATGGATGAGGCGCAATTACGTGATGAAGGGGTTTATTCGGTCTTTGGCAAGGCAGGCGCTCGAACAGAAGTGCCTGGTTGCTCCTTGTGCATGGGCAACCAAGCGCGCGTAGAAGATAAAGCGACTGTGTTCTCGACATCAACGCGTAACTTTGATAATCGTATGGGTAAAGATGCACGCGTTTATCTAGGCTCTGCTGAGCTTGCTGCTGTCTGTGCTAAGTTGGGTAGAATCCCAACGCATGCTGAGTATTTGCAAACAGTAGGCGACAAGCTGGCAGATGTTGATAATATCTATAAGTACCTCAACTTTAATCAGATGACAGCGTATAAAGCTGCATTAGATACCTTAAGTACTGGTAAAAAGGTGATTCCAATTACTGAGTCAGTCTCATAAAAATCCAGACTATTTTAGTAAAAGCCGCATTTGCGGCTTTTATTTTATGTAGAATAGGTTTCAATAGAATCGCTTAAAGGTAAGGCATGGAACCAGATTTCTGGCATCAAAAGTGGAAAGATAATGTGATTGGATTCCACAAAAATGTAGCCAATCCACTATTGGTTAATCATTTTGAATTATTTTCATTAGCAAAAGATAGCCGTGTATTTGTGCCTTTATGTGGAAAAACGTTGGATATTGCTTGGTTAATGGCGCATGGGTATCGTGTTGTTGGCGTCGAATTAAGCGAGATAGCGGTTAAACAATTATTTGATGAATTAGCATTAAAGCCGACAATTAGCCAACAACAATCTCTTATTCAATATCGTGCAGAAAATATTGATATTTTTGTCGGCGATATTTTTCAGTTAAGCAAAGCATTATTAGGTGAGGTTGATGCGGTTTATGATCGAGCTGCTTTAGTTGCTTTGCCACTGCCAATGCGACAACGTTATACGCAGCATATTATCGATATTACCCATGGTGCATCACAGTTGTTGATTACCTTTGAGTACGATCAAAGTCTGCAACCAGGACCGCCCTTTGCCATTAGCAATCAAGAAATCAATCAGCATTATCAAGCTCGCTATGAGATTAACTTGTTGGCAAGTGAAGTGTTGGTAGGTGGTTTAAAAGGGCAGTTTGATGCAGTTGAGCATGTTTGGTTATTAAAAAAATCACTCAATAAACGCGTATTTGATGAACAGTCTATCCATCTGCCGTCACACGGACGATGGAAAATAATGTTACCAATTTTTATTTTGCTCACCATGGGTTCCTTTTTTGCTTATCAATTCAATGTGGATGTGAAACTAGCTACCAGTGGCGTAGTATTAGCGGGGCTCTATACGGGTGTAGTCAGTTGGTTGCTCAGCATGATTGCCATGGTGCCAATTATTGGACCACTGCTGGTGAAAGTGCTGACCATGTCATTTATTTGGCTACTCAATGCGGTTGGCTATTTGGTGGCTTATATTGCCATCAAGCGTGGTTACTCCAAAGATGTGCTAACCTACCGAGGCATCACGATTGCATTAATAATTGGTCTAGTGATGGGTTATGTATTGGGCAGCTTGTAATAACAACCTAATAATTTTATTCATATTAAAGAAAGACGCCTAATGATGTTGTTATCCATAGCGATGATTGTGATTGGCTTGGCCGTGTTGGTGTGGAGTGCCGATCTGTTTGTAGATGGAGCAGCTGCTGTTGCGCTTAATCTTGGCATGTCAGCCTTGCTGGTGGGCATGGTGATTATCGGCTTTGGTACATCTGCACCAGAGATGACAGTATCTGTTTTGGCGGCGATGCAGGGTAATCCCGGACTGGCGTTGGGTAATGCGTATGGATCTAATATTACCAATATTGCACTCATTTTAGGTGTTACCGCTTTAATAAGCCCGGTGTTAATGCGCTCTCAACTCCTTAAAAGAGAATTACCCATTCTATTGGCGGTTACTTTGCTTGCTTTTTTTCATTTGCAAGATAGTCAAATTACTCGCTTGGAAGGTTTAATAGAACTGGCGGTTTTATTGCTGGTTTTTATTTGGATGGTGGTGCAAAGCCGACAAGAATCATCGCATAAAGACGAGCTAGAAGTTGAGCTAGAAGTTGAGCTTAAGCATATTAAAACCAATAAAGCTTGGACGATGCTCGTTGTGGGTTTGGTGTTGTTAGTGGTTAGCTCGCGCATGTTGGTATGGGGTGCAGTGAATATCGCACACGCGTTTGGCGTTAGCGATTTAATCATTGGCTTAACGGTTGTTGCCGTTGGTACCTCACTCCCTGAATTGGCGTCATCCATTGCTGCTGCGCGTAAAGGTGAACACGATTTGGCCGTTGGCAATATTATTGGCTCCAACTTATTTAACACGTTAGCAGTTGTTGGTTTAGCGAGCGCTATTCATCCTATGCAGATACCCACGGAGGTATTAACACGCGACTGGACCGTGATGCTGGGACTAACCATTTTGTTGTTTGCACTTGGCTATACGCGCAAAGAATCTGGTGAAAAAACCATCACCCGCTTAGGCGGTAGTCTATTAATGGCTATTTATATTGGCTATACCCTCTATCTTATTATTGGTGTGATGGCACCGTAAAATCAGCTAAAGCAGGTAGAAAAGGATATCGATCATTGCGCTAATCATCATTTTCTACCACCAAATTAGGAATATGATTAAAGGCAATGCGCATTGGTGCATCTTTGAGCGCTTCGTGTGCGCCGGTTCCTGCTTTAATACCAAACGCTTTTGCTGCATAGCTGGCAGCAATACAACATATTGTTTCCGCCATCATAGGTAATACACCAATGGGTTTGCCACGCAATTCGGGTTGCAACTGCTGTTCAACTACAGAGGCAAAGTAGGAATTGAAATCAACATATAGAGCATTTAATGACATGGCTTGTGTATGGTTTTTTTGAATCATTCAGCCAATTGATTGTCATGATTAACTGATGATATAGACTAGCGAATACGCTTTTTTTAAAGGTAAACCCAACATGAGTAACGAACAAATTGCAATTTTCGCAGGGGGCTGTTTTTGGTGTACAGAGCCTGTATTTAGCCAACTAAAAGGTGTGATTAAAGTCGAGTCTGGCTACATTGGCGGACATACCGAAAACCCAACCTATAAAACCATTTGTAACGGCGACACAGGTCATGCGGAAGGCATCAGAATGACATTTGATGCAAGTTTGGTCAGTTATGAAGCCTTGCTAGAAGTGTTCTTAGTCGCGCACGACCCAACCACGCTTAACCGGCAAGGCAACGATGTCGGCACACAATATCGTTCAGTGATTTTTTACTTAGATGAGTCCCAACGCCAAGCCGCCAATGCCATGATAAAAACATTTGAAGACAACCACGTCTATAGCGTCCCCATCGTCACAGAAGTCACTGCCGCCAGCACGTTTTACCCAGCAGAAGATTATCACCAATATTACTTCGCCAAAAACCCAAGCAATCCTTATTGCATGGCAGTTGCCGCGCCTAAAGCGGCCAAGATACGCGCAAAATATGCGCAGTTGATGAAGTAAACTCAACCTCGTCATTCCGTGCTTGACACGGAATCCAGCGACTTTCAGGATGTTAAGTCACTGGATACCGACCTTCGTCGGTATGACGATATAATGAGTTGGTCTTTAATCAGATGATTGTCGAGTAACGTTAATAATGCAACCCTGCGTCTACATCCTAGCAAGCGAACGTAACGGCACGCTCTACATTGGCGTTACCTCAGACTTAGTAAAACGCGTATGGGAGCATCAATCCGATTTTGTCGAAGGCTTTACCAAAAAATACAAAGTCCATCATTTAGTCTGGTATGAAATACATGACAATATGGAGGCTGCAATCAATCGTGAAAAGCAACTGAAAGAATGGAAACGTCAGTGGAAGATAACGCTGATTGAAAAAACCAACCCATATTGGAACGACTTATACGCCAGTATTGTTTAATTTTTTCGGTTAGATTGTCGCTTTCCTATCCTGTCTTACCGACGAAGGTCGGTAACCAGTGTCGTTGATTGATAGCTTAGTTCAAAGTCACTGGATTCCGACCTTCGTCGGAATGACGGCAAAGCCAGAATAAGAGCTTGCTTTGAAAACCATCAAAGATTAATCTACTTCAAGCTCGCTATATAAAGGCGTTGATAAATAACGCTCACCAAATGATGGAATAATCACCACAAGTAGCTTGCCTTTATTCTGTGGGCGTTTGGCTACTTCCATTGCCGCCCACACCGCCGCGCCAGATGAAATGCCAACCAGCAAACCATCTTCACTCGCCATAAGGCGTGCAATGGTCATGGCATCTTCATTTTTAACGCGCACCACTTCATCATAAATCTTGGTATTTAAAATCGGCGGAACAAATCCAGCACCAATGCCTTGAATAGCATGCGGACCTTTTTCGCCACCCGACAACAC